>CAZUOJ010000044.1:0-27343 GCA_964622325.1 uncultured Armatimonadia bacterium
CCACACATCGCCGCCATGCGCCCGCGCCAGATGCCGCACCAAATACAGCCCTATCCCCGTCCCCTTGACGGCCTTGTGATCCACATCATCATCGACCATATGGAAGCGCTCGAAGATTTTCTCGCGATGATGTTCCGGCACGCCCAGCCCCTCATCACTCACATCAATCCGAATAGTCTCGCCCTCATCCTCCGCCGATACCACTACTTTGCCCCCATTGGGCGAATATTTCACGGCATTGCCGACTAAATTGTCCAGAATCTGGGTCACTTTGTCGGCATCGGCCATAATCTTGGGGAAATCTTCCGGGATAGTGGAATAGACCTGATGCCGATCCGTATAGGCCTGTTGGGCTTTTGTGACCTTCTCCGCTATCTCCGCCAGATTCACTTCTGTCAGGATGATTTCCAGCCCGCGCCCCGATTCAATGCGCGAGACATTCAACAAATCATTAATCAAGCGCGTCAGACGATCGCATTCCGAATCAATGATTTGATAAAACTCCATCCGCGTCTCTTCGTCATAAATGCCTTCTTTATCATCCAGCAGTGTCGCGATAAAGCCTTTTATCGAGGTCAGTGGCGTGCGCAACTCGTGCGACACCGTGGACACAAAGGCAGTTTTCATCCGCTCCACCTGGCGGATTTCCGTGATGTCATTGAAGATCGCCACCACGCTGTGCTGTTCGCCGTTTTCATCGCCCATAATGGAGGTTTCGGCCTGATAGATATGCCGCCCATTATCAAAGGAAAGCTCTTTCGTGATTTCTTTATTTTGCTTGAAGGTTTCCTCAAACAAATCCAGGACGGCTTTCTCATGGATGACTTCCTGGATGGGGCGGCCAACAAAAGTGCTCGTGGGCTCCAGGCCCAGCATGCGGCAGGCCGCCGGATTTATCAGCCGCAAAATCCGCCGGGGATTGACGACTATGACGCCGGCATGAATGCTTTCCAGCGTCTCTTCCAGCTCTTGCTTCTTTTCGGTCAGTTCAATGTACATTTGCGCATTGGAGATAACGGCCGCTGCCTGATCGGCCAGCATCTCCAGCAGCCGCACATCATCGTCGTTGAAATCCTGCTCATAGCGCTTATTGAAGACATGCATCACGCCAATGACGCGCTCTTCAATGACGCGCTCTTCTTCATCTCGCTGCTGGATAGTGAGGGGGACAGTGATGCCATTGCGAATGCGCAGCAAGGCGACTTTCTCTTTATCGGTGCGCGGATCGGACAGGGCGTCGTTATACATTACGGATTTTTTCGTCGTGAACACAATCCCGCTGACGCCCTGATCGGGCCGGAGAGTGAGCTGGGCAGCCTGCTCCTCTGTCACGCCTAAGGCCGGCTGAAGCACTTGCAGCTCGCCGGCCTCGGCATTATACAGCATGATGACGACTTTCTCCGCCTGAACAATCATCGCCACTTTCTTGATCAGCCGGGAAAGCGTCTGGCGCAGCTCGGGCTGCGAAATCACGACAGCCGGCACTTCCGCCATTGTAGTCGCGGCGCTCAGCTCCTCCTCCAGCCGGCTAATTTTCGCCTGCAAATCCGCCACAACCAGACGATAGCGCTCTAATTCTTTTCGGAGGTGTTCAGGATCTTCGGGAATCGCCACTTCGGGCATAAAGATAACTCCTATGAGTTCACATAGTTAAAAGCCCCAGCAGGGCGCACTATCAGCAAATGGGCCGGGAAAAAACCGAAGCAGCCAGCGGAGGGCTCCCGGACAGACGCCAAAGCCTCCTGCTCGCCCCCCGGGCGGCCTTCGCTTCGCTGCTAACGCCGTCCGCGTTTTTTGCCCATCCGATCGCGCTTCATTTCATTCAGCTTGCGATTGCTGTCCCGCAAAAACTCGGAAAGCCGCTCTTCAAAGGACTGGCGACTGCCGCCAGAACGGCCGCCCCCCTGTTCCTGTCCCATCCGCGGAGCGATCCCGGGCCGTGGAGGCGTATCCGGCAAGGGCTTGCGCGCTTCGGCCTGCTTGGCAGACAGCTCGTATCTTCCCTCCTCGCGCTGCCCCAGCACCTTGACTTTCACCTCATCCCCCTCTCGGAAGAAATCGTGCACATCGTGCACATATTCCTCCGCAATTTCCGAGATGTGGATAAGCCCGGATTGATTGTCCGGCAATTCCACGATCACGCCGTATTTGAGCAATTTGACGACCTTCCCCACCACCACAGCCCCTGCCTCTAAAGCCATAAATAAACCCGCCTATCTGATGTGATATAACAACAAAGAAGGACAACCCGCGGGCTGCCCTTGTTAATTATAGCTAAATAAAAGAAACAAAGTCAAGCCAGCTTTCGCCCCTGTTTTATGTGCCCCTGTCAGGCAATCTGCTCGACGCAAATACGCTTCTTTATCTCACATTTGAAGGCCAGAGAGCAGAAGCCCGGCCAAAAGGAGCACAGGCATTTTTTCTTTTTTGCGCCAGGCGCTGTGGGGCTACAGATAAAAGATCCGTTCTCGATTTTCCGCCAGCAAGCGCTGATTATGTTCATCGCCGCCGGGCAAATTTGCGCTCACAAACACGGGCGGCGTCTCTCCTCGGGCCACCAGCAGCGCCACAATCTCGCATGTCAGCGCATTGACAATCGTGCAGCCCAGAACAGAGGACAGCGGGCCCGTTTTTTGGGCCAGGCCCTCGATTGCCACGGCCGCATCCCCATACGGCGCGCATTCATCAATGACGAGATCACACAGCTCTGGCAAAAGCTTGCCGCTGGAATGACGGCTGACCGATTGCCGCGCATATTCCAGCGCCACAATGCCAATAATTTTCAGGCCTTTTTCCCGCGCCGCCAGAGCCATATCTATGACAACGGGATTGCGGCCCGAGGCCGAAGCGATAAGCAGCACATCGCCTGCGGCCGCGGGCGTCGCCAAAAGAAGCGTCCGCCCATAGCCCTCAATCCGCTCGATTTGCGATGTCAGCGTCAGCGGCCGCACCGACAGATCCATCCCGTGGGGATAAATGGGATTGACGAGCATCAGGCCGCCTGTGCGATAAATCATTTCCATCGGCAAAATGAAGCTATGTGTCGCCCCAAAAGCAAAAATTTTTCGTCCCCCCACAATCGCCTCCACGATCATTTCCGCCGCCTGCTGAATAGCTTCCTGTTGTGTTTCCCGCAGCTTCTTCAATCCGGCCTCAACAGCCTCAAAATACGCTTGCGCAGACATAAAAGCTTCCTTTCGCCTCCTGAAAATTATTTGCCTATCGGGCCCCAAAGGGCTCTCTAGCGTGCGGCTTGTCTTTTCTCCTTGAGCCTGTGAAAAGCGTCGGCTCGGCGCGTCGGGCATTGCGCGCTGGCTCAATAGCCCACTTCATGGAAGCGTTTTTCCAGCGCTTTGTTGTATTCAGGCCCCCCTTCGCGATTGGCGCTCATATACACGCCCGGCGTCAAGCCGCGGGCGAGCATTTTTTCAATCACAGCGCCACAAATCGCCCAGCAGATAGTCGCTTGCGCCACGCCTGAGATCGGGAGCGCCGGCACTTCCAGGCCCTCCACCTCTAAAGCGGCATCGCCAAAGGGCGCCCGCATATCAATTGTCAGATCGGCAATTTCATGCAGCAATTTCCCTGAAGGATGCGCGGATTGAACGCGGGCGGCATAATCAAAAGCCTCCAGCGCGATCACAATGGCCCCCGCCTCCTTCAAAGCCAGCGCCAAGGCAATTGTGTGCGCAGTCCGCCCGGACACAGAGCCCACAAGCACGCAATCGCCAGGACGAATTTCCGAAGCGCGGACAGCCGCCCGCATCATTTCATCCAGAGGCTCCACAGGCTCTGGCCGGGGCCGCCCACGCCGGCAGGAGGCAATATCTGTCGCCACATTCCATGTTGGATTGAAGCTCCGCAAACACACAAGCCCTCCGCCCCGATGAATCAGCTCCGGCATCGTCCCATGGCCAATGGGCGTGATGAAAAAAGCGCCGCCATTGGCCAAACAGTGCGCAATCAGCTCCCCTGCTTTTTCTATCTTCACTAATTCTCTTTCCTCAATTTCATCCAGCATCTGCCGAATGCGATCCAGATAGCGTTGGGCCAGGCTTGCCATCTTGTATCATCATCCTTTTTCATTTTGTGAGAGCATTTCGAAGGCGCTCAGCCGCTGCAAAAAGGGCGCTTGTGTTTCTTTAATTCGGGCTATCAGTTCTGGCGTCCAGGGAATCTGCGCTTGTTTCATTGCCAGCAAGGCGGCGCCAAGCACAGGCCTTAATTCGGGAATGATAGGCTCCGCCTGGGGCGCGAGGCGCCGCACTTTCTCACATAGCCGCGCCCACCATATGCGCGATTTTTGCGCCACGCTGCCCACGGCAATCATCGGAAACGCTTTTTTGGCCAATCGCAATTCCCGAATCACATCTAAAGCCACAGCCGCCAGCTCATCCGCCGCTTTTTGCAGGCACTGGATGGCAATCCGATCTCCGGCTGTGGCCAATTCATCGACAAGACGGGCGACAGAAGCAATTTCCCGGCGCGATAGCCCGGGGCCATAAACACGCTCGAATACAGCTCGCAAATCCGGCAGTCCAAAATGCTTCGGCACTTCCGTCTCCAGGGCCGTCCGGCGCGCCGCTGTCCAGCGCGAGGCAAACGCCGCGCGCAGGCCCAAAAGCCCAATTTGATAGGCGCTGCCGTAATCGCCCAAAATAGGCCCCAGCCCGCCAAAATGACGCGCCTGCCCCTCCGGCGTGAGGCCAAACACAAAGGAGCCAGTGCCAGACAGCACAATCAGGCCCCAGTCGCGCTGGACACTGGCAAAAGCCGTGTCTATTTCGCCACAGGCGACAAATTCGACGCGTTGGGCGAAGCGCTCCACAAGCTCCTTGACATAACGCGTGGGCGGCGCGCCCGCCACATACAGCTCCCTATATGTATGCGCGCCGATGGCCGCTTTAATCGCCTGTTCAAAGGAAGCGCGCACTTCCTCCGGGGAACTGTAAAAGGAGTGTACAGGCCCGCCGCGTCCCCAGCCCAATACATCTCCCGTTTCCGCCAATAATACAGCATCTGTTTTGGAGCCGCCGCCATCGACGGCCAGAAAATATCTCTTCTGTGGCGCCTGTTCTTCCACGCTGACATCCCTGAACGATAAGACTCATTTTCGTGGCTGGCGTCCGCCAAAGCCCTGCGGCAATTGTGTACACATCCAGACAGTTCCAGCAAATGTGTTCTGCTAAATATGAACTTCTGTTTATTCCAGGCCCATATAACGTATTTCCACACGGGCGCCCTCTTGATCCGTGGGATCAAAGCGCAGGCTTTTCAGGCGCCCGCCCCATGTCTCATTTGCGCTTACGGCAAATTCCAGCCGCTGAAATTGGCCATTAGCCACAGCCTCCACGCGCACGCTGGCTTTCTCTGTCGCATTGGGCACAAGAGCGTTCGTCCAGAAAATCTGGGCTGTGCCTGTTTTGCTGACACGCATTTCCACTACAAAACGTGTAAATCTATTGCTGCGCAGCCGCAAGGGCGGCGACGCCAGCGCAGGATCGCGCGTCAGGGCCGTGAACGACAAAATCCCCTCCTGAACAGCTAAATCCTCGATGCCCATCATCGCTTTCCATTGGGCAAGCTCCGCCCCCCGCCAGGAGGATTGTTCGCACACGCGCGCTGGCCCGGCTTGTTTGGCTGCCCGATACCAGGAATCATAAGGCCCGAGGCCCACATCTTCCGGAGCCAAATCTACATGTTTTTGGGGCGCCCGGGAAAATGTGTCCCGAATGGCGTCCAGATAGGAAAAGCCATAGCCACGCGTGGGCTCAATATAATGGCCTTCGCCAAATTCGTTCCAGCAACAGAAAATGACAGTGCGGCGCTCTGGCCCTGGATCAGAACGGCTATCCAGATGGGCTTTAGCACGCTGGCATAGCTCGCGGAACTTTTCGGGCGTATTGTCCGCCCAATAAAAATCTGACGAGCTCCAGGGGCGCGCATCCCAGCCCATCATGATGGTCGTGATATCGGGCAAAGCATTAATTTCTTGCTTGCCTTTCCAGATTGCTTCCTGCTGGAGAACAAATTCTTCATACGGCGCATATTTTAATTTGCCTTCCTCCACAGTGCTGGCGGGATATGTCCAGCTATTGCCGTATGCGGAGGAAGCATCCCAGCCTTCTGCTTTCATCCGCTCTAATGTCGTCCGATCGGCGCGCCCGCAGCAGCCCACAATGTACAGCCCCGCCAGGCCCCGCTCGCGGCATCTTTGTCTCATCTTCTCAAAAGTCGCACGCACATTATCGCTGCCGCCCAAATCCCGCGTCACATTGCCCGGCACCCATATATACAGTACAGGCTTGCCGTCTATTTTCAAATATGAAGGATGCGTGAAATAATTGTCCAGCCAGAAGGGCAGCACATTTTCCAGCAAATCTTCGGCTGAGCCTACGCCCTTGCCACAGCCGTTTTCCCACATAATGCCAAATTTGATCAGGGGCAGATAGCGTGCTTTCAGCAGCCCGTCATGGATGGCATGGCCCAGCGATTGCTTAACAGGGCCGTTGAGATTTGCCCGATACCAGCAATATATGACAGCTGAAATCCCGTGCTCCCGCCAATATTTGATATGCCAGTCGGCCACTTCCGGCGTTCCTTCATTGTAAAAGCTCAGGACAGGCTTGCGTTCAGGCCAGGGCTCAATAAGCTGCCAGCCATAATGCGTGCCCTGCTTCCAGAGCGGACAATAATGCGTCCAGATTTGATACGGCCCTGTGTCTACGGGCTGCGGCGGCGGCACATAATCCGCTTTCGGCAGCCGCACAGCCGGCCCAAACAACAGCGCACTGCGGATTGACACGAGATTCGTCTGTGGCCCCTGCGCTGTAACAACGCCTTCTATCTTTCCGGGCTGGCGCACGCGCAATGGCCAGGCAATTTCCTTTTCCTCTTGATAAGCAAGACGCGGCACAATTTGCGTCGCCGGCGCCAGCAGCTCCACACCTGCAGGCACACGGAGCGTAATTTTGACGCCCTGCACAGCGCCTCCCGCATTGCGCAGCGTGACACATATTTTTTCAGAGCGGCCCGCGCGAGGCAATGTGGATTCTGTCGTCAGCCCCCGCAGACTCAATTCGCCTTCCCCTTCCAACTTCTCAGAGAGGCGCAGATATTGGATCCGCGCCGTCGAGCCCTGCCGCTCCGATGGCAAAAGCGCCATCGCCTGTAATGTCCCCTCCCAGCCAGGATATTCCCAGGGCTCGAGAATGTATGTGTGCATCTGCCCGTCAGGCTTGAGGGGAAAGCGGATTTGCCCGGCGCCGCGGCTTGTGACAAAAATCAATGTTCCTGTGGCGCCCCGATTCACGGCAAATCGCACGATAGCATAATCCCGCTGCCCAATGGGGACTTGCAAATTGTTATGAATAATTCCCGCCGCCAGCTTCTCACAGCCCACAATCAGCCCTGAGGGCGAAGCCTGTACTGTTGTGCCTTCCAGCGCGTGCCAGCCCTGGCCTCCTTGCGTAAAATCAAATTGGCTTTGGCTTGAGGGCGGGGAGATCGTTCGCCCCGCCGCCGCATATGCCGCGCGAATGATTTCCGCCGCTGATAATGCGTGCCGATATATCTTCACATATTCCAGATCGCCGATCAGGCCCTGGCCGTAGCCTGTTGCTGTTCCTATTAACAAAGGATTTGTTGTTGGGGCAGGCGGCTCCCCCCAGCGATTCTGTACATAGGGCAGCCCGTTTATCCATAAGCTCAATTGCTGGCCATCCCAGCTCGCCACAAGATGCAGCCATTGATTTACAGGGGGCGGAAAAGCTTTAACACGCGGCTCCCAGCTCCCGGCGAGATTCACAAAAAACGAAAGGCGGCTCTCCTCTACAGGCCAATCCACACGCCATAAATATTCGCCGTCTTTGAAGGCCAGCAGCCGCCCATCTGTGATGTCTGCAATCCGCACTCGCATTTCCAAGGAAAAGCCCGGCTGGACACACAACGCCGGCGCGGAGGGCACTTCTATTTTTGTCTGGCCATCCAGATGTAAAAATCTTTTGCCGTTTTCAAAGCGAATTTCTCCTCCTGTCAGCTTCGCCGTGTGGCCATGGCCCGACAAATCCTCGATGTCAGGCCCCGCTTTATCAAAACGCCAATATGCTACAGGCCCTGCTTCTGCCGTCAAAGCCATTGCGGACAAAAGAGACAAAAAGAAGCTAATGATCCAGCGCATTTTCATCTCCGTTTCTGAAACATCTTGTGTGCTTTTGTCATAATGTGCTGCTTTGTTTTCAAAACGAAAATGACGAAGTACATCATTTGTCCGCTTGCTTTGCGGCCAAGCTTTCAAAAACGCCGAAAGCTTTGCTGGACATCCGATGTGCGCAAATATTTTTTAATATCGCCGCTCGCCACTGCTTCTTTCACAACAGCCAGCGCCTCGTCCAGAGCCGATAGAGTGTGCGCCACGGCCTCCTCGTCATGGCTATAGGTCACGAACATCAGCCCGCCGCGGCGCAAAAGCACGCCCCGTTGAGCCATCTCTTGCAAAAGCAATGTCCAGCAATCTTGATTTAATTGCGGATCGTCATATGTAAATTGCTGGGCGCTCATCATCACAGGGCCCGATGCCCTGAAACACACGCCATGTTTGTTGGCAAGGGCATTAAAGCCGTCCACAAGCTTTTGTCCCATAGCGCGGATTGTCTCATGCACAGGCTGGGCGCGATATTCCTTCATACAGGCAATCGCTGCCGCCAGCGAAAGAGCTTCCCCGCCGTATGTGATGCTGATCAGCAAATCTTTAGCGATTTGCATAATCTCTTTCTTCCCGCACACAGCCGCCAGGGGCATGCCATTCGCGATGCCTTTGGCAAAACAGGCTAAATCCGGCGTCACGCCATAATATTCCTGGGCGCCGCCCGGAGCCATCCGAAAGCCTGTCACAATTTCATCATACACAAGCAGCACGCCGTATTTATCACAGAGTTCACGGCGGCCTCGCACGACTTCCACAGGCGCTTCGCTGCCGCCGGCCTCATCCACAAATACAGCCGCCACTTTATCTCCCCATTTTTTCAACATATCTTCCAGAACATTCAAATCATCCCGGGGAAAGCTTTTCACAAGCCCGCGTAAACATTCCGGCACGCCCCGTCCCAATGGCGGCTCATGAGCGGCTGTCCATGTATCGCTCCAGCCGCGATAGCCGCTATTTAAAATTATTTCGCGGCCCGTGTAGGCGCGGGCAATGCGAGCGGCGGCAGATGTCGCTTCTGCCCCGCCCTTGAGGAAGCGGACCATTTCACAACACGGAATCATTTCGCACATCAATTCCGCGCATTCCACTTCCAGAGGACTCAACAAGCCCCAGATGATGCCTTTGCTGAGCTGCTGGCGAATGGCTTCATCCACTGCCGGATAGCAATAGCCGAGCACAATGGGCCCCAGCGCCAGCACATAATCAATGTATTCATTTCCATCTATATCCCAGATACGGCAGCCTTGCGAGCGCTCGGCATAAATAGGATAGGCGCCGGGCGCAAACGCGCTGGGCCGTTTGGAATTTGTCTGGGAGCCTCCGGCAATAAGCTCCTCCGCGCGCTGCCACAATTCCATCGATTTGCGCACATTCAATGGCTCTGTCATTGTTGCTCTCCTGCACGCAAACATGTTGAACGAAAAGAATTTGTGAAAAAGCAAATTCTCTTTTCCAACTCCATATCCTGCTCCTAGTCCCATTACAAAAGCCCGACGGAGCTTTCCGTCGGGCCTCCACAGGCACAATCAAAACGAGCTGCAATCAGATGGGCGGAGGAGGCGGCAGCTCGCTGTTTCCTCCGGCGCCGCCCCCCGAGCTGGGGGGCGCTGGAGGCACAAGCCCCCCGCCTGCGCCATCTCCCGCGGATCCGCCGGAGCCTCCGCTGGCCGGCGGCCCGCCCTGATAAATTCCGGGCTGCTCTTCTCCTCTCCATACATCGTCGCTATTGTTCATATTATTTCCCCCGCAAGAGGCTAGCCCTATAATGAGCAAAACAAGCATTATGCTGCCGAAAATAAGCCGTGTGTTCATCTTAAAAAATTGGCCTCCTTTGGCAGTCCTAGTTGCATTTTACGCTGTGCGTACTGAATACGCAAGCTATTCTTCACGCAGCGGCGACGCCACTAATCGCTCCTGTGTGCGGGCATAAACAAGCCACAGGACGCCGTTTTTTTCTATAACGGTCCAGGCCAGGGGGCGCGGGGATATGAAAGCGCTGCGGGCAGCGATTGTAAGAGAATACATGTCTTCTTTATCTTTCGCGGGAGCAATTTCCCATAAAAGAAGCCGCCAGCGGCGATTGCGACATTCCCAGGCGCCTAATCGGCGCTCCTTGACATATTGTAAAGTATTTCCCCCGGGCCAGGCCGGGCTCATCGCGCTGCCCAGCATGCGTGTGCCTGTCCACACATAAATTGTGATGCGTTTTAATCCCGCCACGCCCGGAAGGCGCTCCAGAACAGCCAGCTGAGGGACACTGGAAAGCCCAAATTGGCCCCAGACAACATCCTGCCAGGGCCGCGCAAAACATGTCCCCTTCCACACGGGGGCCAATGTCTCTGCTTGCAGCCGATATACGAAGGGGCGCGGCCGTAAGATAGGATCAAAAGGCGCCCGCTTATACATCCCGATGAGCAGCCAATTGCTGGCGCCACTGTTCGTGTGGAAACTTCTTAACAAAAATGGATTCCAGCTTGTGGGCACTCTATCTATCTTTGTGCATGTGCCTGTCCTGGGATCCCATAAGCACACACAGGCTTCTCGCAGTCGCCCATCGTCCCAATAGCCCCCCAACACTAAAACAATAAAGCCGCTCACGCCTGTCATCGCGCGAATCGGCGCTGACATCAAGCCTTTTAATCGTTTATGGGGCCCTGCTTGCACAAGCCATATGTGCCGGCTTTGGGCGCCAAAAAGCTGGCCCTGGCAAAAAGCCACGGCTTGAAAGCCTGTATACAGGCTGTCGCCTTCCAATTCGGCGTTATCTTCCAGACGGCCTAAGCAAAGCTGTCGGCTGGAGACAAAAACGAAATCCGCCCCTTCGGCGCCGTACGCCGGCAGCAATTGTGCGGCCGCTACAAAAGATAAGCTCCCCCATAAGCTCCAAGCTATAGCCCAGGATATCCACAACTGAGATGGAAGTGCTTTCATGTTGACGAAGATTAACAAATACATGTATAGTTTGTTTAGCGTATCACAGCCCAAATATTGTCTTGTCTTTACTTCAGAATAGTATTCCCGTAAAAAAACAGAGGACTGATTCATGGCTGCTCATAAAGACAGGCCGCAGAGGCAACACACCGACGAATTGCATTATCTGCGTCTTTTGCTTAAAAGAAAGTGGCTGATAGGCGCAACAACCCTGTGTGTTCTGTGTCTGGGCGGCCTGTACGCTGTTTTTGCCCCTAAACTGTATAAAGCCACAGCTACTCTTTTGGTCCGGCGCCAGGAGACTCCTTTTGTGTGGGTGGGCGAAGCCAATCCCCTACAGATGCCGGAATATTCGCCCATTGAATTGGAAACACTAGCTAGAATCGCCGGCAGTTCAGAATGTGCGGAAAGTGCTGCCCAAATTTTGCGTGAAAAAGCAAACAGCAGCCTCGCCGCAGTCTCGGGGGCGGAAATCCTCCACAGCATTGCCACATCCGTTGAGCCGCCGGATTTGCTGAAAATTGAAGCCAAGCATTCCAATCCGCAATATGCGCTAGAGTTCGCCAATGCCGTAGCTAAAGCCTTCCTTAAAAAAACACAGGAACTGCGCCAGATAGAGGCGACGGCGGCTTATGAGTTTCTTGTGCAGGCTTCCAAGCAGGCTCGTCAAGAGCTGAATCAGGCGCAGGCGGAAGCAGCGGCTTTTCAACAGCGCGCGGGCCTTATTCTGCCTGAAGAAGAAACGAAAAATTTGCTGGAGCAATTGCGCGCGGCGCAGGAGCAAATTGCGGAAGCGGAAGCCGTGTGGCGGGCTGCCCAAAATGAATGGCAAAAATTGCAGCAGCGCCTGGCCCACACGCCGCCGTATCGCAAAATCAACAAAGAAGCTGTCAATCCCCGTAAGGAACATTTGCGCCAGGCCTGGCAGGAAACGCAAGCCGAATTAACGCGTTTGCAGGCTCGCTATACAGATCAATGGCCGGCCGTGCAAGAATTAAAAGAACAATTACACAGATTGCAAGCTCAATTAGCCCAAGAGCCGGAAACAATTGTCCAGACAGTGGTGGAGCCCGTGGCGGAATACGCCGCGCTGCGCAATGAATTAATCCAGGCCGAACGGAAAATGGCGGAAGCAGGGGCGCGTGTCCACAGCGCCCGGAATAAACTAGGGCTTTTGTTGCAACGCAAACGGCTGATGCCCAATCAGCTCGCCCATTTACAACGCTTGCTGGATCGAGTGGAATTGGCAAAAGAAGCCTATTCGCAAGTGCAAACGCAGCTACAAAATGCGCGTTTAAATCAGGCGACGAAACGTTCGCCGGCAGAAATTATTGATCCGGCTAAAGAAGCGCGGGATATTAGTCCCCGCTTGAAACGCTTGCTGATATATTCTTTTGTTCTGGGGTTGGCCGCTGGGATCATTTTAGCATTGTTCTTTGAAGTGATGGACGATACGCTGCGCACGCCTGAGGATATCGCCCAATACACAGAAGCAGCATTCCTGGGGATAATCCCCCGCATGGCGAAAAACGAAACGGGATTGATTGCCGCCACAGCGCCCAAAAGTGTAGCAGCAGAGGCCTTTCGCTCCTTACGCTCCAATATTCGTTTCGCCCTCATTGATTATCCCGCCCGGACCTTTTTAGTAACAAGCGCAGGCGCAGGCGAGGGCAAAACAAGCGTGGCGGCTAATTTGGGCGTTGTGCTGGCGCAGGCCGGCCAAAAAGTGCTTCTTATAGAGACAGATTTGCGGCGGCCTAATTTGCATCATCTTTTCAGCCTCTCCGCCGAGCTGGGCTTGACAAATGTGCTTCTCAGGGATGCGGAATTGTCTTCTGTGATGCAGCCGACTGATGTGGAAGGACTGTTCGTCGTGCCCTCAGGGCCACTGCCCCCTAATCCTGCCGAATTGTTAGATTCGGAGCGGATGGCCAATGTCATTGCCCAGGCCTCCGCCTTAGCAGATGTTGTGATTTGTGACAGCCCCCCTGCTCTTGTCGTGACGGATGCCGTTGTGTTGTCAGCGAAAGTGGAGCGCACTCTTCTCGTAGTGGAAACTGGCAAAGTTCCGCGAGCTGCTTTCAATGAAATGTGCCGCCTGATTAACAACGCCCGCGGCATTATTTTGGGCTGTGTGCTGAACAAAGTGCAGCTCAGCTCTACGGATTATTATTATCGCTATTATTATCGGGAGTATGAGCGCTATACGAGCGCAGAAGAAAAAACGGAAGAAAAAGCAGATAATTTTACATAAAAGAAGCAAAAGGATAAGAAAAATACGACGGCTAAGAAAAAATCCTTGCTAGTAAGTTCCAATCAGAAATAAGATGTGAAAAAATGAGGCCCAATGCTGATTTTTCGCGGAAGGCGCAAGCATGGGCCTCCAAACGACGCGCTATTGCAAAATTAGAAGCCCCGCTTGCGCTACATTGTAATTGTTCCCTCCAGTGCCCCGCCACACAATCCAGGCTTCATCCTCCATCTTGCGGATGCCGATATTGAAGCGCAAGCGCTTGCCGCGCTGGGGCTTGATGTCTGCGGCTGCCCACAAAATTTTCCATTCGCAATCCCAGCCCTGCGCCGTGCATTGTGCGGCATATCTGACGCCCTGGCGTAAGCGTTCGGCCTGAGCGGGGCTGGCCCCAGCTGTTGTGACGCTTTCAAAGGCGCCATCAGGATAGCCGTATAAATTCCAAATAGGGCCTGGCGTCCGGCTTTTCGTGTCTTGAAAAGCAATCTCCACGCCATCACGCTGGCCCCACGGGCCTGTCAAAACAATTTTGTCAGTATGGCGCAAAGGATTGCGCACGGCAATATACAGGGCCTGTTCATCGTAGGCTGCACAGGCGACGCTGGGCAAGCCCCGGGCTGGCTCGCCTGTAAAATTCTCGCGGCATTCCATGACGGCCTGGGGATTGTCCAGGGGCCATTCGTCCAGCCGTCCATCCACTACAATATCGCGGCGACGCTGCGCCCGAAATTCAGCGGGCACGCGAGGCACGCCTGCCTCGCCCGGCAATACAAAATAGCGCTCCGTTGTGAAATCGCCCAGGGCGGCTGCGCCAGGCGCTTCCCGGATTGGCCAGCTCGCTCGCAGCTCCGAAGGATAGGGGCCAATTTTATCGACAGGAATCGGCTGAAAGCCCAGGCGCAGAGCGGGCGAGCCTGGCTTTAGCCGGAAATCGTGTTGGGCGGGATTGACAAAAAGCGGATCTGCGCACAAAGAATGGATATCCTGTCCTGTTTTTTGCCATTCCTCCCAGCTCAACACAGCCGGCTTATCAGGCGGCATCGTAAGCGAAATCTTTACAGGCACATCGGGCGGCGCAAAAAGGCAATTATAATCAAAAACAAAGCCCGCCAGATTAGCTTTGGGGGCGCGGATAAGATATACAATCTGGCCCTGCCATTGCGTGCGCCGGGCAGCATTGTATTTGCCGGGATTTTTTGTGTAATACAAAATATTGCGCACAAAGCGTCCTGGCGAGCATGTATGATGTGTCGCCGTCTCATCTGTGTAGCTGTCTAATTCTGGATAATGCTGTCGGAATATCTCATAGCCGCCCTGTTCACGCAGCTTTTTGATGTATGAATAGGAAAGCTGATCTAAATCTGGATAATTTCCGCTGCTGAGCTGAAAGCCCGGCGCGTTGACAACGATATTGTTTTCCCAGATATTATCGCGGCCCTCATGATTGAATAAGCCACATACGGGAACATCATATAAGATATTGCCTTTCACAGTGACTCCTGTTTCGGGCGCATCCAGATAAATCCCCCATGTGAAGCCGGGATAGACGAATTTGACGCGGCCCTGGCGCACGGGCGCCCAGGAATTTTCTTTGCCAAAGCCTCCACAATGATGAAAGATATTGTAGCGAATAATTGTCCCGCGCTGCGTATAATCCCGCGAGGACATATACAGGCCGCCTGTGTCCTCGCTGCCTAAATTGGTGTGATGGACGATATTGTATTCCACAAGCTGATCATTGCCGCCCACCAGCAAAGCCTGATGATAGCAATCGTGTATCAAATTATGGCTGGCGCGATTGCCCACGCCAAAAAGATTGATGCCTGTGTTGTATGTGCGCTGGAACACGGCAATATGATGGATGTAATTGTTATCAGCAAAGCAATCGCCGCGTTCCAGTGTTTGCCGCTGGCCCGCGTTAATGGCCACGCCCCCGGCGCCTGTGGCATAGATGTCATTGCCCACAGCTCCGCATTGTCGGCAGCCGTCTGTAATGCGCACAGCCCAGCCGCCACAATTACGAATAGTGCTCTGGGCAATGAGGCAGCGCCGGCTGTTATTCATTATTACGGCGTCGCCCTCACAGGCTTCCAGCACAAAGCCACGCACGAGAATATCTTCTGCCTTTTCAAAAGCGATTAATGTCTTTGTCACAGGCGCCAGCACAGCGGAAGCCTTTTTCAGGGGATACGGGGGCCAAAAATACAGCGTTTGCGTGGGGCGATCCAGCTTCCATTCTCCGGGCGCATCCAATTCAGCCAACAAATTGCGCACAAAATAGCGATCCCCAATCATAATGCCGTAGCTTGTGGGCCGAGCCAAATAAATAATATCCTTTTCGTCATCCACGGCTTTGATGGGAAGAATATTCCACGCCCAGCCAAAAGCGGGATGAATACAGATTTCTGCTTCCTGTACATCCGCCCATGTTTTCTTGATGACATCCGGCGTGGCTGTAAAATGATCCCGCGCCCGGGCAAAAACATCTGCCGCGGAACGTCTTTCTGCTGGCGCCGGATCACTGGCCAGCACATAAGCCCATTGCCCAAAATGGGGATCCTTTTTATCCACATTCGGATAGCGCGCCATCTCCATCCGTTCGCCATCACAAAAAAGCTGGCGGAAGACAATATTTTCTAACGGCGTGCCCTGTAAATTTGCTTGCAAGATCTGGCCTTTCCAGGGCCGAAAGTTTGTGACAGGAAGGGCGCCGCGCAGCACAGGCTTTTCGTTGGGATAGGCGCGATAAACGACAGGATGCGTGCGTGTCCCGGAGTCTTCTGGCCCCAACACAAAAGGCTCGCGCAGCGTGTATATCCCGCCCCGAACATATACAGCCACAGGGCCCTGGGATTTGAGCTGACGAGCCGCTTTTTGGGCGCGGGCAAGCGTGGCAAAAGGCCGCGCCTTCGTGCCCGGATTATCATCGCGGCCATGAGGGGAAACATATATCGCTTTTTCGCCAGAAGCAGCAAATCCTATCTTTATTCCAATACACAAAAGGCTGAGGGCAATAATCTTTTTGTTCATTGTGCTGCGTTCCTCAGGATAGGGGCTCTCTCAGGCATTTTTTTTGCTTTCCTGAGCGGCGATATAAGCCGCTTGCGCCGCCGCATATACATCTTTAAGAGATACATTTTGCTGCAGCGCCGCGGCAGCACAATCCTCATATTCAGGCGCCGCTGTAAGCAAATGCTCTCCTCGCTTGCCCAATTTTATGCGTATTGGGCCATAAGATGTATGCACAAAAATATGTTCTCGTGTCAGACAATCCCGCTGCAACAGCTGGCGCCGTAAGCCCAGTGTTGTCGTATGTTTTAAAATGGCTTCTGCCACGACATCGGCCTTTGCTGGCTCGGCTACAGCGGATAGCATAAAGGCGGGCCGATTCTTCTTCATAAATATCGGCGTCGCCCACACATCCAGGGCGCCTGCGGCAAATATGCGTTCCATCGCAAAGCCAAAAAGTTCACCGCTCATATCATCCACATTGGCTTCCAGAAGCTCGATCCAGCCGGCGGCTGCGGCGCTGGATGTCTCCCCAACAAATAGCCGCAACAAATTGGGCACAGGGAAATCTTTCGTGCCGGCGCCTATTCCTGTGGCTGTAATTGTCATGGGCGGACAGGGCGCAAAATCCGCCAGTGAGACAACAAGAGCCGCTCCCGTAGGCGTGACTGTCTCGCCCTCTACATCCAGCGCATAGACAGGCACGCCCTGTAAAAGATAAGCCACAGCCGGCGGCGGCACAGGCAGCCGGCCATGCGCTGTATCTACATAGCCCCGACTCATCGGCAGCGCCGAACAAAACAGCTTTTCTATGCCCAACAAATCCAGCCCAATCACAACGCCGCAGACATCCAGAATTGTATCCACGCCCCCAAGCTCATGAAAATGGACATGATGACGCTCCACGCCATGGACATGAGCTTCCGCTTGGGCTAAACATTCAATGACATGGACAGCTCGCTCAATCAATTCTGGCCGCAAACTACTTTGACGAATAATCGCCACAATCTCGTCTGCATTCAGCGCCGTGTGGGGCGCTGGCTCTACAGCAATGTGAACATGCCGGCCGCGCAAGCTCTGTTTGCGAACATCCTGTGTTTGGAGCGTCCAGCCCTCCAGCGGGATCTTACGCAATTCTGCAATAAGGATATTCTCTGACACGCCCGCATCAATAAGCGCGCCCAAAAACATATCCCCGCTCAGGCCACAAAATACATCCAGAAAGGCAATTCTCACAGCTCTGGCTCCCTCTATGCTTAATGACAAAAATTGTTTATGATGTATTCGCTAAAAAAAACGCCTGTCCTTTTCCGGCATTTATTAATGGGCTATTCCTTTTTATATCTTATAGGGAAGGCGCAACAAAAAGGCGCAAAAAACATATGGGACAATCTTTCCTTCATGCTGCACGAAAAATAATCCGCTGCCTATACAAGCTACAGGAAGCCCTGCAATTTATTACAGCCCTAGGAGTGGCCGCTGCTCTTGCTTTTTGGCTTCATAAGCGCGGCTGGCTATGGCGCGAATGGCTGCCAGCGGCGATTTTAGCTTTTTTGGGCATGGGCGTGTTTTGGATTCTTATTTGGTACGCTGCCCGCAAGACAACATACGAAAAGCTTGCGGCGCGCACAAAAGCTCAATTAAGGGCAAAGCGCCACAGCTTAGCGCAACAAGAAGAAAAGGGAGAAAAGCATTGAGCAAAAAGAAAAAGCTTTCCTCTTTACACATAAACATCGGCCAGGCCTGACGAAGCGAAATTAAAATTAAGCGCGAAAGACTCCCTCCTATAAGCAGAGAATGCCCTTTTGATTTGTGAGCAATAAAATGCGCATTGGATTTCACATTCCCACAGCCGGAGGACTAAATAATGTCATAAAGGAAGCGTTAGAACGCCGTTGCCAAACAGTGCAAATTTTTGCCTCCGCTCCTGTGCAATGGCAAACGCGTTATTTTTCTCCCCAGGAATGCGCCTCTTTTGCTGCGGCGCTGGATAAATACGATTTACGGCCGCTGTTTGTGCATGCGCCGTATTTGCTCAATTTAGCCAGTCCGAATAAGACATTACGGGAAAAGAGCCAGCGCCGCTTGATTTCAGATATGCATTGGGCGCATGCCTGGCGCGCTGTGGGCGTTGTGCTGCATCTGGGCAGCGCAGGGCCTCTCGGAGATAAAAAAGCCGCGTTGCAGCGTGTTGTCCGGGCATTGCGCGTCGTTCTTCAGGCCACAGAGACTCCGACGCATATAATTTTAGAAAATAGTGCGGGCCAGGGCCACACAATCGGCCATACGATTGAGGAATTAGCGTATATCATAGAAGAAACAGAAAAAGAAACAGAACGCCTCGGCTTGGCGCTGGACACAGCCCATGCTTTTGCGGCGGGCTATCCTGTGCATACGCAAGCTGGATTAGATGATCTGTGTGCAAAAATTGAACAGCGGATAGGCCTCCAGCGACTGCTTTTGATACACGCTAATGATTTGCGGGGGGAATTGGGGAGCCGGCAGGATCGGCACTGGCATATTGGCCAGGGCAGCATCGGCCCCAGCGGCTGGCGCATTATACTTTCTCATGAAAAATTGCGCGCCTTGCCTTTTATTATGGAGACGCCCAAAAGCTACGCTGCTTCTTCGGCTCTGGAGGCTGATTTACGCAATTTGCGGGCGCTACGCCGTTATATTCCGGCCGATTTCCGTCCGCCCCTGCCTCCTTTGTCCCGGCAACGGGCGCGTTGAATAGACAACTATAAATGGATTTTGGCGCGTTTTTCTCCGCCTGATTCCATGATATGCTTTACGGCCCAACATTAGCGCCCTGCGCTGCGAGACGCTCTAATAACACATCAGGCGGCAAATGGCGCGGGGAACAGCCTATTTCCAGGCATAACGCCGCCGCTGTGCCAGCGGCCTGGCCCAAAGCACGGCATGTGGGCTCAATGCGAATAGCTGATTGCGCTTCAAATGTTGCGGATACACATCGTCCCGCCACTAACAAATCCTCAATTTCCAGCGGCACAAGGCAACGATAAGGGATATCATGATATTCGCCGGGAGGCAGGCGTTTGACAGTCACGCCTGGCCCGGCAGGATGATGGATGTCAATCGGATAGCTGCTTTTGGCAATACAATCCGGAAAACGCGAGGGCTGCAGGCAATCCTGGGCTGTGAGGACATATTCTCCAATAATGCGGCGGCTTTCGCGAATTCCGGGCATAGGCGCTGTGAGCAAAAGATAAGCATCTTCAAAGCCAGCTAGATAGCGCCGACAAAATTCCATAATTTTGGGGATGATCTGGCGGCCCTGCACTTGCACTTTTGTTAAATCTTCGGCCCGCGCCCCGTTAATATATGTTATGCGGGGACAATTGAAAGCGATTTCGCCCGGGCGGCCAGGAATGCTAAAAAATTGAATATAGCCTCCTTCTTCAGGCGAAAAAACGCCTTCTGCTACGGCTTGATCCACTAGTGCTTCAAGAGCCGGCGCTACAGTGAAGCCTTTGGCAAAGCCGAGCGATAATTCTGGGGGCTGCGCCGGACGACCTGTAAGCTCTGTAATTTTGGCCGCCAAAGCCTCCAGATCCACATTGCCGACAACAAAGCGCAAGGAAGCGGCCTGATTCAAGCCATCTTCCGGCCGGCCGCTTTCACAGGGCACGCCCGCGCGAAAAGCAATATCGGCATCCCCTGTGCAATCTATAAATTGCCGCGCAGATATTTCTTGGCGGCCCGATTTGTTGTAAGCCACGATGGCTGTGATGCGACTATTTTCTACAATTACATCGGCAATAAAAGTGTGATACAGCAGCTCCACGCCCGCTTCCAGAGCCATATCCTCCAGGACATATTTTAGTAATTCATAATTGAAAGAACGGCTGGGCGTGCCCCCAGGCCAGGCAGCTAAACGATCTATAATTTCCTGATGCAAGCCTGTGATAAGCTGCATGCCATCAGCAAAATAATTCATATAGGGCAACACAAGCGCGGCCGTTTGGCTGCCCCCCAAAAAGCCAAATTGTTCCACAATCAGCGTCTTGGCGCCATTGCGGGCGGCGGCGATAGCGGCACAGGATCCGGCTGTGCCGCCGCCGCAAACAACAACATCATATCGGGCTTGAGACATAGAGGGCCTCCTCTGATAAGAAGGAAAACGCAGGCTATGGAAGAAATAATTTGTCTCAAATGCAGGCCTTTTCCTGCCTTGTTGCGACGGCAGGCCTTTCCGTGTTAAAATGTCATTGATAGGATTGCAATCCCCGTATCAGGATTAGCCGATGCGTGCGTGGGGCTTGTTCAGCATATTTATCATAGGACTGTGCTTGCCAGGGGGGCCTGCGCAAGCTTCTTTTTCTTTACAGGGGAGCCTGAATTTGGCTTTTTTAAGAGATTCGCTTTCTCTTTTATGGCCTTCTCTGTTTCATGCTATTCCCCCTGAAGCGGAATTGAAGCCGCCGCCGGAAACATTGCTTGTCCCGCTTGTGAATGGCAACGAAGACTTCATCAAGGGAATGGAGCCGACAGCTGAGGCAGAATTAGCGAGCGCTCTGTTGTCATTGCCCCTACATCAGCGTCTGTTAAAAGTAGCCGTAGCCACAATCGAAGGCCGACGCATGGCTTTGATTAAATTTCAAGCCGGGGATGTGAAAACGCGCTTGTTTCGCATCCCTGATGTGCAATATGATGCCATAAATGCCCTGCGCGTGGCCTTCGCGCTGCCCTTAAATATCCAGCATATAGATTTGTGGTCCGTCATTCCGGATCGGAAAGGCGCGGAGCCTGTGCATCGAACTGTTTTTTCAGTGTCGGCGGAACGAGAGGAGTTTATGCAGGCGACGCGGGGCTTGCGCTATCCTCAGGAAATGCTCAGCGATTTGGGCCTGATTCGCTTTGCGCCCGAATTCTTACGCTATGCGGGCGGCGAGCCAGTTAGCCGTGTGGCGCGCTTTCTGCCCGATACAGCCTGGAGCGCCGCCCCTTTGCGCTATAGCTGGGAACAACTGCTCACAGCTTGTCAACAGGATCCGCGTTTGCCGGCTGCTTCTGTAGCCCGTATTGTTGTACATATTCCCGTGACGGACAATTCGGTGGCGCTCACAATTGATGATGGGCCCCATCCTTTAATCACAGCCTTGTTTCTGGATATTTTGAAACGGCGGAATATTCGCGCTACATTCTTTGTTGTGGGAGAAAAAGTGGAGGAATATCCGGAGCTGTTGCGTCGGATTTTAGAAGAGGGGCATGAAATCGGCAATCATACATACAGCCATCCGCGTCTGGCCCATACAACAGATGTAGAGACATTAGCCGAAATCCGCGGCGGCGCCTTAGCGATTGGAAGAGTTACAGGGCGCCCCACAAGGCTTTTTCGGCCGCCCGGAGGCGGCTTTGCCGAACATGTGCTGCGCGCGGCCACTGCCGCGCATTCCAGTGTCATTTTGTGGACACATAACACGAATGATTGGCTGCGGCCCACGCCCGAGCAAATTGCTGCCAATGCGTTGCGCGATTTGCGGCCTGGCAGCATTATCTTAATGCATCAGGGGAGCCTGGAAAGCGTGCAGGCTTTGCCTCTTATCATAGACGGGGCGCAAGCCCGCGGCTTTGATTTGCGGCCTGTGGGCGAACTTCTCAGCCAGGCGCCTGTTTCCGCGTTGCCTATTCAGGAAATTATGGCGAAATATCAGCGGCATGAATTGGGCCGTGAATGATTTTTACGAAGTGCCCCTATGCGCTTAAATAGTTTGCCAGGCTGATTACAAGTCTCGACAAAGCTATCCGCAACGCATTGACAATTTTGTCGGGCAAGGAGACGGCCATGATTCCTGCGCCAGATTTTTCTCGTGTGGCAGCGGCGCTGCGCTGCGAAGAGCCAGATCGCGTTCCTCTATGCGAATTCCTCATAGATCCTCCTGTCAAGGAAGCCTTCCTCGGCAAGCATGTCGGCAATTCCCTGACACGAGCCGATAATTATGATGTGGCTGCTGATGTGGAATTCTGGCATCAGGCGGGCTATGATTTCATGCATCTGGCGCCGAATTATCTGGGCTTATTTCCGGGCGGCTGGAATGTTTCCCAAGGCCGATATAGCCTATACGAAGAGGCGCCTGTGGAGAAAGCCTGGATGGAGGAACATCAAAGCATTATCCGCAGCAAGCAAGACATTGAGCATTATCCATGGCCTAATCCTGAGGATGTGGATTTAAGCGATTTGTGGCAGGCGGCAAATTTGCTGCCCGCGGGCATGAAATTAACAAGCGGCACATGGGGCATCTTTGAGACAACGCGGGCCTTATTGGGCTTTGAGGCGGCGGCGCTGGCGATTTATGATGAGCCGGGGCTTGTCGAAGGCGTGATGGAGCGTGTGGGCGATTTTTTGTTTCGGCTCTTTTTGCGTGTGCTGGAATCGCCCAATTTAGGGGCTGTTTGGTTCGCGGACGATTTAGCCAGCGCGGAAACATATTTCGTTAATCCTAATTGGTATCGGCAGCATCTATTCCCCTGGATGCGCAAATATGTAGAAGCCGCCGCTGCCAAAAGCCTGCCGTTAATCTATCATTGCGATGGACGGATTTGGGAAATTTTGCCTGATCTTGTCGACATGGGCGTGGCCGCCATTCAGCCCATTGAGCCCAAGGCGATGGATATCGTAGAAGTGAAGCGCCAATATGGACGCCATTTGTGTTTGATTGGCAACATCGATTTAGGCGGCTGTTTAACACGAGGCACGCCCGCAGATGTGGAGGCGGAAGTGCGGCTGCGGATTGCTCAATTGGCGCCCGGCGGGGGCTATATGCTGGGCAGCAGCAACTCCATTACAAGCTATGTGCCCCTGGAAAATTATAAGGCGATGATAGAGGCTGTATTTAAATGGGGGCATTATCCCATTGTCGCCTGAAGACGCCAAGAGACAACAGCATCGGCGGGATACAAAAGAGAAGAGCGAAAAAGAGAGGAAAATTATAAGAGTCGTCCTTGTAAAATCGCTTCTTTTTCATCCATATCGATAATCTCGCAGGCGACTAACTGTTGCAGGCGTTCTGTGGAGGCAGGCACGCGGACAAGCAAATAATTGTCCGAAAGCCCGAGCAAATAGCCCTCTTTGTTTTCATCCGGAGTCTGCAAAACGATTTCCAGTATTTGCCCCATCATTTGCGCAGCAAAAGCTTTCCGCTTGCGCTCTGAAAGAGCGCGGAGAAAATGATTGCGCCTTACAGCAATGTCATGGGGCACATGATGGGGCATTTTTGCCGCTGGCGTGCCACGGCGCACAGAATATGTGAACACATGCAAATAAGACAGCGGCAAGGCTTCTATAAAAGCCGCCGTCTGGGCAAATTCTTCCTCTGTTTCGCCGGGAAAGCCGACAATGACATCCGCGCCCAAACATGTAGCGGGCTGGAGGCGATGGATACGCTCAATCAAATGGGCATAAAAAGACGCGTCATAAGGGCGATTCATCCGCTGCAGAACACTATCACAGCCGCTTTGCAAGGGAATGTGCAAATGACGGCATAATTTCCCATAATGCGGAAAAGAGGGATCGAGGGCGCGGCCGCCTTGTGCCAACATCGCTATCAAGTGCTCTGTAATTTCCCGCGGCTCAATGGAGCTGAGGCGCAATCGGCGCACTTCCGGCAGAGCCAGCAGCTGTTCTATAAGCGCTGTCAAATCCGTTTTTTCTGGCAAATCCTGGCCGTACTGGCCTAAATGCGTGCCAATCAAAACAAGCTCCGGATGGCCTGCCCCTCCCAGGCGACGCGCTTGTTCCAGGACGTCTTCTACAGGGACGCTGCGACTCGGGCCGCGGGCGCGAGGAATAATGCAATATGCGCATTGGGCGTTACAGCCTTCCTGTACTTTTATAAAGCAACGCGTATGCCCGGAAAATTTTTCAATAAAATCTACATCAGAAGCTGCAGACGAAGATGGCTCAGCGCTTTCCGCTGGCGCTTCCTGTGCTGCGGGAGGAAAGAGAGATACAGACAGCGCCGCGTGTGATGGCCGAAACGAGGCCAATAATTCCCCGATGCGTTTTTTGTCCTCATTTCCACAGACAATATCTATTTCGGGGATGGCTCGCAGCTCTTCTGGCGCCACTTCCGCATAGCATCCTGTGACAACTAGCACAGCTTGTGGATGGCGTCTCTTTGTATGACGAGCGAGCTTGCGCGTGTCGCGATCAGCACGATGTGTCACTGTACAACTATTAATGATATACACATCCGCGGGCGAGGCAAAATCCACAATTGTGTAGCCGAGACGCTCTAATTGCTCCCGTATTTGCTCGCTTTCGTATTGATTAAGCTTACAGCCAAATGTTTTGATGGCGACAGTGGGCATAGTTGCGCGGCTCTCACGGGCTGTGCTATAATCCGTGTGCGGAAAGACAAACGGCCGGGAAGAGGCCCGGCCGCCTTGTTTTGCGATGCTGCCACATCCGAATAGAAGCCAATTTTTGTGGATCAAGCTATCGTCTAAAATATTATATGGCCTTGCGAATTTTTCCGGCCTTGATGCAGGATGTGCAGACACGCATGCGGCGATTGCCCGAGGGCGTCTGCACACGGACTGATTGCAAATTAGGCAGCCAACGCCGTTTTGTGTGTCGCTGGGAATGACTCACATTACAGCCCGTAGATGGCTTTTTCCCGCAAATCGCACAAACTCTAGCCATTTTCCTTCATCCTTCAATGATTAGCACGCCCGAAGGGGCGTGCTCGTGTATTGTCTTAACAACAAAAGCTTTATTAATATAACATAGCTGTCATAAAAATTGCAAGAGCCACTTTATCTTTTAGTTTTTTAAGAAAACAATGGGCCTGTTATGAGGGATAGCCTTGTCTGAATATCTGGACATCGAACGGCTGGCTTTTCGCCCGAGCTATGTATCTTTGCAGCGGCCTCGCATATCGGGAACAGCACTTGTGGGGGGCCTGCATCTGGCGACAGGGAATTATGGGACGGCTTCTTCGGGACAATTGTTCCTGAGCGGCCTGGCCATTGCCGGGATGTTAGGGCTCGCTTTGACATTCACATTTATAGAGCTCAGGATTGTGGATCATTTGGCGGGCACAGCATTTTCCTGGGGGATGCTGGGATTATCCGTTCCCCCCATGGCAGCAATGGCGCAATATATGGATTTTCTCGTTCAGCTTTTGCCTCTTTTTAATTTTCTGCTTATTTTGCGCTTATCTCCGCTGTCAGGCTATCATGCGGCAGAGCATAAAGTTGTGGCCGCAATTGAGCATTATGGCCGTCTCGTCTATGAGGAAGTCGTCCAGATGCCACGCGCCCATCCACGCTGCGGCACTGTGTTGCTTTTTGGCGTATTGCCAGCGCTGCTTATTGCCTATCCCTTGCTGGAAACAAATCCGCTGCTGGCAGTGCTAGTGGCTTTGCTGGGATGGGCTTTTCGTTATCACATTGGCTATTTCATCCAACAACATTTCACAACAAAGCCCCCCACGCCTCGACAGTTATGGGCAGGCATCAAAGCCGGACAAAAATTATTAACGCTTTACGGACAAAATCCTGACAAGCGTGTGTCTGTGGCGCAGGGGCTATGGACGCGAGGGCTGCCGCAAATGCTGGCTGGATTGCTTGTCGGACAGCAATTGTTAAAGCTGCTTTTAGATTATCTGCCCTTTTGGCTTGATTTTTAACGAGAGAATTGCAACAGGACATCAGATACGGGGAAGCACACAATGCGGGATATAATAGCAAAAACAATCGCGAAAGCTATATCTAAGGCGCAACAAGAGGGGAAATTGCCTCTAGCGGAGGCGCCGGCCATAGAGATAGCTGTGCCCCCCCGTCCCGAAATGGGCGATTATGCCACGAATATTGCCATGCTCTGGGCGCGTCAGGCCCAATTGCCGCCGCGCGCAGTGGCGCAAATCATTGTAGATTATTTAGACAAAGAGGCTATCGGCTGCGAGCGTGTAGAGATTGCCGGTCCGGGCTTTATCAATTTTTATCTGCATCCTGCCTGGCTCCATCGCGCCGTCGCGGAATTGCGGGAAAAGGGGCCCCGCTATGGGCACACAAATCTCGGCCAGGGCCAAAAAGTGCAGCTTGAATTTATCAGCGCGAATCCTGTGGGGCCCATTCATATTGGCAATGCGCGGGGCGGGCCCTATGGAGATGTCCTGGGCAATATGCTCGCGGCTATGGGCTATGAAGTACAGCGGGAATTCTATGTGAACGACGGCCCGTATAACACACAAGCGCTGCTTTTTGGCCGTTCTTTACAAGCGCGCTATCGGGAATTGCTGGGACTGCCTTTTTCTTTTCCCGAAGATGGCTATCAGGGCCAATATGTGGTGGAGATGGCGCGGGAAATTATAGAGCGAGACGGCCAAGCACATATTCATATTCCGGAAGACGAGGAGGGCGGATATTTCTTTTTCCGCCTTGTGGAGCCGCAAATTCTGGCCGATATGCGCCGCGTTGTCGAGAAATTCGGCATCTATTACGATAATTGGTTTCACGAGGCCGATTTATACGAATCAGGCGCTGTCGCCCGTGAAATTCAGCGTCTTTTACAAATGGGCGCGGCCTATGAAAAAGAGGGAGCTGTATGGCTGAAGACAGAAGCACATGGCGATGAAGAAGATCGTGTGCTTGTGCGCAGCGATGGGCGTCCCACATATATTGCTTCTGATGCGGCTTATGCGCGCTACAAATATGAACATTTTGATCGGGCAATCTATATCTTGGGGCCGGATCACGCTGGCTATGTCCCACGCTTGAAAGCTGCCATCGCCGCCGGAGGCATTGATGTGCAGCGTGTGGAAATTATCGTTCATCAGACTGTGCGGCTGCTGCGACAAGGCGAGCCTGTGCGGCTTTCCAAACGCCGGGGCGAAATCATCACATTGGAAGAGATCATTGACGAAGTCGGCCGCGACGCGGCGCGCTTTTTCTTTTTAATGCGCTCTGTGGATGCCCAT
>CAZUOJ010000045.1:0-27152 GCA_964622325.1 uncultured Armatimonadia bacterium
AAGTATGCGGATCCGGCCGATATGGCGTTTCTGTTTGGCGGAGATGTGGTGGAGGGCGGCGGGCTGTATGGTGGTGGCGGTGGTGGATATGGCGGATATGGCGGCGGCCGTGGCGGCTATGGCGGCTATAGTGGCTATGGCGGCGGAAGTTACGGCGGCCGCAGTAGCTATGGGGGCAGCAGCTACGGTGGTCGTAGCAGCTATGGTGGCAGCCGGGGCGGCAGCTATGGCAGTCGTAGCAGCTATGGTGGCAGCCGGGGCGGCAGCTATAGCGGCCGGTACTAAAGAAAGACATAGCGAAAGCCAATAGCGTCATAAAAAGGCTATGGAGACGAGATATTATCAAATGCAGTACGCCGGCGACAGGCAGGCATCGGCGGAAGCTGGGAGGGATAAATGTTGAAGCTCACATTACGCTCAGCCCCATTCTTAATTTGTTTGGCTGCAGTTTGCATTGTGGCATGCATCGGCGCACAGGCCTGGGCGGATGCTCCGAAGTCAGGCGAGCAGCAATTGATTAATATTGATGTGAAGGATGCGCCCATCGAGCAGGTGCTGCGCATGCTCGCCAAGGCCGCCGATGTCAATATCATCGTCGGGCAGGATGTGAAGGGCAATGTCGAGGCCATCACTTTGCGCGATGTGACGATTGAGACGGCCTTGAAAATGATTGCCCGTTCGATGGGATTTTACTGGTATAAGGAAGACAATGTGTATTTTGTGACGAAGGAGCCGCCGGCGGAAGCGGTGAGCAGCAGCCGTCCTGCGGAGAGCACGCCAGCGCCAGCGGCGCCGCCGTCAGCGCCTGCCAGCCCAGTAGCCGCTCCGCCGGTGCCCTTGCCGCCGCCTCCGCTGCCGTCCGTGGGGGCGCCTATGGAACCGCCGCGGGCGGAGCCCAAAATCACGACGGCCATGCTTGTGCTGAAGCATGTGGATGCGGGCGATATTGCCCTGATGTTCGGGGGCGTCATCGCGGAGGGGGGCAGCACCTCGTCAATTTTCCCCTCACAGAAGCCCTCGCAGTGGCGGCGCACAACGGCGCATAGCGGGGGCAAGAATGTGTATTCGGATGTGTTCGGGTTGGGATTTGGAATGCCGCGGGGTGGTTCTCGGACCAGCAGCTTAGGGCAGGAGCCAGTTGGGGGGATAGGTGGGGTTGGTGGCATTGGTGGTCGGGGAGGACGCGGAGTAGGCGTGGGCGGTGTGGGTGGTGTGGGTGGTGTGGGTGGAATAGGCGCAGGCGGACAAATGGGAGTGGGCGGCATTGGTAGCCGGCGTGCGGGTGGAATAGGCGGTGGAGGCGCTTTGAGCACTATGCTGCCCGGCGAAATGGAGCCGCCAATCGCTTTCTTGCCGCAAAATGCGCTGCTGGTGCGCGGCACTCAGGAGGATATCGACCGCTTCAAAGAAATCCTGGATTTGTTGGATAAGCCCAGCAAGCAAGTGGAGATTGCGACGAAATTCATTGAAGTGCAGACAACAGCGGATAAGTCCCTGGGCATAGACTGGAGCATATCCAACGGTTCGCTGGAGTTCTGGAATCAGGGCTTTGCGCCAGGGGAGGCCATTAATAATGTCGTGCGTTTTGCGCGGGGGCGCTTTGAGGCGCAACTGAATGCGTTGCTTTCCAGCGGCCGCGCGACCGTCATCAATGAGCCGCATGTCATCACGCAGAACAATCAGTTTGCGGAGATTAACTTTTACACGGAGATTCCCTATTTTTCGGCGATTGTGTCGTATAATCAATATGGGACGCGGGAAGTGGACTTTACAGCGGATTTTGTGACGGTGGAGAATTCGCTGTGGGTAGTGCCGCGCATCAATGCGGATGACAGCGTGACGATGTATCTGGAGCCGATGCTGCAGGATCAGGTGGGCGAGGTGGAGGGTCCGAACGGGGAGCGCATTCCCATCATCACTTCGCAATATGTGAGCACGCAGGTGCGGGTGGCGGATGGCGAGACAATAGTGCTGGGCGGCTTAATCCGCAAGGATGAGAGCACGACGCTGCGGGAGACGCCGCTGTTGAGCCGCATTCCCATCATCGGGCGGTTGTTCCAGGCGCGGCGCGTATCCAAGCGGAATTCGGAGTTGTTGATTTTCGTCACGCCGCGCATTGTGCGGGATGTGCCGACGACACAATAAGCGCTCAGTCTAATCCCCTGCGTGGGCAGAGGGAACATAGCCAACGGGCAGAAGCGGAGACGGCGCCCCTCGCCCCGCCCTCTCCCCAAGGGAGAGCGGTGCGGCAAGCGGCGCCGTTTTAATGTTAGGAGACATCATGAGCTTGCGCATTCCCTTAACTGTTCCCGGATCGCCGCCAGAGGAACAGGAGCCGCTCATCGTGCCAGTGGCGTTAGCCGATCATCCCTATCAGATTGTTGTGGGGGAGGGCTTATGGCCACGGCTGGGGGAATATTGCCCGGGCCAAAGCGGCGCCCGAGGCCTGATTGTTACGGATGAAAATGTGGCGGGTCTTTATGCGGAACGCTGTCAGGCGGGCCTGCGCGCGGCGGGCTGGGAAATTTCGTTAGCCGTTGTGCCGCCGGGCGAAGGCAGCAAAACTCTGGCGATGGCGGAGCGGCTTTACGAGGCCTGTCTGGAGGCCGAGCTGGATCGGGGATCCACGATATTTGCTTTGGGCGGCGGCGTCATCGGGGATCTCGCAGGCTTTGTGGCCGGGACTTTTATGCGCGGAATTCGCTTCATTCCGCTGCCGACAACTTTATTAGCCCAAGTGGATGCGAGCGTCGGAGGCAAGACAGCCGTGGATTTGCCGCGCGCCAAAAATGTTGTCGGCGTGTTTCATCAGCCCGCCGTTGTGATTATTGATCTGGAAACAGTACAATCGCTGCCAGAGCGAGAATTTCTGTGTGGCCTGGCCGAAATCGTCAAACACGCGGCTATCGCTGATGCAGAAATGTTTGTCTTTTTGCAGGAGCAACGGGAGCAGATTCTGGCGCGTGCGCCGCGTGTTTTGCGGCCGCTGGTGGCGCGCAATTGCCAGATTAAAGCGGAAGTCGTGCAAGCAGATCCGCAAGAAAGCGGCTGGCGGGCAGTGCTGAATTATGGCCATACATTGGGCCATGCGCTGGAGCGGGCGGCGCCCGAATGGGCGCTTAGGCATGGGGAGGCGGTGGCGTATGGAATGATAGGGGAGGCGCGGATGGCGGAGCGTCTGGGGCTGGCAGAGCCTGGCCTGGCGGCAGTGCTGCAAGGGGTGCTGCAGGGGCTGGGGCTAGCCCGTGGGCGTCCGCCCGTGGATGAGGAGCGTGCCCGGCAGGCCTTGCGCCATGACAAGAAGCTGCGCGCGCGCCGCCTCAAGCTGCCCATTGTGCCGCGGCCGGGCGCAGTATACATTACAGAAGACATTAATCTGAGCACATTAGAGGCAGCCCTGCAGGAGCTTCTGGCCAGCCTTTAAGCAGGAGATGTCACTCAAAGGAGAAGACAGCCTGCCGAAAATGTTTCCGGCGCGTGTTTCACAATCCCCAAATTCCCAACGCGTAGCGGGGCGTTCCTTTTTGCAAGCCACCCTGTGGGGCCTGGCTTCGCTTGTCTTGACGCTGCTCATCGCCAGTGCGCTTGTGGCCGGGGCGATGCTGTTTATTTTTGGGCGGGCGGCACCGCAAATCGTGCTGCCCAATGTGCAGGGGATGCCGGAAGAGGAAGCGGAGAAGCAATTGCGCGCCCTGGGCCTTAAAATGAAAGTCATTCGCTCCGAATACAGCGCCACAGTGGAGGAGGGCTGCATCATCAGCCAGGCGCCCTATCCGGGGATGACAGTGCGGGCGGGACGCATTGTTCGTGTTGTAGTCAGCCAGGGACGGCGCGTGGCGTATGTGCCCAAGCTCGTCGGCTTGACGCTGGCGGAGGCGACGGAACGATTAGCCGAGCGGGATTTACAGGTTGGGGAACAGGAGCGACGCGCCAGCCCGGAGCCGGCAGATTTTGTGCTGGCGCAAAGTCCGCCGGCGGGGACAGCTGTGCCGCGCAAATCAAAAGTTAATCTCGTGTTGAGCGGCGGGGAAGATTTTGGCACATACGAAATTGGCGAGCACACATTTGTGTTTCGGACGCTGGAAATTATCGTGCCACAGGGGCCGCCTTTACAGCTCGTACAAGTGGAAGTGAGCAGCCCGGAGGAGGAAAAATCTTTCTGCGAGCGCTTGGCGCGGCCTGGCGAAATTGTGCGCGTGGATATTTACGGCCGCAAAGGCGCCCGCGTGCGTGTGAAAATAGAAGATGAGCGGGTGTATTCGGCCCGGCTGTGAAGCTCTTAGCCCGTTTTGACAATGAGGCGCAGAGCGAATTAGCAGGTGGCGGAATGTGGATGTGGCAGATTTCTCCCGATATTCTGAACACGAGCTTATTGTGCAGGCGCAAGCCGGCAATCGCCGCTGCTTTGATGAGCTGGTTCGCCGCTCCTACAAATTTGTGTATAACATAGCCTATCGGATGCTGGGCGAGGAGGAAGCGGCCGCCGACGCCACACAGACCGCCTTTGTCCGCGCTTATCGTTCCCTCCCGTTATTCCGCGCCCATTCTTCCTTCACAACCTGGCTCTATCGCATTGTGAGCAATGTGTGTCTGGATATGGCGCGGGGACAAAAGCATTTCGCTTTTGTCAGCTTGTCCGATCCTAATCCGCAAGATCAATCTGTGCCCCGCGACATTTGCGATCCCCAAGCTTCCGTAGAACGCACTATCTGGCAAAACGAGCTGCAACAGCACATTCATGCTGCTCTGGGGAAAATCCGGGCGGAATATCGAATCGTGATCGTGCTATATGATCTGGCCGGCTTTTCCTATGAGGAAATTGCGCAAATTTTGCGTGTGCCTTTGGGGACTGTCAAGAGTCGTTTGAATCGGGCGCGGCTGGCGTTGCGAGAAGAATTGAAACACATTCGGGAACTATTTGAATAAGCGAGCCGTCTCATCTTTAGTTTCACACATAAAGTTTTATACGCGCGCCAAAAGACACAAAGATTCGCCGTAAAAATCAAAAGGCCTTTCGCTTTAAGCGCGAAGAGGAAAAACAAATGAATTGTCAGCGCTGTCAAGAAAATTTTGCTGTTTTAAGAGATAATCCACAGGAGGCTCCGGCAGAGGCGCTTCAGCATTTACAGCAATGCGCGGCCTGTGCGCAACTGTTTGCCGAATACAAGGAGGCCGTGGAGCAATTGCGCGCTTTGCCTCCTGTGGAGCCTCCCGCCAGCTTGCCGGAATCCATTTATCAGGCACTGGCAGGCGCTTCTCCTGCGCCATCTCGTTTGTGGCGGTCGTGGCAGCCTGTGACGGCGGGATTATCCTTAGCGGCGTGCGTGTTGCTGGTCCTGTGGGCTGTTGTGCTGCAGCCCGTGCGGACTGAATGGGGCGCAGGGAATATGTCCTCCGGGACGATTTCGAACTACATGCCGCCCACTTTTCAGGGAATGCCGCCACAGACAGAAAAAGCATTTGCCCGCGGCTCTGTCCGCCGCAATCAAATTCCGGAAGGCTCTCATGGAGCCCAGATGTCCAAGAGAACACAAATGGGAGCCTCAAGATCCAGCGAAGAATTGTGGCGACAATCCAAACAGAGTCAGGCCGCGACAGCAGAGACGCATGACATGCTTGCCTGGGGCGCCTGGGGAAAAGATTTGAGGCGTCCAGCACACACAAAAGAAGCAACGCCCGGACAATCGGAACATTCCGAAAAGCCTGTGGGAACATTTGCCGCGGAAGATGCATCAGAAGCCGTTGAGCCGCCCGCTTTGCCTTTACAACGCCAATCAGGCGTCATGGAGCTGATATTTACGCCTCCGGCGGAGCGGCCAGTGGGGCAGCCTGTCGTGGGGGAGCTTAAAATTGTGTCTCAAGCGGAAGCCATAATTGCCGTGCGCGTCCTTACGCAGCCGGGCCTGTATGTGACAAATGCCCCCGCGGGCATGCTGTATCAGGGGCCCCTGCGACAGGGGGAAACATTGGCGTTGCCCCTGCGTCTTTTTGCCTGGCGGGCGGGCACGCATCGCCTGCGTGTGCAATTGTCCGGCGACACGCCCGGCGTAACGGGAGATTTAAAAATAGAATTGGCCAATTTTGTGGGGACGATGGGGAAGAATGGGGCTACGCCTGTGACACTAAAATTTTACGAGAAGCCCGCCCGGCAGGCGATTCGGGAATTAGCTGCCGCCGCCGGGGCTCGTGTTGTTCTGCGCGAGGATCTGGAACATCGTCTCGTAACGCTTGATTTTAGTGCCGGCGTGCCCTTTGCTGCGGCCTTGCGCATCCTGTGCGATGTCTGCGGATATCACATGGAGGAACGCGAAGGCGTATTTTACATTTATCCATGAAGCCGCCGGCAGAGATTAGAAAAAGGAAGGGAAGAGCCATGTCTTCCAGGCTGCCGGCTCGTTTATATTTGCCTGTCAATTTCGTTCGTCTGGCATGTGGGGCTGTGCTGGCCTCTGTTTTCGCCGCTTATTCGGCGTTGGCCTGTGTCATTATCCCGCCTCCGCCGCCCCGTCCGGAAATTAAGCCGCTTTATCTGGAAATCAAATCCCAGCATGTGGAAACAATCATTGTTGATCAAACAGCGCGGACAACTGTGACTACTGTATTACACAATCCCCACGAGCGCGCTGTAGAGGGGACATTTTTGTTTCCTGTGCCTGCGGACGCTTATGTCAGTGACTTTTCATATTGGATAGGCGATAAGGAAATTAAAGGCGAGCTACTAGATCGGGACAAGGCGCGCCGCATTTATGAAGAGATTGTGCGCCAATTGCGGGATCCGGCGTTGCTGGAATATACGGGCCAAGGGCTCTTTCAGGCGCGTATATTTCCCATCGCTGCGCATGGCGAAGCGCAAACAAAGCTGCAATACACACAGCTTTTACGGGGCGAAAATGGGCTTGTGCGCTTTCGGCATGCTGTGAAATTAGGGCGCACAAATCCCAATCGCGGCACGCTTGTCATTGATGTCACAATTCGCTCGCAAACGCCCGTGAAATCAGTGTATTCGCCGACGCACAAGCTGGATGTCACACGCAAAAGCGATCACGAAATTCGTGTCGGCGTGGAATTGGATCATACAGATTTCAACACAGATTTTGAACTGATATATACGCTTACAGAGAAAGATTTTGGCGTAAATGTGTTAACGCATCGCCCTGCCGGCGAATCGGGCTATTTTATGTTGCTTTTAGCGCCTAAGCAAGAATGGGCCCAGGAAGAAATTGCCAATAAAGATGTTGTTTTCGCGCTGGATACATCTGGCAGCATGAGCGGCGAGAAGATTAGCCAGGCCAAGAAGGCCTTTGCCTATTGTTTGAATGCTTTGCGGCCCGATGATCGCTTCGGGCTGCTCACATTTGCCACAGAGGTGCGGCTCTTTGCCGAAAAGCTCTTGCCGGCTAATTCCGAAAATGTGAAGCGGGCGATAGATTTTGTGAATAAGCTGGAGGCCACAGGCTCCACAGCGCTTAACGAAGCGCTTGTGCGTTCTGTAGAATTGTTTGAGGAGGATAGAGAACGTCCGCGCATGATTTTATTTTTGACAGACGGCCTGCCCACAGCTGGCGAGCGCAATGTGGAAAAAATCATCCAGAATGTCGCGCGGGCCAATCGGACACGAACAGAAGATAAGCCCGAGGAACGGCGCGCCCGCTTTTTTGTCTTTGGCGTCGGCGATGATGTGAATACGCATCTGCTGGATAAAATTGCCGAGGAAAATGGCGGAGCGAGTCATTATGTGCGGCCGCAGGAGGACATAGAGGAAGCTGTGTCTTCATTATACGCCAAGCTCAGCCATCCTGTGCTAGCGAATGTAAAGCTGCAATACGGGGCGGCCAAAGCATTTGATATTTATCCGCAGAAGCTGCCGGATTTGTTTTTGGGGAGCCAGCTCATTGTCACAGGCCGCTATGAGGGCAATGGCCCCACAGAAATTGTACTTACAGGAACGGCCCGGGGCAAAGAAGTCCAATATGCATATAATGTGGAATTTCCCCGCGAGGAAGCGGAGAATGCTTTTGTTGCGCGGATCTGGGCAGGGCGGCGGATTGGCTATTTGCTGGATCAAATCCGTTTGCATGGAGAAGATAAAGAGCTCAAGGACGAAATTGTCCAATTAGCGATCAAATTTGGCATTGTTACGCCGTACACAAGCTATCTTGTGCAGGAGGACGAAAATTTGCGGCGTCGCGCGGAACGGCTGCAAGCCGCATTTGGCAAAGCGGCGGAAGCGCCGCAAGGAGCTGTGGGGCCCATTGGCCCGGCGGGGCCGGCGCCCGCCGCGCCCCAGGAGGCCTTACGGGCGGCTGTAGGCGCTGGCGCAGTGCATGCCGCCCAGAGCACGCGCGCACTGAAAGAGGCGGCCCAACAGGAAAGCCAATATCAGGGCTACAAACATGTCGGGCAAAGGACATTTTATCTGGATGGCGAAATATGGAAGGACACAACATGGCGGCCTGAAACGAAAGTTCTGCGTCTGAAAGCGTTCAGCGAGGCGTATTTTGCGCTTTTGCGCGTGCGTCCTGATTTGGCGCCCTATCTGGCGCTGGGGCCATATGTATATGTGCAATTGCCGCATATTGGCCTTGCCATAGAGGCGGAGGGGGCAGAACAGCTCAAAGCTGCAGACATTGAGGAGCTCCAAAAGTGAGGCGGATTTTACGGAATTTGCGGCTTTTTGGCGTGGATAAGCTTTGGGCCGGGGGGATAGCATTGCTCGTGCTAATCGCTTCCGGAGCCCATGGAGCTGTTTTTCGGCCGGGAGCGATTGTGCTGGAATTTCAGAATTTGAGCGCCTATCAAGGACATTTATTGGGCCGGAGGGCTGCCGATCAATTAGCTGTAGAGCTTGGCGCCACAGGCGCGTGGAGGATTATTGATCGAGCACAAACGCGCCGGGCGATGCAGCAGCGAGGCTTGCAAGCGCCGTATGCAGTGGGCTTGATGCAGGAGCTGGCTCATGCTCTGGGCGCGGAGATGATTTTTACAGGGGCCATTCAAAAATTAGCCATCAATCCCAAAACGGGCTCTGTGCGGCTGACAATCCTTGTGGAAGCTTTTGATCAAATTTCAGGACAATCGGCACTGGCGACAGTACAGACAGCGGAAGCAGTGCGCCAGGAAAAAAAGCCGCAGCCGACAGATGTGCTTGTAGACGATGCTCTGGCGTCAGCTTTAGCCGTTGCGGCTAAAGTCGCCTCCGCAAATGCAGGGAAGATAATGACAGTGACGGATCCTGGCGATGGCAAGACAGTGTGCTTGAGCAAGCCGGCCCAAGAGCGTTTACAGCCAGGGGGGCGGCTTCTTTTATATCGGCCCATCATAGAAGGCGAAGAACGTATGCCGGGGAAGCTCATTGCCCTCTTGCTTTTGACAGAATGTGGCCCAGACGGCTGTCAGGCGCGTGTGTTAGCCCGCGCAGGGGATATTCATACAGATGATATTGCAGTGAGCATTTGCAGCCCTCCGAGCGAAAAATGAAAGAACAAATGATCTGGGCCCTGCGCCTGCATGGGCCGCAAGATTTGCGGCTGGAAGAGATGCCTCCTCCGACGCCCGGGCCAGGCGATGTGCTGGTGCGTGTTGCTGCTGTGGGCATCTGTCACACGGATATTGAGCTTTGGGAGGGCGTTCACGAGGGGCTCATCAGCGGCACACAAAAATATCCCTTCACGCCGGGCCACGAATGGGCAGGCTATGTGGAGGCGATAGGGGCCGATGTCACAGGATTGCAGCCCGGCGAGCTTGTCGTGGGAGAAACAGGCATTGGCTGTTTGCGCTGTCCGTTATGTTTGTCTGGACATCATCAATTGTGTCCACAGGGCACGGAAACAGGCATTGTGGGCCGCGATGGCGCCCTGCGGCAATATCATGTTCATCCAGCGGATTTTGTGCATCGTGTGGAGAGAATTGCGCCGGAACAGGCGGCGCTTGTGGAGCCGGCTACTGTAGGCGTGTATGCCTGCCAGCAGGCGGGCGTGAGCCCGCTCCAGCGCGTGGCGATTGTCGGGGCAGGCACGATTGGCTTATGCGCCCTGCAAGCGGCGAAAGCTTTCGGGGCGCAATATGTTTGCGTTGTGTCGCGCAGTCAGCCCAAATTAGAATTGGCCTTGCGGCTGGGGGCGGATGCTGTTGTCAATTCCCGGGAAATGAATTTATTGCAGGCCGCTGAGGAAATGACGGAGGGCAGGCTTTTTGACATTGTCATTGAAGCCGCCGGCACGCAAGCGGCTTTTCGGGATGCGCTTCTTCTTGGCGGCTACAGAAGCCGCATTGCTCTCGTGGGCCTCAGCGCGCGGGAGCCTTTTGGCTATGGCTTAGAAACAATCATTCATCGCGAACAGACGATTATTGGGCTGCGCGGCAGCCCGCATGTTTATCCTCATACAATAAAATTGATTGAACAAGGCCACATCCGATTAGGGGAATTGATTACACATCGCTTCCCGCTGCAAAGTTATGCGGAGGCATTTGCCGTGGCGCGGGCAGGGGGGGCTGATGTGATCAAAGTGCTGATGCTAGTGTAAAAGTTCTGACATCTTTGATGCTCAGGGAACTCAGCAAGAGGAAAAATGTCAAAAAATCTGGGTCCAACATCGCGGTCCAGAAGTTGAGGAGAAAATATGCGGCATCTTTTTAAGTTGTTTTTGATTTGGGGCTTAGCTGGGATGATTTTGTCAGGAGGATGTGGGGGAGGATCCTTTGAGGGGGAATCGGGCACGGAAGCCTATTTGCCGCTCGCGGTGGGCAATGTCTGGCGTTATCGGTATACAGATTACACACAGGAAGCGGGACAGCGTCTGCAGAATTTGTTGCGGCGAAGCTTGTGGAGCCGGCCGCGAGGCTTGCAGCCGGCGGCGATAAGCGCGGAAGATACGGTCAGAATAACACGCACTGTGTCGATCGGGGGAAGTCAGTGGTTTGAAGTCATCTCGCAATATGAAGGCGGGGAGCCTTCGCCGCCCATTTATGTGCGCCACAATGCCCAGGGGCTGCTGCGACGCGATAGTTTGACAGATCCGGGCTATTATATTTTGAAAAATCCGGTGGCCGTGGGGACAATGTGGACGGATCCATTTGATCCTCAGCACAGCTTTAGAATCGTTGCCACAGGACAGACAATCAGCGTGCCGGCGGGGGTGTTTACGAATTGTGCCGTGGTGGAGGACATCATTGTGCGTTCAGGGGCGCCCAATGATGTTGTGACGAGCTGGTATGCGCGGGGCGCAGGGCTTGTCAAAGAAGAGCGCCATATTGGGGAGACATTGGTCGATGAGCTTGTTTTGCTTCAGTATGAGCTTGTTCAATAGGAATGGGCGCCCACAAAAGCATGCCCACACATTAGATTAAAATAAAAAGTGGACAAACAGGAATTAACAATTGCGGCTGGGAAAAATATATTAAATTTCTTATTGGCAAAATCAACGGGGAAAAGGGCTGAATTAAGCGTAATCGGGCTTGAAGAGGCGGCGGGAGTATGTTATACTAAGAAAGCTTCCGGGCGGAGGGAGAGGCGAGACAGCCGAAAGACAGCCAGCATCAAAGAAACATCAGGGCTTTGGGCCCGAAAGGGGAGCGTCGGATGCGTTTCCTAGCGAGCCGCTTGTTAATTGCATTAATGATTGTGGCCGTATTGCCGTTCGCCGTGCAAGCCCGGGAGGTGCAATTAGCCGGCATCCGATTAGGCGATCACGCCATCCATATTCTGGATGTATATGGGCAGCCGACAGGGATTGTAGTGGGTGAGGGGCCGGCCTTGCCCACAGCGGCGCAAGCGCCGGGGGCAGCTGCTGGCGCGCCGATGATGGCGGCGCCGACGCCAGATATAATGGGAATGGCCGGGGCGATGGCGGGCGCCCTGTTAGGGATGCCTGGGGCCATGCCGGGAGCTCCGGGAATGCCCGGAATGCCAGGTATGCCGGGAATGCCTGGCGCGCCGGGAATGCCGGGAATGCCCGGAGAGCCGGGGATGGGAATGCCGGGTGCGCCGGGAATGCCGGGAATGCCGGGAGCTCCAGGAATGCCAGGAATGCCGGGAGCAGAAGCGGGGCCAGGAGCCTTTCCGGGTGCGCCGGGGATGGGCCCGGGAATGCCGGGCGCGGCGGGTGCGCCAGGGGCGGGCGCCGGCGGATTGCAAACACAGCCCTTCCCCATCTGGGCGCTGCCAGTGTGGGTGGATCTGGAAGCCCGCGATGTCGAATGGATTTATCAAAAAGGGCCTGTTGTGCTCGGCTTTGTGCTGGATCGGGACGGCTTTTGCAAAGTTATTGCGGTGGCGGCAGAGCGCTGTGATTATGCGCGCACAGCCCTGTGGAAGCCCCATCGCTATATCAAGCTGGGCGATAGTTTCAAGCGCGTCATTTATCGGTATGGCTATCCGGATGAAATCATCACTTTTACGGCAGCGGGGCCTGGCGGGGCCTCCGTAGGCGGAGGCACAGTTACAGTGCAATTTGGCACAACAAATCGCGTGTTCTCCCGGGATTGCTTGCTACGCTATACGGTGAATAACAACATAGAGTTTACGCTGCATGATATGACGGTGACGCGCATACATATCTGGGAATAAGCCGCCGGTAGCCCGCGAAGTGTCGCAGGCGGCCCTGCTTCGGCGGGGCCGTTTCGTTTCTGCGGCTTTTGGGCAAAATAAGGATGGCGGGCACTAAATTGATATTTAGTGGCCTGGAAAGGTTTAGCCCGCCGAACGGAATGTTTTCGGGGAAGGGTTTAATGCGCAGAAAAAAATCCATTGGGATAATGCAGGATTTTCTTCCTCCAGAACGAAATAAAACACAAACGGACGGAATCTTTCCCGCCCCATTTTGAAAGTTGCTATGCCCCGCTGCCCGTGAATCGGAGACGCTATGGCCGTAGAAGATGTCAAAGAAGAAATTCGGCGCCGACTGGACATTATTGAGGTCGTGTCGCAATATGTGCCGCTGCGTCGCCAGGGGCGGCGCTATGCGGCGCGTTGTCCGTTTCATCAGGAAAAGACGCCCTCGTTTTTTGTGGATCCGGAACGGGGCTACTGGAAATGCTTTGGCTGCGGCGCTGCGGGCGACATCTTTTCCTTCATAATGCAAATAGAGGGGCTGTCTTTTCCGGAGGCTGCTGAACGCCTGGCTCAGCGCGCTGGGGTGGTGTGGCGGCCCAGCCCGGGGGCGCAACGGCTGGGCCAGGAGCGCAAAGCTGTCCTGGAAGTGAACGCCGCCGCCGCACATTGGTTCTGCCATAAGCTTTTTTCTCCCGAGGGCAAAGCCGCGCGCGAGTATTTGCAACGACGGGGCCTGACAGAAGAGATTATGCGGGAATTTATGCTCGGCTACGCGCCCTCGGGCTGGGATAGCCTGGGGCAATATCTGAAAAGCAAGGGCTACAGTCCGTCCCTGTTAATGACAGCTGGCCTGATCAAGCCCCGTTCGTCTGGCGAGGGCTATTATGATGTGTTTCGGCATCGTGTCATTTTTCCGATACAGGATGTGACGGGCCAGGTGATTGCATTTGGAGGGCGGGCTCTGGATCCAGAGGATCCGGCGAAATACATCAACAGCCCCGACACGCCCGTGTTCAAAAAAGGCGCGACGGTGTATGGCCTGCCGCGGGCGCGGCCTGCCATCACTCAAAGTGGCGTGGCGATTGTCGTGGAAGGCTATATGGATGTCATTGCCCTTGTTCAGGCGGGCTTTGCCAATGTCGTGGCCTGTTTGGGGACGGCCACGACGGAAGAGCATTTGAAGCTGCTTTCTCGCTATGCCGAGCATATCATCTTTGTCTATGATGCGGATGCGCCGGGAATGCGGGCGGCGTTGCGCAATATAGCGTTGTTTGAGTCGACGGAGGCTTCCGTGCGCCTGGCGCTGTTGCCGCCCGGGCAGGATCCGGATGAATGTGTGCGCGGCGCGCAGGGTCCGCAGCAGTTTGCGCGTTGTCTGCAGGAGGCGCTGAGCTTTCCGGAATACGAAATTATGATGGCGTTTGAGCGCCACGATATGAGCCATCCGGATGGGCGGCTGCGGGCCGTGAAGGAAGCCGTTAATACGCTGCTCAAGGTGCGGGATCGCACGCGCCGGGAGGAGCTTTTGGATCGGGTGGCGGCGCGCTGGGCGCAGGGGAATTTGCAGCGGACGGAGCAGTTAAGCCGTGTGCTCCGGGCGGAATTACGTCGCCGTTATGCGGAGCTGCCGGGGCGGCCCCCGGCCCGGGCGCGTTATGATCGGGGACAGATTACAGAGGCGCTTTTGCAAGCGGTGGGGGATATCGAGCGCGGCGTGTATGTGCTGGAGGAAGCGTTGCTCGTGTCCGCGCTGCATAATCTGTCCCGGGCGCAGACGCTGGCGGCGCGCCTCTGTGTGGAGGATTTTGTTGTCCCGCAACATCGGGAAATTGCGGAACGCTTGTTTGTGTATATCCAGAATTTGCCGGAGCCCAAAGCCTATGTGCCTGCGGAGCTGGTGGAAACTTTTGCGGCGCCAGCCACACGGGAACGCGCGATAGAATTATTAGTCAGCGAGATTGAATGGACGGAGGAGGAATTTGCAGAGGGTATAGCGAAAATGGAGGTGCGCCGGGCGGCGTGTGGGCTGCGCCCCAAGCTCGAAGTGTCCCTGTCCGCCCAGGAAACCGAAGAATTGCCCCGCACGCCCGGAGAGGACTTCGAGACTTGGCGGCAACGAGTCGCGGAAGCCATTGATCGTGGGGAGTTGACGCCTGATCATCCCGATTTTATCAAATATATCACTTTGGGACGACGCTTTAAGGGCGCCGGGGAACGCGGTTTCAACGCGTTAGCCGGAATCCGCAGCTGGAGCAGGGGGATGCGCAGGAATCCGTCTGCGGAGGCAGAAAAAGCATCCGAAACAGCAGCTAGCGAGGGGCCGCAAGAGTTCCCGGAAGCGCCCGAGGCTGATTAGGACGAGAGGAGTGGGCGGGTTTGTCTGAGGGGAAGGACCAGGAACTGCATGAATTAGAAGAAGTGCGGGCCCTGCTCCAAAAGGGGCAGGAGCGGGGGGTACTTTCGTATGCCGAAATCCAGGAGGCCTTGAGCGAAAACGAGGAACTGGAAACTGAGGATATTGATGAAATCTATCGCCTGTTGATGGATGCGGGCATTCAAATTGTGGAGGATGAGGAATTAGAAGAGGAGGCGGATTTTTTGGGGGACGAGGATTTGGGGTGGGAGGAGGAAGTCCCCATCGACGATTCTGTGCGGATGTATTTGCGCGATATTGGCCGCGTGCCGCTCCTGACGGCGGAGCAGGAGGTGGAGCTGGCGCGGCGCATCCAGAAAGGCGAGGGCACAGTCCGCTATGATCCGGCTACAAATCGGCTCGAATTTATGCCCCATGAGCGCTTGGAGCCCCATACGACCTATAAGGTGACTATCCAGGGCGGCGAAGGGGGACTGCATGATATTGCCGGGCAGTATCTGGAAAATGATATTGTCTGGACGATACGCACGGGGGCCCAGGATTTGCCTTTGCAGGTCGTGCACACAGTTCCTGCCGCCAAAGAAAAAGGCGTGGAAGTGATGCCGCTGGTGCGGGTGTATTTTAATGACTGCCTGCAGCCAGAAAGCGTGAATGCCGACACGATTTATCTAGTGGATCGCAATGGCCAGCGCGTGCCCGGCAAGCCCGAAATCGGCGAGAAGCCGTTTATGGTGCAATTGCATTTGCCGGAGCGATTGCGTTATCGCAATCAATATCAGCTCATTATCAAGGGGGGCGGGGAAGGCGTGCGCAGCCTGGGCGGCGGGACACTGGAAAAGGAGGTCAAAATCACTTTTGAGACGGTGGGGCAGAAGGCGCGGCCACGCGTCGTGCGGACGGAGCCGGAGCCCGAGGCCACCGCCGCCGAACGCGCCCGCGCCCTGGTCGTGACCTTTGATCAGCGCCTCGTGCCCAGCAGTGTGAACAGCAAGACCGTGATCTTGCAGGATGTGATGGATCAGGCCGTACCCATCAAAGTGTATTATAATGATGAGCGGCGGGAAGTGCGCGTTGTGCCCGAAAAAGCGTTGCTTGCAGATATGGCCTATACGCTCACTTTGAAGGGCGGCAAAAAGGGCATTAAGGGCATAATGGGCTATAATCTGGGGGACAATTATCAGCTGACCTTCACTACAGGCGAGGAGATAGGCCCTCTGAAAATTGCCTGGCAAACGCCGCCTGCTAACAGCAAAGGCGTGTCTTTGGCGGGCTATATCGCTGTAGAGTTCTCCCATCAGCTGGAGCCAGCCACGATTGATCAGGGAACGCTTGTAGTCAAGGATGAAGAGGCGGTGCGGGCTCTGGCGGAAGCCAATTTGCGGCTTGTCGTGAGCATAGCCCGCAAATATTCAGGCCGTTCGAGTTTGAGCTTTCTGGATCTTATCCAGGAAGGCAACATGGGCCTGATGCGCGCAGTGGAAAAATTTGATTATCGCAAAGGCTACAAATTCAGTACATACGCCACATGGTGGATTCGCCAGGCGATAACACGCGCGATTGCCGATCAGGGCCGCATTATTCGGATTCCGGTACATATGGTGGAGACCATCAATCGGATGGTGAAGACATCGCGGCAGCTGCTGCAGCAACTGGGGCGCGAGCCGACGCTGGAAGAAGTGGCTGCCGAGATGGATATGCCGCTGGAGCGAGTGGCGGAAATCAAGCGCATTGCGCCCGAGCCGCTGTCTTTGGAGGCTCCGGTCGGCGAAGAAGAAAATAGCCATCTGGGCGATTTTGTGCCTGATGAAGATCTGGAGTCGCCAGTGGATGCCGCTTCCAATTTAGTCTTGCGCGAGCAGCTGGAAAAAGTGCTGGATAATTTAAGCGAACGGGAGCGCGAAGTGTTGAAGCTGCGCTTCGGCTTAGAGGACGGCTATTCGCGGACGCTGGAGGAAGTGGGGCATATTTTTGAGGTGACGCGGGAACGGATTCGGCAAATTGAAGCCAAAGCCCTGAAGAAGCTGCGGCATCCCAGTCGCAATAAACTCTTGCGGGATTATGTGGAGGATTAGCCGCTCATAAAAAGCGAGCGTTGTTTGGGGCGGCGTCCTGTGCTAAAATAACATGCAGAAAAGCTGCCTCCTTGTTCGGGCCGTTAGAGGAACAGAGCCAGGATGAAACTTTTCGCGCCGCAAAAGCGTATTAAGAATCATGGAGCAAAATAGAAAAGGGGCCCGTAGCTCAGCGGTAGAGCAGTCGGCTCATAACCGATAGGTCGCTGGTTCGAATCCGGCCGGGCCCACCAATAAAAAAGACAGCCATTTCTATTGCTGATCAGGATAAAAAATTCTGAGAGTGCATAGCAATTTTGAGGGCGCCACTCTGTATTGCGGGATCATCCCGACAGAGTGGCGATTCTCTATAATGTCTCATTTTGCCCAAAAGCCTCATTTTGCTGGCGCGCACGGCAGCCAGGGGGCGAAGATAGATGCTCAGCGTCATTGCCGAACATATCAAGTTGCATCGTCATGAGTTGGGCCAGACGGCCCTGTTTGTGGGCAGCGGTGTTGTCATTCCGCCGCTGGATAAACGCGTGGACACGCTGCTGGAGGAAATGGCGATAGAATGGGCGGGGCCGCGCGTGGAGGCTTTGCCGCCCGAACGCCGTGGGCCCCAGGCGCTGGAATGGTTTGCCCGCGAAGTGCGGCAACACACCGAGCGTTGCGCCCGTCTGAAGGAGAAGCTGGCGCAGGCGCGTCCTTCCGAAGGCCATATTCGTCTGGCCCGCCTCATTAAGGATGGCTATTTCCCTACTATCTTTCTGGCGGAGCCGGATCGGCTGCTGGAGCAGTGCCTGGCGGTCAATCATATGGAGCCGGAGAAGGATTATCATCATTTTGTGGCGGGCCTGGATGATGCCGAGATGATCGAAGTGGGCGTGCGGGATTCGGAGCGCGTTGTCATCGTCAAATGCGCGGGCGACCTGGAGGCGAAATTTCTGCCGCTGACGCCGGAGGAAATCGCCGCCTGCTACGAGCAAATCGCCCCCGTCATCGCCGACACCTTTAAAGTGTTCTCCCTTTTCGTCGCCTATACAGAGCGCGATGCGCCGTCTTTGCGTTTTGTCCCGCGTGAGGGCGGCAAGATTTTCTGGATCAATCGCTATGTGCCAATGCGGGATGAGCGGCTGTATGATGAGCTGAAGATGGAAAATCCCGCCAGCATAGAATATCATCGCTATCAGCCAGAAGTGATGGCGCTGCTGGAGGCGCGTCATTCGGCCCGGCATCTGCTCTGTCGGGAGGCGGGCACCTTCAATGAATTTTTTGGCAAGCTGCACGGCCGCCTCATCCGGCGTTCTCATCGTTCCGCTTTGCGCCGCCGGAAAGATTTGGCTGTGTTGCGCGGCGGCCCCTATCGCTTTTTAGATTATTTTGATGTTCAGGATGAGGAGTTCTTCTTTGGGCGGGAAAACGATACGGCCGCCGTCCAAGAGATGATAAAACAGCACACTGTGTCCGTGCTGTTTGGCCATTCGGGCATTGGCAAGACTTCGTTGATCCGTGCGGGCCTCATCCCTGCCTTGCATCATGAAGCAGAACAAGCGGAGACGCCCTCTGAAACATGGCTGCCCGTTTTGGCTTCCTGCCAGGATGATCCCATTGCCAGCATTCGGGAGGCTGTCGCTACGGCCTGTGAGGAAATCGGCTTTGCCCCAGCAGGCCATTTGCCGGCGCATGGGCCGCTGGCGGCCTTTTTGGAAGCTGCCTTCCGCCTGTGTCAGCGCCGCCTGCTCATCATCATGGATCATTTTGAGGAATATTTTGTGCATTTAGGCGCGCGCGTCCAGGAATCGTTTTTGAGCGAATTTGTGGAATGCGTGAAACAGGCTTCCGATTTTGCGCATTGGCTGCTTGTGCTGCGGGAGGATTACATTGGCCATCTATACGAATTGCAGGCCGAAGTGCCCGATATTATGCATCACATGTATCGGCTGCATCGGCTGACGCGGGAGCAAGCCGAGGATGCGATTGTCAAGCCGGCGCAAAACTTTGATGTGCGGATAGAGCGATCGCTCGTGGAGGCGATGCTGGATGATTTGTATCGGGATGGCGTGGAGCCGGCGCAATTAGAAATTGTCTGCTATCGACTGTATAGCGCGAAGCCGCGCGGCATGCATACGATTACTTTGAATCTATATCGGCGTCTGGGCGGGGCGCAGAAAATTTTATCCGAATTTCTGGATTATTGTCTCAATCAGCTTTCGCCGGGCGATCGGCGCCTGGCGCGGGATATTCTCAAGCTGCTCGTGACATCCTCCGAAGTGCGCGTCACGCGGACCTTAGATCGCATCGCGTCCGATTTAAATGAGAATCGGGAGAATGTGGAGCGGGTACTGGCGCGGCTAGTGGATCTGCGGCTGGTGCGCAGCGTGGGCAAAGAACGGGAGCGCCAATACGAGCTCATCCATGAATATCTGGCTGAGGAAATCAGCCAATGGCTCACACGACGGGAAATCGCCATCCAGGATGTGCAAGATTTGTTGACGCGGCAGCTCAACAATTATCAGAAATTTGGCTTACTGATGCACACAGATGAGTTGCGGATCATCCATGAGGCCCGGGAGAATCTGAACATATCGCCCGAGGAGCTGGAGCTCATTTTGCGCAGCGTGGCGGCGGAACAATTTGAGGAGGAATACTGGTTTGGGCGGCTGAACGAATTAGGGGAGCGGCAAATCCCCCTCGTGCAATCGCTTTTGGATGATCCGCGGCCGGAAGTACGTTTGACTGCCATCCGCGCGGCCGCCCAATTTCCCCAGCGAGAATATATTCCTCAGTTAGTGTTGCTTTTAGATGATGAGAATGCACAAGTGCAGGCGGAAGCGGCAGCGGCCTTGCAGAGCATGGAAAAGGAGCTGCTCGCGGAGCTGCGGCAGGGCTCCGAAAACGCCCGGGCAATGGCTGTACGGGCCGTGGGCCGTTTAAAAATGCGGCGCGCCCTGCGGCATCTTTATGCGTTGATTGAGGATGGGGATCCGACTTTACGCGAGGAGCTGACACAAGCCTTTTTAGATTTAGCTGAGCCGCGCATCCATGAGCAGCTGTTGCGGCGCCTGACGGGCCCACAGGGGCTGCCCTGGACAGGCGCTTATATTCTGGGCCATCTGGCGGCTCATTATCCCGAAATTTTACAGGCTGTGGAGGAAGCGGCGCGCGAATATCCGGAGCTGCCCAAGATTCATTATGCGTTGGGCATTGCGGCAATGCAGCGCCGGGATTTTGACGAGGCGGGACGTCTTTTCAGGCATGCCTCCCGGCTGGCCCGCACGGAACAAAGCCAGGAAGCTATTCATGCGGCGTTAGAGGAAGTGGAAAATCAACGCCGCCGTTCCGCTCTGGCTTATAGTTCGTGGCCTATGTTTCATCGGGGGCCGGATCATCGCGGCGCCACAGAGGCGGAATTATCGCCGCCCCTGCGTATATTATGGAATTATAATACAAAAGGGCCGATAATGGGTTCGCCAGTTGTGGAAGAGGGGCTTGTCTTCGTTGGCTCCCGAGACGGGAATTTGTATGCTGTGGATGCCAAGCGGGGGCTGGAGCACTGGCATTTGCGGACAGGCGATCGGATTGAGGGGACAGCGGCCGTGGGCGGCGAGGCTGTTTTTATAGGTTCGCATGACGGCCGCGTCTATGCCGTGCGCCGGGAGAATGGGCGACGGCTGTGGCAGCGGGATCTGGGGGCGCCCATCCGTTCCTCGCCGACGCTCACCAATGGCCGCCTTTTTATTGGCAATCGACAGGGGCAAATTGTGGCCTTGCGGGCGGAGAGCGGCGAATTATTATGGCAGGCGCAAACAGGCGGCGAGATTTCGGCTGTTCCGGCGTGCGCAGATCATGTCGTGATTGTTGGCTCCTGGGATGGGGGGATTTATGCTTATAAAACAGATAATGGCCAAAAGCTGTGGGAACGAATGACAGAAGGGCCCGTGGCCTCTTCCGCGGCCGTGGAGGGGCGTGTGGCCTATTGCGGCTCCGATGACGGCTATCTATACGCCTTATCGATGTATGACGGCCAGCTATACTGGCGTGTGAATTTGGGCAGCCCCATTCGCTCCTCGCCTGCTTTAGCCGCGGAGCGCATCGTTGTGGGCTGTGTGGACGGACGGATTGTTTGTCTCTCCCAGGCGGATGGGGATCCCATCTGGACAGTCCAGAGTGCGGAGGAAGTGCTCGCTTCGCCTGCTATCGCTGGCCATACAGTGTATATTGGCAGCAAGGATGGAGCGCTCTATGCATTAGATTTGTACACGGGCGAGGAATTATGGCGGCATCAAACAGCCTATGGGGTCTATTCTTCGCCTGCCATTGCCGATGGGATTTTGTTTATCGGAATGGAATATCAGAATCTTTTAGCTTTTGTGCCTGTGGAATAATTATGATCGGCTGGCTGCGCTTTCCTTCAGCTCCTGAGCCCCCCGAAGAAGGCTTAACGAAGCTTGCGGATCCACGGCGCCTGCGTCAGAGCTGGCTGCTTTTTTTGCTTTTCCTGGCCTTGTTAGTTCTGATTGGCTGGCCATTAGGCTTGCGCACGGCTCTGCACAATCTGCGGCGGGAATTTGTGGCGGCGAATTATGTGCGGCTGGCCGAAAGACACGCTCATTCTGTTCCAGTGCAGCGGGCCCAGGCTGTCGCTTTGCTGAAAAGAGCTTTAGTTTTAGCGCCAAATAGCCCTGAAATCCGGCTGACAGCCGCCCAGCTTTTCTTAGAGTTACGAGCCTATCAGGCAGCCGCTTCCTTATTGCAAGCAGCCCCATCCTCTCGCTTTTCTTCTTCTGCGGAGTCTTTTTCAGATTCTCCTGCCGAATTGCTCTGGCAAATTTCCCGGGCTCAGAGCTTGCTCATGACAGATCAGCGCGCAGAGGGCGAAAGATTGCTGCGCGCTGTAAAAACGAAAATTTATACAGCAAGATACAGGCGGCTATTTCCTGATCCGTTGTTTGCCCTGCTATTGAACAATATAGCCTATGTGAAGGCGCTGGCGGATATGGATTTGGAGGAGGCGCTGCAGATGGCGATAGAGGCGGTGCGTCTGCAGCCCCTGCAGCCAGCTTATATTGACAGTTTGGGCTGGATTGAATATCTTTTGGGAGATTATCAAGAGGCGGCGTTTTATTTAGAGCGCGCCGTGCGCCTGGCGTTGCCCACAGAAAACGCCGAGATGTATTATCATCTGGGAGTGGCGTATGCCCGTTTGGGCAAAAAAGCAAAGGCGCGCTGGGCGCTGCAGCGTTGTTTAGCGCTGGATCCAAGCTTTGAAGAGGCTAAAGAGGAATTGCGTGCCTTAGGGCGAGAATTGCCTTTGCCTTTTTGGGCTCTGGATATGGCAAAGAGAATGATGAATTGAGGAGAGGGCTATGCAAATATCCGAATTAGTCGCTGGCATTGCGCCGTCGCCGACAATGGCGGGAGCAGCTAAAGCCAAACAGCTTAAGGCGGCGGGCAAGGATGTGCTTTCTTTTGCGATAGGGGAGCCGGATTTTGGCACGCCGCCGAATATCATTGAGGCCGCCCAGCGAGCGATGGCGGAACAAAAGACAAAATACACGCCGGCCGGGGGCATCCCGGAATTGAAAGAAGCCATTTGTATGGCCCAAGAGCGGGATGTTGGCCTCCAATATGATCCCAGCCAAGTTGTAGTGTGTAACGGCGGCAAACACGCTTTGATGAACATCTGGCGGACACTGCTTAATCCGGGAGACGAAGTTATTCTTTTTGCGCCCTATTGGGTCAGCTATCCGGAACAAATTCGTTTGTGCGGCGCCCGCGCAGTAGCCATTCCGACAAGCGGAGACAATCATTTTCAGCCGGATCTGGAGCAAGTCGCTGCCGCCATCACGCCGCGCACACGCGCCCTGCTGATTAACAGTCCCTCCAATCCCAGCGGAGCTGTGTTTACGCGGGAGACATTAGAGGGCCTGGGGGAGCTGGCCTGTCGGCACAATCTGACGATTGTTTCGGACGAAATTTACAAACACATTCTTTACGATGGCCGTACGCATGAGACAACGGCCAAGCTGAGCGAGGAGCTCAAAGAGCGGACAATCATCGCCGACGGCGTATCCAAGACATATGCGATGACAGGCTGGCGGATTGGCTGGCTGATTGCCCCGAAGGAATTTGCGAAAGCCGCCGATAATTTGCAAAGCCAGGAAACATCCAATCCCAATTCCATTGCCCAATGGGCGGCCGTGGAAGCGTTAACGGGGCCGCAGGAATCTGTCCAGGAAATGGTGCGCGCCTTCGCCGAGCGCCGGGATTATCTTGTCCCCGCACTGAACGCCATCCCGGGCATTAAATGCGCTAATCCCGCCGGCGCCTTTTATGTGTTTCCGGACATTTCAGCCCATCTCGGGCGCACGCTCAACGGACAGCAAATAAATAGTTCGCTGGATATGGAGCTGTATCTATTAGATAAGGCGCTTATTGCGACAGTGGCCGGAGGGCCCTTCGGGACGGAAGGCTATTTGCGGCTCAGCTTTGCCTGCAGCCTGGAGGAGATCAAGGAGGGCGTGCAGAGGCTGGCAGAAGCGCTGGCGTAGGCGCCGGCCTGTTCGTCCAGGCAATACATGTTAAGCTGTTTTGAAAAGGAGCGGAGGGAATGTTTCTTTTCGCCGTGAGCGGGGAGGATTGTTGCAGAAAGCCCCCTTTGCATAAGCGAGAATTTTCCGCAAAAGTAAAATGAAGAGAGAACAGCTTTCAGGCAGCGAAAGTGAATTGAATAGGCAGAACGGAAAATAGGGGAGAATGAAGCAGCCATTCTACAAATGTCTTTTTAAGGAGGCGTTATGCATCGCGTGACATTTATTCCGGGCGATGGCACAGGGCCGGAGGTGGCGTGGGCCATGCGCCGTTGTGTGGAAGCCACAGGCGTGGCGATTGAATGGGAAGAGCAACAGGCGGGCCTGGATGTGATGGAAAAAACAGGGACGCCGTTGCCGGATGAAGTGCTGGAGTCCATCCGGCGCAATAAAGTAGCGATAAAAGGGCCGATTACAACGCCTGTGGGCACAGGCTTTCGCAGTGTCAATGTGGCCTTGCGGCAGGAGCTGGATTTATATGCGTGCCTGCGGCCCTGCAAATATTATCCCGGCGTGCGTTCCCATTATCCGAATGTGGATTTAGTTATCGTGCGGGAGAATACAGAGGATCTGTATGCGGGGATTGAATTTCAAGAGGGCACGGCCGAATGCCTCGCGGCGCTGGAGACAATTGAAAAGCTATCGGGCAAGGCCCTGCGGCGTGACAGCGGGCTCAGCATCAAGCCCATCTCCATCTCCGCCAGCGAGCGCATCGTCCGCTGGGCGTTTGAATACGCAAAAGCTAATGGCCGCAAGAAGGTGACGGCTGTCCACAAAGCGAATATAATGAAATACACAGATGGGCTATTTTTGCAAACAGCGCGGCGTGTGGCGGAGGAATATGCCGACAGCGGGATTGCTTTTGAGGATCGCATCGTCGATAATATGTGTATGCAGCTCGTGCAAAAGCCAGAGCTATATGATGTGCTTGTGTTGCCGAATTTGTATGGGGATATTGTCAGCGATTTAGCCTGTGGGCTTGTGGGGGGCCTGGGCGTAGCTCCGGGGGCGAATTTGGGGGATGAAATTGCCGTATTTGAGCCGACACATGGCAGCGCGCCCAAATACAAGGGGCTCAATAAAGTCAATCCCACGGCAATGATTCTCTCGGGCGTATTAATGCTCCGCCATTTAGGCGAGAAGGAAGCGGCGGACCGATTGGAGAAAGCTGTAGCCAAAGTGCTTGCCGAAGGGAAAAAAGTGACATACGATTTAAAGCCACAGCCGGATGATCCTACAGCTGTGGGGACAAGCGAAATGGCGGAGGCCATCATTGAGGCCTTAGAATAAAACAGGCCACACAAGCCCAGATTGAGGGCGATAAAAAGACGAGGCGAAAATAAAATAGAGTTTTTAACGCGCGGGCAGAAAGAAAAAAATTAATCAGCAGCGAAATCAGCAGGAAAATCCGACGCGAAGACGAACATATAATCCGAAAGCCGGAGACAGTCGCAGCGATCCCGAGAGGGCTGGCCATTAATGGCCAGAAATAGCCCCATAAGGAGGAGCGATGTCAGTGAAAACGCGAGGATTTACGCTAATTGAGCTGTTGGTCGTGATCGCGATTATCGCGATCCTGGCCGCTATTTTGTTTCCAGTGTTTGCCCGCGCCCGCGAAAAGGCCCGCGGCAGCAGCTGTCTATCCAATCTGCGACAAATTGGCACGGCTTTAATGTCCTATGCCCAAGACTTTGATGAGCATTTCCCGCGCACCTATAGCTGGAGCCCGGGCTATGTGTATCGTTACTGGTGGGCAGATTTAATTCAGCCGTACATCCGCAACTATCAAGTCTTTGTGTGCCCCTCGGGCTCCTGGGCGTATTATTATTATCGGGATACGCGCTATAACATTTATCCGTATCCGCTGCAATGCTCCTATGCCATGCCCGATATGCGTGTGGATTTGTATGGGCGCGCCATTTATCCTGTGCCTGGCTCGACACTGTCTTCCATCCAGGACTCGGCCGGCACCATTGCGGTTGTGGATTCGCTGCACTGGGAAATTGCCGCCGGGGCCCCGGCTGTAGGGCCTGCGGATGATTACAGCAACTATCGGCTACTGGATTTTACAGATCTGGGTGTCTATCCGCGCGTGGCAAAGCGACATAATGATGGCTTTAATGTATGCTTTGCCGATGGCCATGTGAAATGGCTGAATGCCAGCCAGCCCGGAATGTGGACAACGATTCTTTATGACTAGAATAAAGGCGTGCATAGCGCTAATTCTAGGCTGCTGACGGACTTGCCATATTAAGCTAAAAGTTCCGCAGAGGCCCAGAACGCAAGCCGTCTTTCGGGAAGGCACAGTACAGGCGCTCCCCCGTGGAATAAGGCGTTAACACAAAGCGTGGCCATCTTTGCCTGTCTGGCAGAGATGGCTGCTTTGTTTGTAAGGGAAAACAGCCATCTGGCGGCCGTTTTTCAAAGCTTTTCCCAAGCCCGTTGGGAAAAGCCCTTCAATCGCTGCGGAGAGCGTGAATCATCAAGCCGGGGACGATGCCAAATAAGCACGCTGCCCCCGAAAGAATAATGAGGACGCCTAAAAAAGAGCCGAGACGCTGCAAGCTCCAGGACAGCCAGGAGACAATGTCCTGATATACAGCTTGCAGATTTTCCGCATGCTGCAAGGCAAAAAGCAGGAGCCAAAAGCTGACTGTGAGCATAATTAAGGAGGGCACGGCGAAGCGAAGATCGGAGTTGCTGGGCACTAATTCGGCCGCTATGCTTAAAGTCAGATATAAAAACAAATATGTTTGCCAGCGTTGAAAATCAAGCGCCTGCAGCAATCGCAGGGATTGATGCCATACAGCGGATATAAATCCCTGGCCGGGCAGGGGCATCGTTTCCTGGGGGAGGGCAATATGCAGCTCGCGACACAAAAACATCAACAACGTGCCGCCCACAAAAAGAGGCATTAATGCCGCCAGCGTCATCGCCAATTGGGGGAAAGCCACAGGCGCCCAGGGCTCGCCCGGCACGCAAAAGCCGCGCCCACGCGGATCCCAAATACACAAGCAAATTTTCTTTATTTTGTAGCCGCATAATAAAAAGCCCAAACAGTGGCTGAGCTCATGCACGAGATTTCCCGGAAGCCGCCACAAGCCCAGCAATATGCCTTTGCCCTGAGGATTCGCAAATGCCGCGATAATGCCCTCAAACATAAAACGAGAAAGCAATAACAATAAAAAAGCTTCTCCCAACACAGCAATGAGCGCTTCGTGAAGCTGCATAGCGCCTGCATTATAGCATATTCTGCCAGACAAAGCAGCGTTGCAAATCTTGCTTTGCCGCCCCATCTTGTTTAATAATTATGCCAATATAGGGAAAAGACACTATCAGCCTGATACGCTACACAGACATTCAGAAAATAACGAGGAGCAGAGGATGAAAGTTACAATTGTGGGAGCAGGAAATGTCGGCGCCACAACAGCGCAGCGTCTTTTGGAAAGCGGCCTGTGCGATGTGTATTTGATGGATGTCGTGGAAGGCCTGGCGCGGGGAAAGGCGTTAGATTTGCAGCAGGCGGCGCCCATTGTCGGACATAGCGGCCGTATTAGCGGCGGGGAAACATACGAAGAAGCTGC
>CAZUOJ010000046.1:0-26947 GCA_964622325.1 uncultured Armatimonadia bacterium
GCCACATCGGCTCCAGATACGGCTCCAGATAGGGCGCGCCCAAAATGACAAGATACACTGCCGCCGCCAGAGCACAGCCCAAAAGCACAAAGCTGGAGATATATTCCTGCACATGGCCTGTTTGCAGCCGGGCGCCTATTTCTCCCATAATCTTTGTGCTCCAGCCAATGAGATTGACAACGCCGTCCACAATCCATTTATCTATCCAGCCGGCAATCAAGGCGACAATGGCGCGCGTCCCCCAGCCCACAAGATTTACGGCGCCATCAATCACATACAGATCCATCCAGCGGAAAACAGCAGCTGCATACAGCACGCCGCGGACAATCACGCCTTCATATAGATCGTCAAACCAGAATTTATGTTTGGCGGCTACATAGAGCGGATACAAAGGCGCCTTAAGCCAGGCGACGGGCAAAATCCGGAAGCGATAAATAGCGGCGGCCAGGCCAAATCCCGCCAGCGCCATTAATGTGGACAATCCGGCCACAAGCCAATTAAAGCCATGGGAAGCCTCATGGCTTGATGTTGTCTCGCCGTGGCTAAGAGATGATTCCTCGCTGGCCACGACAAAGCCTGTTTTCAGGCTCTCATGGGGCATGGATGAGATCCCGAAAACGATTGGCTTCTCTGCCGGCGGCGAATAATGTACAAATTTAGCAAACAGATTGCCGCCAAGCCAGGGCGAGCCAATCCAGCCCAGGCCAAAAGCAAAAATCGCTAACACAAGGAGCGGAATTGTCATAATTTTGGGGCTTTCGTGGGCCTGGGCGGCCTTAGCGCTGCGGGGCGCGCCGCTGAAAGTCAAATAACACGCTCGCCCCATATAAAAAGCTGTCATAAAAGCGCCCAATTCCAGCCCTATGAAGAAAAGCCAGTACAGGCTATGTTCTGTCGCATTATGAAACGCCGCTGCTAAAATCTCATCCTTGGAGAAAAAGCCGGCAAAGGGGAAAATGCCCGCCAGCGCTAATGTCCCGGCCCAGAAGGTCGCGTATGTAAGAGGGGCTTTGCGCGCTAATCCCCCCATCCGCCAGATGTTCTGTTCCTCATGGCAGGCATGAATGACGCTGCCCGCGCCTAAAAACAATAGCGCCTTGAAAAAGGCATGCGTAATGAGATGAAAAATCCCGGCAATCATCCCCACGGGCCCCATCCCCATTCCAACCATCATATAGCCTAATTGCGAGATTGTGGAATATGCCAGCACGCGTTTGATGTCATGCTGGACAACGCCGATTGTAGCCGCCAATAGAGCCGTAATCAGGCCGATAAGCGCCACCCATGTTAACGGCGTAAAGATAAGCCCGCCGCCGTACGGCCCTTCAGCAAATTGCCCGGGCACATAAAAAATCGTGAACAGGCGCCCCACCATATACACGCCGGCCGCCACCATTGTCGCCGCATGAATGAGCGCAGACACGGGCGTCGGCCCCTCCATGGCGTCCGGAAGCCATGTATGCAACGGAAATTGCGCACTTTTGCCGATGGCGCCACAAAATAAAAACAAAGCGGCAATCCCGGCGACTGATGCGGGAATTGTCCCCTCGTGCACAGCCTGAAATACAGCCCCGAAATGAAGCTGCGGCAAATATGCGAACAATATAAGAATCCCGATCGCAAAGCCAATATCGCCTATGCGGGTTGTAATAAAGGCTTTGATAGCGGCGCGGCTGGCCGCTGGGCGCTCAAACCAAAAGCCAATCAAAAGATACGAACATAGCCCCACCATCTCCCACCCCGCATACAGCATCACAAAGCTGTTGGCCAAAACAAGCATGTACATGGAGCCGCAAAACAGCGACAAATACGCAAAAAAGCGCGCAAAGCGTACATCGCCATGCATGTAGCCGATGGAATAAATCTGAATGCATGTGGCGACAATGCTGATCATCACAAGCATTACGGCTGCCAGCGGATCTACAGCATAGCCCACGGAAATGATTTTGCCCCCTACGGCGGCCCAGGCCAGCGTCCGATCCACAGGCGGCGCCCCCAGCAATAGCTCTATCAGACAGCCGGAAGCCAGAGGAATTGTCGCCGCAATGCCGGCTACGCCAATCCAGCCCACTTTCTCCCCTATCCTCTGGCGAAGCGACTGCCCCCAGAATATGAGCACCGCAAAAACGGCATAAGGCAAAAGCGGAATTAGCCACGCAATCTCTAACATTTTAGCGATTCAATCTTGGACGATTTGGGAAATGCTTTCAGCGCTTTTAATTTTTTTCTGCTTTTCCCGTTTATGGATTAATGCCGTAAACTTTTTCTGACAAGCGGACTTTCGCTTTTTGTACTTTGAGCAGAAAAAGAAAAGCAATGGGACATCGCCGCAAAAATTACTGCATTTAGGCAAAAATAAATAAGAATGCAGTAGGGCGCCGCGTCCGCTCACCAGCGCATTAAGGCCGCTTCGTCAGGATTCAATATGCCGCGCGTGCGATAAATACGGAGCGCGATCGCCAGGCCTACAGCGACTTCACAGGCCGCCAGGGCAATAATCATCAACACAAAAATCTGTCCGTCCAGGACAGTATTCAGGCGTCCTGCCGGCGATAAATAATGGCTAAAGGCGACTAAATTAAGATTGGCGGCATTGAGCATCAATTCAATGCCCAGAAGCGCGGCGATGACATGGCGCCGCGTCATGACGGCAAACAGCCCCATAGAGAACAAAAGCGCCGCCACAATCAGCCAAGCTTGCAGGGGAACAGGATTCATTCGTCGGGCTCCCTTCGCGCCAGCACAATCGCCCCCACGAGCGAAGCCAGCAAAACAACGGATATGACTTCAAACGGCAAGAGATATTTTGTGAGCAACAAATGGCCGATTAACTGTACATTTTGGCCCGCAAAATCGCCTGGCGTTCCGCTTGCGGAAAGCTCCCCAAAGCGTGTCGTCAACACGCCCAGCATAATTAAGATCGCCATAAATCCCGCGCCGATGACGCCGCCGATAAGATGTTGATTTTCCGCGAGCACAATCCGCCCTGTGGCGCGCTGCAAAAGCATCACCGCAAAAATGATTAATACGGTTATGGCGCCCGCATAGATGAGGATTTGCACGGCTACAAGCAAATGCGCCGCCAAAAGCGCATACATTCCCGCTAAGCCCAGCAAACACACCAGCAACCACAGACACGCCGGGAACACGCGCCGCGCCACTACTGTCCCCAATCCTCCTAATAGCGTCAGCCCCGCCGTGCTGACAAAGGCGATGTATTCCACAATGTGCTCTGCTGGAATCCCAAACATAATATCGCCCGGAACTTATTCTGGCATTTTTACGCTTATGTAGCTTCTTCTTTGCTGCGATTCGCCGACGCTAGGGATGTTTTTTCGGGCGGCACGGGAATTTCCAACTCGCCAATGCCTTCGCCGCGCCGCTTCAGCTCCTCCAGATCCCGAATCAGTTCCTCGGGCTTGTACGCTACATTATGATAATCCCGCGTCATTGTGAGCGCGCCCACGGGACAGCTTTCCACACAGAGCCAGCAATACATGCATTTGCCGATATCAATATAAAATTGCTGGGGATGGCGCTCTTTGCCCTTGCCGGCGGGCGTGATATGGATACAGCGCACGGGGCAGATATTCTGGCAGGCCAGGCAGGCTATGCAGCGTGTGCCTCCGGGGCGCTCGGGATCAGCGATTAACGCAAAATCGCCCCGATAGCCCGGCGGCGGACACCAATTACGCTCCGGCTCCCGCTCATGCGGATATTGATCTGTGGCTTTCTTGCGCCAAAAATTCTTGAGCGTGACGATGTGCCCCTTTATAAGGCTGAGCACACTGAAGCCGATATCCGCCAGCAAAGCAAAGACAGACTGTGGCTGCCGAATTTGTTGTGTCATTTCTGTTTCACGAGCAATGTATAAGCTCTGCCTCGCCCCTCATATTTCTGCGCCCAAAATTCAACCTGAAATGGGCCCACTGGCCTCTTAATTATTCCTGCTATTCTGCTCCATTCTTAGATTTTCTTTATTTTATGCCCAGCCCGCCATAATTACGGCTGTAACGATGCCCAGCGCGATAAATCCCGCTGGCGTCAACAGCTTCCACGAAAGCGTCATCAATTGATCCACGCGCAGGCGCGGCAGCGTCCAGCGAATCCACATCAGAAACAACACATAGACAAAGGCTTTGCCCAGAAGCCATATTATCCCTGGCAGCCCCAGAGGATCTGGATTGCCAAACGGCGATTGCCATCCTCCCAAAAACAAAACTGTGAAGATTATGGAGATAAGATAGACATTTCCGTATTCGCCCAAAAAATAGAGAGCAAATTTCATTCCTGTGTATTCTGTATGATAGCCGGCGACTAATTCGCTTTCCGCTTCTGGCAAATCAAAGGGCGTACGATTGACTTCAGCAATGCTGCAGATGACAAAAAGAATGAGGGGCAGCCAGAGCCAGGGCCGCATGATATTCCAAGCCCCCAGGCCCCCCCGCTGATATTCCACAATGCCGGCCAGGGAGAGCGTCTGTGTTTGCAACACAACGCACAGCAGCGCCAAAAGCAGCGGCACTTCATACGACACAATCTGCGCCGCGCCGCGGATGGCGCCCAGAAGCGACCACTTATTATTGGAGCCCCAGCCGCCCATAATAATCCCGACAAGCGCGAGCGAGGATACAGCGGCGGCAAACAAAAGCCCAATGTTGACATCCATTTGCCCCGCTATTGTTTTGCCCTTATCCCAGGGGATGACAATATAAGCCAGAGCGCTGGCGATAAGAAAAACGACAGGCCCCAGCAAATGCAATAGCTTATCCGCTTCCCGAGGAATAATGTCTTCTTTCAACAGCAATTTCAGGGCGTCGGCAAAGGATTGCAATATGCCTGCAGGGCCGCAACGTGTGGGGCCCAAGCGGCTTTGAATGTAGCCGGCCACTTTGCGCTCCAGATAAATGAACACAAGCGCGGCGAGCATAATCACAATCAGCGCCCAGGCCGCGCCCAAAGCCCATGTCAGCACTTCCACGATGAGACGCGCCCATTCTGTGGGCACGCCCCAGCCTGTCAGCAAGCCCAACAGCCAATCTATTAATGCCGCGCCAATCGTCTGCAATATGTCTGTCATAATAATATCCGATACATTGCCCTAACGATCTACATCTCCGAGCACAATGTCTGTGCTCGCGATAATGGCCACCATATCCGCCACCCAATGGCCCTGACTCATCACATTTAACGCGGACAAATTATAAAAAGAAGGGGCACGCCAATGCAGCCGCCAGGGCTTTTCGCTGCCATCTGCCACAATAAAACAGCCTAATTCCCCACGCGGCGACTCCACGCGCTCATACACTTCTCCGGGCCCAATCTTCAGCCGTCTGGGCACAGGAACATTCACATCGCCCTCGGGAAGCTTCTCCAGCGCTTGCCGTATGATTTTTATGCTCTCTCGCATTTCGCGTGTGCGGACAAGATGCCGCGCCAGACAATCACAGCCCTCCTCCACACACACTGCAAAATCAAATTCCGGATACACGCTATAGCCGTCCAATTTTCGGATATCATAAGGAATGCCGCAGGCCCGCAAACAGGGGCCTGTCAGGCCGTATTGGAGGGCATCCTCGGGCGAAATATAGCCCACGCCGCGCGTGCGCCCAATGAAGATCCGATTGCGCGTGAGCAAATCATCGTATTCCTCTAAGCGCTGAGCCAAAATTTCCAGCGCCTGCCAGGCTTTATCTGTCCAGCCCTCAGGCAAATCGTTCCTTAGCCCTCCAATACGCATATAATGATATAGAAGACGATTGCCTGAAGCCCATTCAAAAAGATCCAGAATCAGCTCACGTTCGCGAAATGTATGCAGGAAGGCTGTTGTGGCGCCTGTATCAATGCCTATAGCGGCAAAATACAACAAATGGCTCGCCAGACGATTGAATTCGGCCATAATGACGCGAATATATTCACAACGGGGCGTCACTGTAATGCCGGCCAGGCGCTCCACCGCCCTTACATAGCAGAATTCATTGCCCATTGCATTGAGATAATCATAGCGATCCACATAGGCCACATATTGCCGATAATCCATTTGTTCGGCAATTTTTTCCATGGAGGAATGAAGATAGCCGATGTCGGGATCGGCGTTGAGAATGCGCTCCCCATCCAGCCGCAACAGCACACGCAGCACGCCATGCGTACTGGGATGTTGGGGGCCCATGTTAACAAGCAATTCTTCTGTTGTCCCGATTTCCGGCGCGTTCATAGTCTTATATAGCGATTAAAGATGGATTTACATTTCGGCTTCCGCTTCTGGCTTATTGGGGGCGCCTATTTTTTCGTCATCTGCCTCTGGGCTTAAAATCTTTCCGGGATTTTCCCGCAACGGATCGGGCGCCAGATACGGATGTTCGTGCGGATACACATAATCCTTGCGCAGCGGATAGCCTGTCCAGTTTTCGGGCAACAGCAAATGGCGCAAATCGGGATGGCCCACAATTTCCACGCCAAACATCTCCGCCAGCTCGCGTTCAGGCCACAAAGCCCCCTTGTATATATGAGACAGTGTCGGCACAACAGGCTTTTGTTTGGAAACACGCGTGCGTATTGTAACACGACGGGGCTCATTTACAATGGACAGGCGATATACAGCCTCTATGCTATCTTCGCGTTCCACGCCGCAAGCATCACAAAAGCCATGCTCGACGGGCAACACTTCACGCCGTAAAGCGGCTGTGAAATCAGCTAATGATTCCGGGCGCACTGTGAAATCCAATTCGCGCTCCGTAATTTTTACATCCAGCAAAGCTTCGGGGAATTGCGTTTTGAGCAGCTCAATTCGAGCCAGCCAATTGCTCCCGCTTTCAGGCTGCGAGCACAACGGCGTCTCAGACATAGATGTTGCTTTCCTCCTCTGCCGCTTGTCTTGCTGAAGGCAATAAGATTGCGCGATGGCCTGCGTGGGCTACTTTTTGCCCTTCTTTTACAGGCGGATCGGCGAGCGATTCCTGGCGCATTTTTTTGTGTAAAGCTAATAAGCCATCAATCAATTGCTCTGGACGTGGCGGACAGCCCGGCACATAAACATCTACAGGCACAACACGATCCACGCCTTTGACAACGGAATAGGCATGTTCGTAAAAGCGCCCCCCGCTGATGGCGCAATTGCCTAAGGCAAGCACATAACGCGGCTCGGGCATTTGATGATAAAGCTTTTCCAGCACAGGAGCCATCTTGATCGTGAGCGTCCCGGCCACAATCATTGCATCCGCCTGGCGGGGCGTGGCGCGCATGATGATGCCAAAACGATCCAGATCATAGCGGGAAGCGGCTGTGGCCATCATTTCTATGGCGCAGCACGCCAGGCCAAATTGCAACGGCCAGACGGAACATGCCCGCGCCACATTAAACACATGATCCACAATGCGCACGAAGCGGACAACGAGGGGGCTTTCGTGATAGCGCCGCGCAAAACAGCGCAGCGGCTCCGAAAAACGATATTTCTCTATTTTTTCCAGCCTTAAAGTTTTGTAAAAATCAATCTCACGCAGCTGCTGGAGCTTTTCTTCAATGCGTTGATTAAAACTCTGAATCTTCTTTTCCAGACATTCCTGAACTTCTTGAATTTCGTCCTCTAACGGAGCCATTCCAGATCTCCCTTGCGCCAGACATAAGCCAGGCCAATGAGCAATATGACGATAAATATGCCCGCCTCTGCCGCCGGCCAGAAGCCCATCAGGCTGGCAGAGCTTAATGTCTTAAAAACAGTTGCCCAGGGGAAAAGAAAAATGGCTTCCACATCAAAAATAACAAATACAAGGGCAATGAGATAATAGCGGACGAAAAATTGTCCCCAGGCCTCGCCAATGGGGCTCATGCCGCATTCGTATGTTTCCTGCTTTTGGGGATAAGGATCATGGGGGCGAACAATCCAGGCGATTACTAAAGCGGCTATCGCCAGGGCAGCAGCAAATGCAGTCAATATGGCAACAGGCCCATAAACAAGCGCCATGGAGCACTCCTTAACCTCTGAGCCGACGGAAATCCGCCTTTTGGGGACAAATCTTGCTCAATCGACAACACAAAATGATTTTTCAGGTCTGGAGAAATTTTTTGATTTGTCAGTCACAATGTGCTAAAGTATAGCGCTGATGCGAAATGGCGTCAACTAGCCCGTAAAAGTTCGTGATAATTGTAACAAAGTCCAGGGGGCTTTTCAAGGGCTTTCCACTGATAAAAAATAAAGCTCATTTTGTAAAATTTCGTTTACAGGCCAATAATTGTCACAGGAGCGAAAGAATGGGCATTCCCTGGGAGATTGCCGTGCCTCCGGAAGTTTACGCGGAATATTGTGGCATCACAATGCGAGAATATTTCAGCGATCCAGCGGCGCAGATGGAAGTGCAATTGCGCGGCCCGCAGATTTTTCACGAAAAATTTGGCTTGCCCTTGCGGCGCTTTGTGGTGCCCAATTTCACGACTTATATCACAGCCTCTGTGTTTGGGCTGGAATTTGAAGTGTTTGAGGATCAAGTGCCGGCGCCCAAAGGCCATCCGCTGTCCAGCATTGAGCAAGCCGCGGCGCTGGAAGTGCCTGCAGACATGAGTCAGGCGGGCTATTTCCCTCGCGCTTTAGAGTTTTATGTCTATATGAAGACACATGCGCCGCAGGATGTGGCCGTGGGCTTTTCTGGGGGCAGCCAGGCGCCCTTTACAACAGCGGTGCTCTTACGGGGCGAAGGATTTCTGCTGGATATTCTGGATCAGCCGGCGCTGGCGCATCGCTTTTTGTCCATTCTGACGGAAAACAGCATAAAGCAGCGCACATTTGCCTTGTGGGTGCAATCTCACAAAAATATTCCGCCAGATTGGCGCATGCCGGAGAATTGGCATTCCGCCTTGCCTTCGATTGCCTTTACAGACGATTATGGAGGCCTTTTGGGGCCCCATTTGTATTATGCTTTTGATGTGCAATATATGGTGCAGATTGCCCAGCATTTTGGCGCCCAAAGCAAACATATTCATACAGAGCTTGTCCGCAAGCCCCATCTGGCGATTTTGCAGGAAAATGGCTGGAGCAGCATTGATGTGGGGACGGATCCGTATTTGACGATTACAGATTGCAGGGAAGTGCTGCACATCCCGTTTTTAGTGCAAATGAAGACAAGCGCCGAGATGCTCTTAGCCACGCCGGAACAAATTAAACGGCGCTATCGGGAGATGGTGGCGGAGGGCGCCTCCCAGATGCTTGTGGAGCTGTGCCGCGGCGTGCCGGAGGAAAACATCCGCGCCTTTATTGAAGTGGCGCGGGAATATGAATAAAGTCTGTGCTTCCCCTCATCGCTTCAAAGCTGAACAAATATTCTCCTGCGCGCTTCTTAGAGCGCTGCGCCACATGCCTTTTCATGAAAATAACATAATGCCCTCATCCCACGGCGTGGCGGCGAAGCCTCCGCGAAATTATTCCCTTGTGAATAGGGGCATATGGAAAAAAACAAAGCCCTGCGCCAAAGCAGCTTCTTTATGAGCTATCGCCAGCCCCTGACAGGACGCTTTATGGCAAGCGATTCAATCGTCCTTTTCAGCCGGCGGCTTGCGTGTGAGATAGGCGATGAAGATAGCCAGGATAGATAATACAGCGGCGATAACGACGGCAGCGTTTGTAGTCCGGCGGGCGGCTTCTGCTGGCAATAGAGAATCAGAGGCTTCAACGGAAGGGGCAGCCCCGGAAGCTGCTACGGGCGCGCCAGGAGGCAGTGGAGGCGCTGCCGCAGAGGGGGCGGGCGGCGCGGGCGGCGCGGGCGGCGTAGCCGCAGGAGAGCTTTGGGGCGCTTGAGCTATTTGCAGGGGGCTGTGTTGTCCTGCTGAAGCTGGGCTTGCCCCTTGCGTCCATTTCTCGAAGGATCGGGCCGAACGCTTGGAGGGGGCTTCCGGCTGGCTGACAGGGTGGGCGCGTGGAGCTTTTTGCCCGGCGCCTGGAGAGCTGTCCTCGGAAGTCTTACGCCACTGCGTCCCCGCCAAGCGCCTCTTATCCGCAGAATGCTTATTCTCCGGAAGGGGGCGAGACGGAAAATGATTTCCTGCGCTATCCTGGACAATCTGCCCAGTCGGCGCGGAAGAACTTCCGGCGGGCGGAGGGGATTGCTTTTGCAGTTGCTTTCCCGGCTCCGCGGTGGGGCCAGCGCAGGCGGGCAGCCCCAGAATCAGGAGCACAAAAACAACAACAGCGCCAACACAAAGAAATTGTTTCATCATTTCTGCCTGTATCAAAAATGTTGAAGTGAAAGTGCTTCGAATTCGTATTCAGTATATAACAAATATTCGGTACCGGAAAAGTGTTTTGCGCGTGGGATGCTTGGCATGCCCATTAGAGTAGAAGGCGCGGGCAGCCCCAAGGCCAAGTTTGCTCGCTAACAGAAAAGTTGCGCCCCCAATAAATCCTCAGAGGTGTGGGGACAACAAGAAAAGAAGGGGGTTTGACAGAACACGACGAATTTGCTATTATGAATTTTGCTGCCGAGGTGGTGGAATTGGTAGACACGCTAGCTTGAGGGGCTAGTGAGCGTTTGCTTCGTGCGGGTTCGAGTCCCGCCCTCGGCACCAGATATTTGCCTGGAAAAGAAGCCGAAGCAAACAGAGGCTGGCCAAACAGGCCCAAATAGCAGGCAATGGATGCGTTCGCCATAAATTTTTAGCCGCTTGCGATTATTTTCAATTTTTTGCGGCTAAGGCGATGGCGCAGGGGTTGGCGAAGCATAAATCCGTGTCGGATGGAGGGGCGGTTAGCTCAGTGGCAGAGCGATTGCTTCACACGCAATAGGTCACTGGTTCAAGTCCAGTACCGCCCACCATATAAACAAAGCGGGAATAGCTCAGGGGTAGAGCACCAGCTTCCCAAGCTGGGTGTCGCGGGTTCGAATCCCGTTTCCCGCTCCAAATGCGCCAAAAAAGGTTTCGGTCCTTGACTTTTGGCCGAAATTGCGTATAATAGAAAGCACAGAGAAAGCGGAAGTAGCTCAGCTGGCAGAGCGCCTCCTTGCCAAGGAGAAGGTCGCCGGTTCGAATCCGGTCTTCCGCTCCAAAAAAGAACAAAAGCGAGCCATATTGTAGCCCTCCTTTCCTCCCTGCCCACAAAACAGCAGGAAACAATGGCTCGCTTTTAACATAATTTGGGGCGGCATAGCCAAGTGGCTAAGGCGACGGTCTGCAAAACCGTTATTCACGGGTTCGACTCCCGTTGCCGCCTCCAGGAGAAAAAAATAAGCCCTGCAGCATAGGCAGGGCTTTATTTGTTTTTCGTAATATGGGGTTCGTTGGGCGCGTCTGCCCCATTTTGCTTTATATAGGGAAAAACAAGCCAAGAGGCCTATTAATTAATTTTTAACACAGGAAAACAAGCCGAGAAGCCATTAGTCTTTAACACAAGCCAGGCGGATCATCAGTCTTTGACAACAAAGGCAGGGAATGCTTCAGAGTATCATTTGGCCACACAGTAACAATTCGCCAATATGTAGAAAATGTGTGGAAAATGTAAATTAAAAAAAACTATGTGATATGACTGTTAAAAGGGATAAGGCAAGGAGATAAAATTTCCCCGCTCACTGTGATTTCCAGAGAAGAGCCAGCCCCGCCAGGCCAAATAAAAGGTCCGGAATCCAGCCTGCCCAAAAAGGCGCCAGCATTCCCGCCAGCCCAAAAGCTAAAGTCCACGAACGGACGCCATTGTACAGGAAAATGATGACAATGGCGATAAGCAGGCCCATGAAATTGCCGTGCCGGGCAAAACGAAATGACAGCGGCGCCGCCAACAGCGCAAATACAAACGCGGCCAGAGGAATGGAAAATTTAAAATGATAATGCACGGCCAGTTTTTGCGTATCCTGGCCGGCAGGGCCCAAAGTACGGATCATGTCGCGCAATTCCCGCGCACTCATTTCGAAAGCGGATCGGCGAGTGGCATAATAATTCTGCAGCGCCGCCCATAAAGTAATTTGCCGCTCATGAAAGCGCTCCACCGGGCCCTCCTGCTCGCCCTGCTCATTCAGGCGGAAGGAGACTCCTTCGCGCAAATACCATATATTGTCCCGCACTTCTGCCCATTGCGCTGTTGTGATTTGGCGCGGCCGCCCGTGGGCATCTTGCTCCCAGATTGTGATTTGCTCCAGCTCATTTGTATGCGGATTCATATGCCCGACGAAAAACAAGCGGCGCGCCTCTTTGTCCCGGAAAAATACATTGTGCCGTTCCTGTACAATAGGCTGTGCCAGACCAATCTGAGCGAAAAGCTCCCGCGCTTTCTTGGAGGCTGGGGGAGCGAGATATTCGCCGCAATATAAAGCCCCCAGGCTGGCCAGCAGCCCCGCCCCGGCCAGCGGCAGGCAAAGCCGCCGCAAGCCCGTTCCTGCCGCCCGGATGGCCGTAATTTCGCCCTGATTAGTGAGCACCGTCACCGTCCAGGAAATGCCGATGATTGTGCCCACTGGCACAGACCAGGAAATGGCGTGAGGCGTATGATAGAGCAGATATTTTGTGATCAGCAGCGGCGAGACAGAGCCGCCTATTAAGGCCTGGCCCAGCTGCCGCGCCACATCGCCAATCATAATCAACACAAAGGTGCACAGGCCTATGCAAAAAGGCAGCACCACTTGTCGCAAAATGTATCTATCCAGCAGGCGCATGACAACTGTTTCTTGTGTATAAATGACATCCGCGAGCAAAAGGAGTTTGGACTTCTGTTTTTGCGCTTTAATAATCCAGAGCCGCCTCTTTCAGGGCAGCTAAGAGCCGGCTTCTTTTTCTAAAACAACACAAGCCAGCGCATAATCCCGTTCATGAGAAAGGCTCAAATGAATGTGCGAAACGCCCAAATGCTGCGCCCGGCACAGGGCCTGGCCGTATAGTGCAATCTCCGGCTTGCCCGTCGCTGTGTGGACAATTTCAATGTCCAGAAATCGTATTCCCTGGCTCCAGCCTGTGCCCAGAGCTTTCATTACAGCTTCTTTAGCGGCAAATCGCCCGGCATAACGCTCATCGGCAGCGGCGCTGTGGCCGCAACGCGCCTGTTCATTCTGTGTAAAAACGCGATTTAAAAAGCGGGGGCCATATTTGCAGCGCAGCCGGGCAATTCGCTCCACATGGCAAATGTCTACGCCTATGCCCACAATCATTTTTAGCCTTAGACTCATTAATTTTTAGTGCTGTTTCCCATTGCTTATGAATGGGCTGTGAAAATCTCTCTTTTATTCATGAATCCACACGGGCGTGCCGATGGGAATGTTGTTGTAAAGTTCAATGGCGTCATGATTATACATACGGATACAGCCGCCCGAAATGCGGCGGCCAATGGAGGAGGGCTGATTTGTGCCATGAATGCCAATCACACGGCCCGTGGCGCGGCCGCGGGCTGTTGTGCCCAGCCAGCGCGCCCCTAAGGGATTGCGGCGACTGCCGCCCGGCATATATTCCCCCCAATAGGCCTGCCAGGGAGGCCAGACGGCTTTATTCTGGATGTGAAAATGTCCCACGGGCGTGTTGTTCCCTGCCCCCACACAAACGGGATAGCGCTTGACGGGCTCGCCCAAAAAATATACTTGTAAATAGCGTTCGCTGCGGCTAACCTCAAGGCTATACATATTTTGCCGGACAATGACAAAAAGCTTTTTATCCGCGCAAGAGAGCTTATAATAACGCCCCTCCGGGCCTGTTTCAATTTTCCAGTCGTACAATTGCCTTAAAGTGGGCAAGGGGGCGTGCAATTGGCCATCAACGCTCAATATCGGCACAGGAAGCGATATGGGCTTATAATTGCGCCAGGCCGTTTTTTCGCCGGGCGCAAAGGAAATCAGGGCTGCCGGGAGAATAAGGTAGGCCAGGGGCTGGGGCTCTGTCCAGATGAGCTCGCCGTCCAGATAATCTAAGGCAGCTTGCAAAGGCACATAAATCATATTATTCTTCTTCAGGGCAAAAATATAGGGACGAAAGGAGCGTAAGATGGCAGCCGCGCGGCGGCCTAAATCGCCCCCATCCCCCACTTCCGCTAATTTTAATTCAGGCGGCGTAAGGCCGGCGTAAGGGGCGACTCGTGAGACTTCTTTTTGGTCTGCCGCGTTAAGAGCGGCGACAGGCACATAGGCGACAGGCTGCATTCCCATGGCCTGCAGGCCCGCGCCCTGGGGGCCAAAAGATTGCAGCAAATACAAATCCGCGATTTGCAAGCTTAAAAAACAAAGGCCTCCCAAAATCACAACAAAACTAATCCGTCCGAAAAGCAGATAATGTGGCGGCCAGGATGGCTTTAAAGCTGTTTTCTTTGCGAACATCATCAGCGCGGCAGCTTTTGTATTTAAATAAAATAAGCATTTTTCTGATTATTAAAAATAAAGTTAACATAATTAAATATCCATCGCAAGATAAATGTGAAAGGAGACACAGCAAGAAATGTCGCAGCTTTTGCTTCCTGTTGTCCACATTGTGGCCCAAACGCTTCCCGAAGGCTGGGAACAAGCTGTCCTCGAGACATGGAAACGCGGGGCGGCCATTCGGACCCAATACGATAAGCCTGATGATCCGCCCAGCCGAGATGTTTCGCTTTTTCTCGTTGTCACAGATCCTTTTGCCGAGCCGCGCATTCATCGCGCCATGCCGGGAGGGATAGAAGATTTAGAAGTCTATCGGCAAGAAGTCGTAGACGGCATTCACGATCATTGGATTTCGCCTGAAGAAGGCAAATGGCAATATTCCTATCATGAACGCCTAACGGCCTACACGGTGCCGGGCTTGCCCGAGCCTGTCAATCAACTGGAATATGTGATACAGGCTCTTTGTGAGACGCCATATACACGGCGGGCCCAATGCGTGCTGTGGAAGCCCTGGACGGATGCGGGCTATGAACATCCGGCGTGCTTACAGCGTTTATGGTTCCGCATTTATGAGGATCGGCTTGTGATGGCAGCCCATATGCGCTCCAATGACGCGTTCAAGGCCGCTTTTATGAATATGTATGCCTTTACGGATTTGCAGCGTTATGTGGCCGAACGAATTAGCGAGCGCTTGGGCCGGGACATTCAAGTCGGCCAATATCATCACATTGTGGACAGCTTTCATATTTACGGCTCCTATTTTCTCGAATTTGAGGGCTTCTTAAAAAGCTTGGAGCAGCGGACATTTGAACAACGCACATATCGGACAGAAGACATTCAAATTCTTATCGATGAGGCGCGAGAAAAAATTGCCGCGCGCCTGCAACAGGAAAAAGCCCAAAAGAACAGATAACAAATGAAGAAGCTCATTCTTTCAGGCTGTGCGCTTTTCTTTCTTATCATAGGGCCAAACTGGGCTGAAGAAGGCGCAACGGAAAATAGCCTGGATGTGCTGCTTCAGCTCTCCGGCTATGGCTTGCCTGCGATCTGGCTGGCGCAACACAATCCTGAAAAACAAGAAACAGGGCGGCGGATATGGGATGCCGCCCTGTATGCCTTTGCAATTTCAGGCGTAATGAAGGAAACAATTCCGGCGCGCCGGCCAGATGGAGGCCGCCGCGGCTTTCCCAGCCGGCATACGGCTGTGGCGTTTGCCGTAGCGATGAGCCTGGCCGAACGCGAGCCCGAGCAAGGCTATTGGGCATTTCCCCTGGCCGCCGCCATTGGCTGGACGCGCATCGAGCAAAAACGTCATACATGGGCGCAAGTGCTGGCGGGAGCCGCATTGGGCCTGTGGACAGGCCATATGTGCGGAGAGGGAAAATGGCGGATATGGGCGAAAGGCAATGAAGACAATGAGAGATTAGACACAAGGACGCATCAGGAATGGGCCTGTGATTTTCTGTCCACAAGGGGCAAAAACTTATATTCGTATGAAGATGAAGAAAAGGAATTTGCGGATACGATTTGGCAGACGCCCTTGTGGAGCGTAAAATTTTGAATCAAGCGCTACAAAAAGTCTAGAGAAATTGTTGACAGAGAAAAAAGCTCTTGTTATACTTCTAATAATCCCCGCGGCCGAAAATTAAATTGCAGGCCGATTGGCATGATCCCCGGGAGCTTTTACAATTCCAAAATATATTGTGTGATATAAGCTGTAATTTAAGTTCGTTTACGCATAATTGACTAGTGTTTGGGAAAAATAAAATACAGGTTCGTGCAGGGGCCACAGGAATGTCCAGGCTTAAAAATTAAGTCGGACGAAGGCATTGGGCTCCCTTAGCAGCAAGGCAAATGAAAGCTCATTTCCCCGCAATGTTTGGGCTAAGGCGAAGCTCTAAGGCTGAAACAGTCTAGAGAGCATAAGAATGAGGGCCTCAGGAATAATCCATGTCCGCAAGTTTTTCCGCACATGAAACGATTATTGTGCTGGATTTCGGCGCTCAATATGTGCAGCTGATTGCGCGAAAAGTGCGCGAGCAGAACTGCTATTCGGAAATTTGGCCCTGTCAGACGCCAGTGGCGGAATTGCTAGCGCGGCGGCCAGCCGGAATCATTCTTTCTGGCGGGCCGGCCAGCGTGTATGAGCCGGGCGCGCCCACTGTAGCGCCCGCATTATTTCAAGCCGGCATCCCGATTCTGGGCATTTGCTATGGGCAACAACTAATGGCTCATATATGTGGGGGCGCCGTAACGCCCGGGCCCGCGCGCGAATATGGCCATGCATTCATTGAAATCGTGGAAAAAAGCACTCTTTTTGCAGGCATTGACAGCCCGGCGCAAGTGTGGATGAGCCATGGGGATCGCGTCACAGCTTTGCCGCCCGGCTTTAAAGTGCTGGCGCGCAGCCCTCATGCTCCTATTGCTGCCATGGGCGACGAAGAGCGCAAGCTATATGGCGTGCAGTTCCATCCGGAAGTCCAGCATACGCCCTGCGGGCCACAATTGCTGCATAATTTTTTGTATCACATCTGTGGCTGTAAGGGCGATTGGCAGCCCGGATCGTTCATAGAAGAAACAATTCAGGCGCTCCGGGAACAAATTGGCAATAAGCGCGTGCTGTGCGCGCTTTCGGGCGGCGTAGATTCGTCTGTAACAGCAGCCCTGCTGAACAAGGCCGTCCCCGGACAATTGACCTGTATGTTTATTGATCACGGGCTTTTGCGCAAAGACGAAGCCCAACAAGTGCGAGCGGTGTTTGCGCCCCTGCTGGGCGAGCGTTTCGTCGCTGTAGATGCTTCGGAAATCTTTTTGAGCCGACTGGAAGGCGTTAGCGATCCGGAAGAAAAGCGAAGAATTATTGGCGAAACTTTCATCCGCGTTTTTGAAGCGGAAAGTCGGAAATTAGGCGATTTTGAGTTTATCGCCCACGGGACGCTGTATCCGGATGTGATAGAAAGCGGCGGCGGCAAGACCGCACGGATTAAGACGCATCATAATGTGGGCGGCCTGCCTGCCGATATGAAATATACAAATATCGAGCCGCTGCGTCAGCTCTTTAAAGATGAGGTGCGACGGATTGGCCGCGAATTAGGCCTGCCGCCCCAGATTGTCGAACGACAGCCATTCCCGGGGCCGGGACTAGCTGTTCGTGTCGCCGGGCCCATTACGCGGGAACGGATTGCCATTGTGCGCGAAGCGGATGCCATTTTACGCGAAGAAATCGCTGCCGCGGGCTGGGATAAACATCTGAGTCAATATTTCGTCGTCTTATTAGATACATGCAGTGTGGGCGTGATGGGCGATGGCCGCAGCTATGCCTATCCGCTTGTCATCCGGGCTGTCATCACAGAGGATTTTATGACCGCGGATTGGGCAAAATTGCCCCCAGAATTGCTCGGACGCATTGCCACGCGCCTTGTTAATGAAGTCAAAGGCGTTAATCGCGTGCTTTACGATATTACAACAAAGCCTCCGGGAACAATTGAATGGGAATAAAAACAAACGCGGAATGGGAAGCCCAAATAGCGACAATTTTGCTGACGGAGGAGCAAATTCAAACGCGCGTCCGCGAGCTGGCGGCAGAAATCGCCGCGGATTATGCCGATAAACATCCCTTGCTCATTGGCGTGTTGAAGGGCTCCATCGTTTTTTTGGCTGATTTAATGCGGCAGTTGTATTTCCCCCTGGAGATAGATTTGATATGTGTCGCCAGCTACGGCGCGAGGGCAATATCCGATGGCGCCGTGCAATTGCGCCTGGATTTGTCCCGCGATATACAGGGGCGTCATGTGCTGTTAGTAGAAGACATTGTGGACACAGGGCATACATTAGCCCAGATTGTGACAATGCTGAAAAAACGGCAGCCTGCTTCCCTTAAAGTCTGTTGCTTTTTGGACAAGCCTGCCCGCCGCGCCACGCCCCTGCAAATAGATTATGTAGGCTTTGCCATTCCGAATGAATTTGTGGTGGGCTATGGGCTGGATTATGCCGAACGATTTCGCTGGCTGCCTTATGTGGCGGCATTAAAGCCGGAAGTCTATGGCGGGCGTTGAGAAATTGGCTCAATTTCTTCTTCATACATCATATATCAATCATTCTACAAAAATTATAATTTTCTCGTAGAATGTTTTTCCATGGATCATTTGCATATCTAATGAGAAGAGAAGAGGAGTAGCACAAAAATGGAAATGTTAGAGTTGGCTGATCTGCAACGGATGACAGTGGATCAGTTGCGCGAGCTGGCTTCTAAAATGAAGATAGAGGGCGCCAAGAGCCTCAAGAAGCAGGATTTGTGTCTCAGAATTTTGGAAGAGCAGAGCGAACAAGCCGGGCACAAATATGGCTCGGGCATTCTGGAGATAATGCCGGATGGCCGCGGCTATTTGCGCGTTAATGGCTATACGCCGGATCCCCAAAGGGACATCTATGTGGCGGATACACAAATCAAACGCTTTGGGCTGCGCAATGGGGATCTCGTCAGCGGGCCCATTCGTCCGCCCAAGGACACAGAGCGTTACTGGTCGCTTTTGCGCGTGCAGACAATCAATGGCGCGCCGCCGGAGGAAATGCGTAATCGGCCTCATTTTGAAGATTTGACGCCGATTTATCCCAATGAGAGGCTGTATTTGGAGACAGACGGGCCAGACGGCATTACGGGACGCTTTTTGGACATTGTCACGCCGATTGGCCGCGGCCAGCGCGGCTTGATTGTGGCGCCCCCCAAAGCCGGGAAGACAACTATTCTTAAACAGATAGCTAATGCGTTGACGCATAATTATGATGACATCATATTAATGGTGCTGCTCATTGACGAGCGGCCCGAGGAAGTGACGGATATTTCGCGTTCCGTGGACGGCGAAGTGATTTCCTCCACATTTGACGAAATGCCGGAAAATCATATGCGGGTGGCGGATGCCGTGCTCGCCCGGGCCAAGCGGCTTGTGGAATTAGGAGAAGATGTTGTCATTCTGTTGGATAGCATTACGCGTTTGGCGCGCGCCAGCAATCTGACTGTAGAGCCCAGTGGCCGCACGCTGTCCGGAGGCTTAGATCCGACAGCTTTGTATCGGCCGAAGCGTTTTTTGGGCGCAGCCCGCAACATTGAGAATGGCGGCAGCTTAACTATTTTGGCTACGATTCTCGTGGAGACAGGCAGCCGAATGGATGACATGATATTTGAGGAATTCAAAGCCACAGGGAATATGGATCTTGTGCTTTCGCGGGAATTGGCCGATCGCGGCATTTTCCCAGCCATTGATATTCAGCGCTCCAGCACGCGGCATCAGGAACTTTTGTTTAATGATGAAGAATTGCAAAGCATCTGGCAATTGCGGCGCGCCTTACATGCGCTGGATACAATCGAAGCGACAGAGTTGTTGCTTCAAGGCTTACGCCGCACGCGCACTAATCGTGAATTCTTAGCGATGGCTGTAGAAACATTTGGCCGTTCCGTAGGCGTTCGGGGATAATTGGGGGCTCACAGATTGTTAGAGACAGAGGGCGAAAGATGCTCGCGACGAGGAGATTATTATGCGCTTGAAGCTTTCGATTCACACTGTTACAGGCATTATTTTTGTTTGTCTTGGGCTTTGCCCCATGGGCGCCTGTCAGCCCGCCGGGACTTCAGCCCCCAAAGAAATGGCGGCGGCAGAATTGGAGCAAGCCGCCAATGAGCTGGCAGAAGACATCAATCTGCTTTATACGATTAACAGGCTGGAGCTCAAGCCGCAGCAGATTGAGGCGCTGTCTGCCTTATCTTTGCAAGCCCAGGAAGCGATAGCCAAATTGCAGCCAGCCCGGCACGCGGCGCTGGCCAGCCTCATTCCTCTGCTACGAGAAAAACGTCTTTTGCTGATGCAAGATAAGGATATCCCGGCTCAACTGGAAAAGGCGCTACAGGAGGCGCAAGCAAAAATTGAGGAAGCCGAAGAAAAAATAAAAAGCGCGCCGCTAACATTTGTGCCGGAATTGCGGAAAATTCTTACGCCGGCGCAAATTGCTATTTTAACAGGGATGGATGAGGCACGCGCCCAAGCGGAAGAATTGCTGGAATGGGTGCGGCGCCTGTCTGCCGCCGCTTTCGCCGAAGAAGCGCCCCCGACGGCTGAAGAGCTGGCCGATCCGCAAGCCAAATTAACGGCGAAAGATATTATGCAAATCTTCACGGAAGTGCGGAAGCTGTCCGCCGCCGAATATACGAAAAAGAAAGAAACATACATTGCGCGTATTGCCGTGTTATATGCGCCGACACAGGAAGCGGCGGACGGCTTTTTGGCGGAATTTTTGGCTTCGCCGCGTTTAGCTACTCTCTTGCAAGAGCGAGCGTCGCTGCAGCCAAAATAAAAGCACGCGCTGGCATCACATTTCCGCCGAGCGAGCATAAGCATCATTTTCTGAGGCATTCAGGGGAAGCGGCATAACAATCGAAATCACATGCGGATTGCTATTTTCACAAATACATATTGGCCCACCATCAATGGCGTGGCTTTTTGCATTGCGCAATTAAAAGAGGGAATGGAAAAGCTGGGCCATTTTGTGTATGTTTTCGCTCCGGCGCCTCCCGGCTTTGATGTGCGTTGCGATCAGGAGCGCGTCTATCGCTATCCCGCCTTCTCGGCTCCCACGCATTCGGATTATGCGCTGGCGCTCCCCTGGAGCCGGGCAATAAGACAAATCTTGCGGACGACAGAATTTGATGTTGTCCATACACATCATCCGTTTTGGGTGGGGGCCTGGGGACAGCGCTTTGCGCTGCAGCGCAATCTGCCGCTTGTGACCACTATCCATACACAATATGAAGTGTATGGTCGCTATCTTTTTTTGCCCTCCCGGCTGAGCGATTTATTTGTCCGCTGGCGCGTGCGGAATTATTGTCATCGGTGCCAGATTGTGACAACGCCCGCCGAAAGTTCACGGCAGCGCCTGTTGAATTGGGGCGTGAAAACGCCGATTGAAGTCGTGCATAATCCTACGGATTTGTCGGCTTTTCGCTCTGCGGATGGCTCTGCTATTCGGGCGCAATATGGCGTGGGGCCCCAGGATTTTTTTATCGGTTATGTGGGACGTGTGGCGCCGGAGAAAAATTTGCCCGAGCTTTTGGAAGCCGCGCAGATTATCCTGACAGAGCTGCCCAATGCGAAAATGTTGATTGTAGGCGATGGGCCCTCGCGCGAAGCGCTGGAGAAACAGGCGCAATGCTTGCCATGCCGGGAGCGCATCTTTTTTGCCGGGCGCATTGAACACAAAAATATCCCCCAATATGATGCCGCTCTGGATTTGTTTATCACGCCCAGCATGACAGAAGTCCAGCCGTTAGCTTTTGCCGAGGCAATGGCGGCCGGGACGCCCATTGTGGCGATCGATGCCCCGGGGGGCAAAGATATGATTGTGGATGGCGTCAATGGCCGGCTTGTGCCGCCCTCAGAACAGGGAAAAGGCCTGGCCCGGGCAGCACTAGAAGTCCTGCGCAATCCCGCCCAGCTGCAGGCGATGCGACAACAGGCGCGCGAATGGGCAAAATATTATGAGCGCGACAAAATTGTGCAGCAAATGCTAAACATATATGAAAGGGCACAGGCATTACATAGCCGACAGAATTAAAAATGGCGGATGAAAAAGCGCGTTCAAGCTACAAAACAACAGGGATTTTTCCCGCAAATTCGAGGGACGGCTTTAATTTTCTCCGTTAACGAAAAAGGAAATCAGGAACAATAAGAGAAATAACAAGGCGCCTATTTGACAGGGCGCCTTTATATTTTTTTCTTCCTCGCATTCAAAGGAGGCGTTTTTATGGATCCTGTGCGGACGGCGCTTGTGGGGATTTCAGGAATTGGCGGCTATCATCGGGAGCTTTTACATGAAGCTTTTTATGCCAAACTAGTGGCCACGGCGGATCGCTGGCTGGAACGGCCGGCTGTCAAGGAAGCGGCTCAGAAATTACAAGAATGGAACATTCCCGTTTATAATGACATCTGGGAAATGCTGGACAATGAAGAAGTCGAAGCTGTTGTCATTGCGGCGCCACATCCTTTTCATGCGCCCTATACAGCGGGCTGTTTAGAGCGCGGGCTGCATGTGCTGTGCGAAAAGCCTGTGACTGTTCTGGGAGCGGATGGCTTACATAATGTCCAATTGGCGCAGGAAAAAGGGCGATATGTAGCTGTGGATTTTCAATACACGGGATTTCGACATTCTCTTGCGCTCAAGGAGATGATATGTGACGGCGCTTTGGGAGAATTGCAGGAAATTGTGGGCGTGATGGAATGGAAGCGAACCGATGAATACTATAAAAGGTCAGATTGGGTGGGCAAGCGCTTTTATGAGGGCTTGCCCTGCTTTGATGGCGTGCTGATGAATCAGGCAGTGCATTTGCTGAATTCGGCATTGCAAATGGGCACGCGCGAGCCCGGCCATGCGCTGCCCGAACGCGTGCAGGCGGAATTGTATCGCGTCCATGATATTGAATGTGAGGATGTGGCGTGTTTGCGGGCGGATCTGGGCGAAGCCAGATTGCATTTTTATGCGACAACATGCTGCGAAGCCGATTGCCGCACTACTCTAGAAATCATTGGCACAAAAGGGCGCGCCTTTTGGAATACGAATGAGGCGAGAGTCGAAATTCAGGGTCAGGAGCCCATTGTTTTTAACATGCCGACAAATCGGGACGCCATTCACGCGAATTTGATGTATTGTATTCGCGGCCTGGAAAAAACATTATTGGCGCCAGCGAGCGAGGCCGTGAAGGCGACTTTAACAATTAATGGCGCGTATCTTTCCGCCGCCTCTATCCCGCGTGTGAGCTGGGAAGAGCTGGGCGATATTCGGAGCTTAATGGATCAGGCAGCTGAGAAAAGGCAGCTGTTTTCGGAGATGGATGTTCCCTGGGCCAGGGCCGGCGAAATCATTGAACAGGCGGATTTTGTGCGCTTTAATGGCGTGCTGGAGGATGAAGCCTGAAGCTAAGCGAAAAAGGCCTCATACACGCCTGGAGCAAAATAGAGATTGAGCGTTTTCCTCTCTTTGCCCAGGGCTCAAACATTATGCTAGAAGACGAAGCAGCATAGCCTCTTTGTCTATCTCGTCCGTTCCAGGCGCAGGCGCTTTTGGGGCGGGCATATGGGCTGCCGCCAGATTCCACAACAGATTAAAAATTAAAAAGGCGGCGCACAGGAGCGCCGCATATATCATGACAGAGCCAATTGCCCGCGTGTCTTCGTCTTTGGAGAATTTGAAGATCAGGCCTAAAATTAAGCCGGCAGGAGGAGCCAGGAAAGCGCCCAGCACAAGGCCTATTTCTGTAAAAGCCGAGAGCTGGACGACATTGGGGATTTCGCCCCGTTTGACGGCGGCAATGGCGGCGGAAATGCTCCACAGGCGCAAAATTTCGCCTAACACGCCCAAAAGACAGGCCAAGGCGAGCCCGGCGAAAATGACAAACATAATACGGGGATCGGAAAACACATTCAGGCCGGCTGCTTTAAAGGCAGCAAAATTCAGTTTTTTGATTTCTGCCCAGCCGCCCGCCTGTTTCAAATAATTAGAGGCTAAAAGCCACATCCCCACGGCGCCGATAATCGCCAGCAGCAAGATGACAATCATGGCGGGGCGCTGTTTGCGTAAGACATCAGCCTGCTGCTGATCAAAAATACGCAGTCGCTTTTCTTCCGCTGTTTCGCCGGGCACAGCGATCCCGGCGGCGGCGGGATTAGCCACAGCTGCTGCCGGACTTTTAGGCTGGGCGGACGTGCGGGCTTCACGCTTGGCGCGTTCCACGATATCCTCGCGCGCCGCGACAAGATCGGCACCGCAATCCAGACAAACTGTATCTGTTTGCGCCACTTTGGCGCCGCATTTGGGGCATCGACTCAGCCGCATAAGGCCTCCTGAAAATAAAAAATGAGAAAAACAGCCCTTTTTTACATTATAGCAAATCCGGGATAATCACAAAACACCGCAAAATTACAAGGCTAAATGTTTCCGAAAAAAAGGAATTCATTTAATTACAGCGAATTATAATAAGCCAATTCCCCTCGGCGAGGCAATAAAAAATTAGGGAGCATCGCAGTTGGCCAGCACGGAAGCCCGTATAATTGCACACGAAGCGCACGAGACGCACCTTTCTGCAGAAGGCTTATCCGCCTGGGCTGTTATCCTTTCGCTTCTATTTCTGGCAGCCTCTTTGTACTGGATGTTACAGGCGGGGATTATTTCTCATGGCGTGCAGCTTGGGGAGAGCGTGCCTGTCATTCCTGCTGTGGGGGCATTGCTCCTGTTGACAGTGCTGGGGCTGATTTTGCGGCGTCTCAGCCGACATTTGCGGATTTCACAAGGGCAGATTCTGTACATCTACGCTTTTTTATGTATTGCTGTGACGATGAATTCGGTGGGCGTCGCCCGGCTATTGTTTCCGAATATCACGGCTGTGTATTATTTTCAGACGCCAGAGAACGATTTTGCCACTTTGCAAAAATTCATGCCGACTTGGCTTTCGCCCCAAAGCCCCCAGGCTATTCAAGAAATGTACGAAGGCGCCGATGATGGCCGCATTCCCTGGCGCGTGTGGCTGAAGCCGCTTGTGTTCTGGGCGCTGTTTATGCTGGCCTGGGGCGTGGCTATGCTGGGCATTATGGCGCTTTTTCGCCAGCAATGGATGGAAAAAGAGCATCTGACTTTCCCTATCGCCCAGCTCGTGCTGGATATGGCCGATCAAGAGGGCGAGCGGATTATGGGGGGATTTTTCGGCAATCCTCTGATGTGGATTGGCTTTGGGCTGTCCTGTATTTTTAACATTGCCAATATCCTGCATGCGTGGAATCCGGCGATTCCGGCGCTGGGGCAATTTTATGATCTGGGGCGTTTTTTCACGGAGCGGCCGCTTTCGGCCATTCGGCCGCTGAGCATTGCCTGGCGGCCCGAGAACATCGGGCTGGGCTATCTTGTCTCCACGGAAATCACTTTTTCGGTATGGCTGTTTTATTTATTGCTTCGTATATCCAATGTTATCGCCACAGGAGCAGGGCTGCAGATTGCGGGCTTCCCCTTTGATCGGGAGCAATCCTTCGGAGCCTATCTGGCCTTAGGGATTTTCCTGATCTGGGTGGCCCGGGCGCATTTGTGGGATTTATTTCAGCGCGCTTTTACAGCAGAGCAGAGGCCAGAGGAAGCGGAGGAGCCGATGTCAGCGCGGACGGCAGTCCTGTGCGCTTTGGGCGGCTTTGCTTTTATGGTGATTTTCGCCATTCGCGCCGGAATGTGGTGGTGGACGGCGCTCATTTATTTTGGCCTGATTCTGCTCTTTGCGCTGGTGTATGCGCGGGCGCGGGCGGAGGCGGGCGCCGCGATGGTGTGGCTCTTCCCCTTCTATTTGCATAAACAGATGATGGTGTATATCGGCGGGTCGCAAATTTTTGCGCGGGGCGAGGACTTTCGCAATCTGACGGTATTTTCGACCTTTATGTTTGCCTCCCGGGGCTATTATCAATCCAATATGGCCTATTATGGCGAGGCGATGAAAATCTGCCAGGAGGCGCGCCTGCGGCAAAAGACAATGGCCGTATGGCTGACGCTGGCCATTATCATTGGCTTTATCGGGGCTTCGTATGTGCATTTGCACGCGTATTACACGCATGGCGCGAACATTTTAGAGGGGGGCACGACGCAGGGAGGCTATCGCGTCACTTTAGCCCGCACCGAATTTGAGGAATTGTCGCAATTTCTGAAGGCGCATCGGCCGCCGGATCGGGCGCGCACTTTCGCGTCTCTAAGCGGCGCTGTGATTGTGACCTTGCTGGTGCTCATCCGAACTTATTTTCTGCGTTTTCCGTTGCATCCGCTGGGCTTTGCGATGGTCACGGCTTACGGCGGGCCTTTGTGGGGGCCCTTTTTCCTCGTCTGGCTGATTAAAACGATTACATTGCGCATCGGCGGCATGCGTGCCTATCGGCGCGGCATTCCTTTCTTTTTAGGGCTTATATTAGGGCATTTCTTTTTGGCCGGCTTAATCTGGGGCTGGCTGAGCATCTTCAACGAGATGTATCGGCGCTATGTCGTATACTTTGGCTAGCGCCAGAACACAAAATATGCCCCCGCCGCTCCTAAGAATCTAGGCAAACACAGCGGCAAGAGATCTGGCTATCCGTATAGCGGGAGCTCAAATTCAGCTTTTTTGATACGCTATGACAAGGAAATCGGGCCATCTATAAAGAAATATCCTTCCTTCAAGGGAAAATTGATTTATAATGAAAGAAATCCCTGGAGTAGCTTGCTGGGGAAACACGATACAGGAGAGATTGGCATGGCAGGACGCATCGGAATGTGGGGGCGCGTCATTGGCAGCGCCGCAATTGTCCTTCTTCTGGCTTTCGGGCTGCGCGTTCCAGGCTATGGGGCGCCGTCGCTGAATTTTGAAGCCCTGGCGGCGTCGGTGGATCTGGAACGCATAGCCGCCGACATCCGCGCTTTTGAGGCGTGCGGCTCGCGTGTGTCAGGCTATCCGGGCAACGCCAAGGCCGCGGATATGATTTTGCAACGCTTTAAAGAGCTGGGCCTGGAGACATATGTTCAGGAATTCAATTTGCCGGCAGCGGTGGACGAGGGCAGTGAGCTGACCATTAATGGGCGCAGTTACGAGCTGTCGGCGC
>CAZUOJ010000047.1:0-26863 GCA_964622325.1 uncultured Armatimonadia bacterium
ATAGGGACGGCGGGGCGGAAGCAAGTCGTGAAAGTCACGGCCTCGCGCGATTTGACTTTTGAAAATATTCTGCAAGAATGCGTGCAGCGGAAAGGCGTGGAAATTGTCGGGATAGTGGACTGCGCCAGCCCGGCTGTGATACGCGATATAGAGGCCTTGATTGATGCCGGGGAAATGACACAACTGGAAGGCGGGGGCCTGCGCTATCGGGGGCGGCTGACTGTATTTCTGGCGGCGGAGCTAGAAACGCGCGAGCCCGAAGGGGGCGTGTCCCATCATATCAGCTATTTTCCACATCTGGGCCAGCTGAAGGCTTTTGCGCAGACAATCGGCGCCTATATTACAAATCCGAATCTATCGTCTCAGTGCTGCGGGCTGTCCGCCCGGGAACTGTGCGACCTGGCGTTGCAACATCAGGCGCAATTCATCCCTGCCCACGCCTTTACGCCCCATAAAAGCATTTATGGCTCCTGCACGGCGCGCGCGGCGGAATTATTTGGCGATTATTGGGCGGCCATTCCGGCGCTGGAATTGGGCCTTTCCGCCGATTCCTATCTGGCGGATCGGCTGCAGGAACTTTCAGAGAAGACATTTCTGGCGAATTCGGATGCTCATTCATTGCCGCGCATTGCGCGAGAATACAATATTCTGGAGCTTGAAGAGGCGAATTTTGAGGAATTTCGGCGGGCCTTGTGGCGCGAGGAGGGACGCCGAGTGGCGGCAAATTTTGGCCTGGATCCGCGTCTGGGCAAATATCATCGCACACATTGCGAGGAATGTCACTGGACAGCCCATGAGCCGCCGCCTGTGCTCAAATGCGCACAATGCGGCAGCACCCACATCACTCGGGGCGTGCTGGATCGGATTGTGCAGATCGCGGACTATGCGGAGCCGCAGCCGCCGCCCCATCGGGGGCCCTATCAATATCAAATTCCGCTGCAATTTGTGCCGAAAGTGGGAGCCGTGCTGCTGAATCGGCTCATCAACGCCTTCGGCAGCGAGATGGCTGTTTTGCATCAGGCGACACGACAGGAGCTGGGCGAAGTCGTGGGGCAAAAAATAGCAGATTTGATTATCCAGGCCCGCGAGGGGACATTGCCCATCGAGCCGGGCGGCGGGGGACGCTACGGACGCGCCCTGTCCGAGGACGCCGCCTCACAAATTCGTCTGCCGGGGCTCTAAGGAGCTGTCTGCCTCGCCTTCTTTTGTTAAATGGCACTTTCGGAGATGCGCGACGACCTCATTGGGCTCCGCGAGCCAGACTTCATCTTTCCCCACACGCAGCACAGTTTCAAAGCGCTGCTGCAGCTCCTCCAGAGTGCAATCTTTGGCTTCGTGCACAGGCTTTCCCGGCAGGGGGCAATGACAATAATCAATAATCCAGCCGCCCCCATCCCGCGCCTGATGCAGGCGCTTGTACGGATCAAAGACGGAATAAAAGGGCGCGGGATAACGCGTATGGATGGGGACGCGGCACAGGCGCCATAAATCAAAGGGAGGCGCGTTGACTTCATCATAAATCGTCATAATGGCATGATAGCCGGCAGCGGGAGCCACAGCCCGCGCGGCGGGATAATTGTCATTGCTGCCGGGCACGCAAAATATCGTCACAGGCCGTCCCAACGCTGCTTCCAACGCCAGGCGGGCCTGGCGGACTTCATAATCGGCTGTTTCCGGCGTAATCGGGCCATGCGTCATTCCATGGCAGGACACGCCCCAGCCCTCAGCACATAGGGCCTCAATTTCTGCCCGCGATAAAATCATCCAGCCATCAAAGCTGCTGCCCGGGACATTCCGGGGGATGCCAATTTGGGAAGCCACAAGCGCCACATGGCCCGGAAGGCCATAGGCGCGATGCAAAGGGACTACATATTCCAGCAATTTTTGCACGCCTTCATCGTATGTGATGGAATATGCCCAGGATTTGCCATGGGGCCACATTTTGCGTTCCCTCCCAGGGATTTTAAGCCCACATTCTGGCGCCATATTTTGGCCAGCCGGAAACATAAAACTATGGCTTTTATGTTCACAGAAATTGTGGAGATGTCCTTCCTGGCGCGTGGGAAGGAATTTAAGGGCAGTAGAAACAATTATGTAAGCAACACAAATGGGCGCCCTGTGGGCGCATACAGCGGCTAAGGAGGGATTAAGATGGAGAAGATCCGCACCGGAATTGTGGGAATGGGCTTTATGGGCCAGCAGCATTTTGCCATCCATCAAGCAATGGATGAAATAGAGCTTGTGGCTGTATGCGATAAGGAGCCGCGCCGGCGCGCCGAACAGGCGGAGGCTGTAGGGGGCAATATCGGCGAAGCCCAGACGCTGGATTTGACAGGCATCGCTCGCTACGCCACGATAGAGGAACTTTTAGCCCACGAGGGCCTGGATTGTGTGGATATCTGCACGCCGACATATTTGCACGCGGAGATGGCCATTAAGGCGCTGGAAGCCGGCAAACATGTGATTTGCGAAAAGCCTATGGCGCTGACGACAGCGGATTGTCAACGGATGATTGACGCTGCCCAAGCGAACAAAAAGATGCTGTTGATTGCCCAATGTATTCGCTTTTGGCCCGCGTATGAAAAATTAGCGGAGATGATACAGGAGGGCGAGCTAGGCCGGCTGACAGCGGCGAAATTCACACGGCTTTCGCCGACGCCTATATGGTCACAGGACAACTGGCTCCTGGATACGGCGCTATCAGGCGGGGCGATTACAGATTTGCATATTCATGATGTGGATTTCATTGCCTATCTGTTCGGGCGGCCGCAAAAGCTTCTTGCCCGCGGCGCCAATCGCGTTAGCAGCGGGGAAAAAGTGGATCATGTCGTCACGCTTTATTTTTATGATGATTTCGTCTGTATGGCGGAAGGCGGCTGGGGCTTTCCCGGCAGCTTCCCCTTTGAGATGGCTTTTCAAGTGCTCGGCGAGAAAGGCTGCTTAGAGTTTTCCTCCGCCAAAAGCCCTTCACTTACATTTTATCCGGCCGCAGGAGAGCCCATACATCCGGAAATTTCGCCCGAAACTGGCTATCAGCGAGAATTTGCCTATTTTGTGGACTGTCTTTTAAATGACAAGCAGCCGACACGCGTGCTGCCTGAATCAGCAATGGAGTCTGTACGGATTGTGGAAGCAGAGCGTCAATCCATCGCCACAGGCGAGCCTATAAGCCTTTAAAAGTTATCGAAAAAAGACGCAAAGAGCTGAATGCCTCGGAATTGCTATCCTTCGTAGCCAGAAAAACATCTGGCTTAAGCCCTGGGAGCTGTTAGCGAACATCGTGAGCTTCCCGAGAAGAAGATATGCTGTTTTTGGCGCAAAGCAGCTAAAGCCAGTTTAAGAGGAGACATTTATGAGACATGAAATCCTGTACAAGCCGTCGTATTCGCTTCTACGGCTTCTCATGGAGCCTGGGGAGTCTCTGTTGGCCGAGGCGGGGGCGCTCGTATCCATGACGCCTAATATACAGGTGGAGACGGCGGCGCGCGGAGGGCTGTTGGGGGGCTTAAAGCGCGCCATTTTGGGCGGGGAAAGCTTTTTTATCAACACATTTACATGCACAGGGAGCCAGGGAGAAATCACATTAGCGCCCAGCCTGACAGGAGATATTATCCATATTCCCATTGCCGGCGGGACAATGTATGTGCAATCTGGCTCCTATATTGCCAGCGCGCCGGGGATTACAACAGATGTCTCCTGGGGCGGCGCCAAGAGCTTTTTTGCCAAAGAGGGCTTATTTTTGCTCAAATGTGAGGGACAAGGAGATTTATTCGTCAGTAGTTATGGAGCCATACATCTTGTAGAATTGCCAGCAGGCGCCGGCTATGTCGTGGATACAGGGCATATTGTGGCCTTTGAGGGCACAATGAATTATCGTGTGCGAGGAGTCGGCGGCCTGAAACAAACATTGCTTTCTGGGGAGGGGCTCGTGGCGGAATTTGTGGGGCCAGGGCGTCTGTACATCCAAACACGCAGCTTTGAGGCCTTTTTGAGCGTTTTGATTCCGCGTTTGCCCAAATCCTCGGGCAGCTAACGGACTTATTTTTGTTCAAAGGCATTGCAGCAAATCAGCAGCTGCTATTCTGTTGAACATTGTCTTAAGCGCGTGGCTGGATAAATTGAGATGAAGCAGAATGCAGAGCGGGAAATATTGCGCCAGGATTGTTTTAAATGTAAAATAGATTTGTTGACACTGTATTGATTTTGAAGGGGGAAATGTGAACGATGGGATTTGGGCGAGGCCCAGGCGGCGGGCGGCATGGCGGCGCGGGAAGAATAGGGGGCATTCATCGGGAGGCCGATCCCAATGCGCCGCGCCCGCTGAAAATAACCGATAAGCGGATGCTTTCCTGGTTTGCGCGGACGATTGGGCCGCGCTGGCCCATCCTGCTTATTTCGCTGCTGGCGATGATCGCCGGAGCATTTATTGATATGGCTCAGCCTCTGCTAGTGCGTTATTTGATCGATCAGGGCTTTATTAAGCATTCGGTGGCCGCCATTAGCTGGGCTATGCTGATGCTACTGCTGGCCTTTTTAGCGTCTGCCCTCGCCAACGCATTACGGATGAATTTAATGCATGTGCTGGGGCAGCGGCTTGTGTTTGAAACCCGCGTGATGACATATCAGCATCTTTTACGGCTGTCGCTGAGCTTCTTTCATCGGCACAAGACAGGCGATATCATGTCCCGGCTGTCCAATGATGTGAATGCTGTAGAGGATATGGTTGTGCACGGGACCGATGAAGTCATCAGCGACGGGCTTCGTGTGATCTTCAGCATCGGCGCCATGCTCTTTTATTTGAACTGGAAGCTCACATTAATGGCGCTGGCGCCCCTGCCGATTTTTGTGGCGAGCATATATATTTTTTCCCGATATGTGCGGCCCATATATCAGCGGATACGGGAGGAGCTGGGCGAAATCAACGCGCAATTGGAAGAGCGCATAGCCGGCATTCTTGTCGTGAAAGCCTTTGCGCGGGAAAAGCATGAATTCGCCAATTTTGAAGAGGCCAGCCGCCGCTATTATGACATTTCCGTGCGCGGCATTCGCCTGTGGACAAGCTTCTTTCCGGCGATGAATTTTATTACATCCACAGGAATGCTGCTTGTGATGTGGCGCGGCGGCCTGATGATGAGCGCTGGGGAAAATGTGACAGTCGGCACGATAATGGCTTTTGTGGGCTATCTGCAGCAATTCTATTGGCGCTTTGGCGGCTTAATTCGTGTGTACGATATGTATAATCGGGCGTTGGCGGCGCTGGCGCGCATCTTTCAAGTGCTTGAGGAAGTCCCCGAAGTACAGGATAAGCCGGATGCCATTGAATTGAAGGACATTCAGGGGCGCGTGGATATTGAGCATGTCACATTTCGCTATCCCACCGGCGATATTGTCTTGAAGGATGTATCCGTGAGTGCCCGGCCGGGCGAAACAGTCGCCATTGTGGGCCGCAGCGGCGCTGGCAAGACGAGCCTCGTAAACCTCATTCCGCGTTTTTATGATCCTCTGGAAGGATGCGTTAAAATTGACGGAATTGATGTGCGCGATGTGACGCAAGAATCGCTCCGTTCGCATATTGGGATTGTGCTTCAGGAGACATTTTTATTTAACGGCACCGTAATGGAAAATGTACGTTATGGGCGACTGGATGCGACAGACGAAGAAGTGAAGGCAGCTTGTGTTGCCGCCTATGCGGATGAATTTATCCAGGATCTGCCCGAAAAATACGAAACACAAATTGGCGAACGGGGCGTCAAGCTTTCCGGAGGCCAAAAGCAGCGGCTGGCCATCGCGCGAGCGCTTTTGGCGAATCCCAAAATTTTAATTCTGGATGAAGCGACATCGCTTGTGGATACAGAAGCCGAGCAGATGATCCAGAAGGCTCTGGAGAATCTGATGAAGGGCCGGACAACATTTGTGATTGCTCATCGGCTCTCCACAGTGCGGAAAGCCGATAAAATCGTTGTGATTGATGAGGGGACAATTGTAGAGGAAGCGGATCATGAGACGCTGATGAAGCGGCAGGGCTTGTACGCGGAGATGTATGAACGGCAATTCCGCGTCGCAGAGGATTGGAGCTTCCAGGCAGGCGATGGGATGATGGGAATGGGACGTGGCTAAATAAGACTTTGTGATGCCCTTTTGTTGACAAAGCCTCCCTAGCTCTGAAATAGGGAGGCTTTTCACATCTATGCTGGAGCGAATTGTAAATGCAGGAGGCGTTAGACTAAAAAAGAAGAAATCTTCGATATGTATCCTCCCGCGCTCTGGCAAATGCTGTGTCTCGTCCTGGGGCTGTATTTAGCGGCGTATGGCCCGGGCAGCTTGTTGCTAAGGCTGTTAAAGCTGCCTCTGCCTTCATTTCCGGAACGGTTGGGCGTAAGCTGCGCATTAGGGGCTGTATTTTTGGGCTGGCTGGGCTACATTGCTGTGCGCCTTGGCGCGCCGGCACTGGCCTGGGGAAGCGGCTGGGCAGCTATTGTGCTGGGCATTATGATGGCAGCTATAGAGTGGAGGCAGGGCCGGGAAAGCTGTGATATGGCGCCCCGGGATCGCGCCCTCTTGCTGTTGGGAGTCCTTGTGGGCCTGGGCTTTGCGGCCGGGATGAATTATTGGCAGCTTTCCTACAATGCGGATGGGAGCTTGTCGGGCCGATTTGTTTGGCCAGACGCGCTGTATCGCAATGCTGTGTTCAGTCGCTTGATGGCGATGGATAAGCATTTAGAATGGCCGTGGCTGGCTGGCGAGCCTCTCAAAGGGATGTCGCTTTTCCGTTTTACGGCGCTTGTGCCGATATTTAAAGCTCTGGGCTTAACAAGCGCCGCTTATCAAATCGCTTCGCTATGGATTGGGCTCTTTGGCGTTCCTGTAGCGGCCTGCGCCGCGTACGCCTTGTTCCGTGCTTTCGGCGCCAATCAGCTTATCAGCGCTGTGGCTGTTTTATTAACAGGGATATTGGGCAATCCGCGCTGGCTCTTCAACGAGCGCTTTGCCCATTCTCCAGCGCTGCATTGGGCCGGGCAGGATGTCTTTGCCCTCTCCGTGCCTGTTTTTTTCACTACATTAGCCCTTATTGTGTTGACGCTTCGGGCAGGGAATAAAGCCGCTTTGCCGCTGGCGATATTGATGCTCATCTCCGGAATGGGGCATATTCCCTGGCTGGGCCTGGCCATTTATGCTGCTCTTCCCCTCTATTGTCTTTGGGCGCTGGCGCGGCGCCACAATTATCCTGCCGCCCTGGCTTTAACAGGCGCCGCACTGGCAGGCCTGGCGGTGCTTAAATTGCTGATGGGCAGCGGCACGGCGCAAAATGCGTTTTGGGCAGCGCTGGGGCCCTCGCCGACGATTCGACAGCTTAGCTGGGCGTTTCCGTTTCTGGAAGAGCCGCTACGGCCGCTGCTGGCGGAAATGTCTCCGGCGGCTCTGTTAAAGCTTGTTAAATTTCTTGCTGTGTATGCTGTGGCTGTGGGATTTTATCTCGCAGGAAGCATGTGGATTCGCCTGCTGATTGTGCCGTATGCTTATCGTTTTCCCTGGCGACGCTTGGCCGAGCCAGAATATGCCTTCGGGCTGTGCCTGATTGTTGCCGGGACGCTGCTTTCGTCCCTTGTCAATTTTAATCGCTTAGCCTACGAGGGCGCGCAATATGATGTGTATCGTGTTCTCTGGCCAGCGTTGAGCCTGGCCAATCTCGCCTTGGCCTGGCTGCTTGTCGAAAAATGGGCCTGTTTGCGGCGCCGCTGGGGGCTACTTTTGCTGCTTGTTTTGTTGTTTTACGGCTCCTGGGAAAACACGCAGCTTGTGTATTGGGCTCGTGTGAGCCTCCCCGCTGCGACTATTTCTGCTGAGGATATGCAAGCATTGCGCTATGTGGCGGCCCATGCCCAAGCTTCTGAGATTGTGTTTATCAATCCGCGCCGGCCATTTGAGCCAGGATATGCAGGACACAATTGGGGCTATATATCCGGGCTTTTGCCTGTACGCGTCTGGCTGGATAATGAAGATATGGCGCGTAAATTTGGCCAAAGAGAGCTGTGGGAGCAGCGCTGGGCAGAAGCAGAAAAAGCAATGTCAGGCCCGCCCGAAGAGCTGGCGCAATTTATGGAGCGTCATGGCATTAGCTGGCTGATCGCGCAAGAGGAACATTTAGCGAAGCAGGCACAGGCGGCAGGCCTTGAAGAGGCTTTCCGCAGCGGCAATGTGGCTGTGTTTCGTGTATCCGCAGCCAGCTTTGCCCAATAATCAAGGATTATGATGGAGGAAAAATATGAGCGCACGTTTTTTGACATTCATTCTCTGCCTGTTAATGTGGATGGGCGGGAATGTTTCCGTGTGGGCGCAAAACATCGATAGCGATGGAGATGGGCTGCCGGATGCGATAGAAAAGCAGCTGGGCACGGATCCGCGCTTTGCGGAACAGCTGACATTAGTCGCTACAGACAAAACAAAAGCGGAAGGAGATGCCGTGGGGCAGGATAATTATGCGCCGGGCCTGGATATTATGGCCGTGTATTTGGGGAATGTGGCGAGCAATCGTTATCTTTGGCGTGTGGATTTTGTCGATACATATATTCCGGACAATTCTGGGCTGATTATTTATGTGTACGGCGATGAAAATCCCCGCACGGGGCGCCCGGATATGGGCTGCGAATATATGCTTGTGTGCAGTCAGGGCGTCGGCACAACACGAGCCTTTTCGGCTGATGGCCGCGAAACGGCAGAGCCGTTGCGTGTGGCAATTTGGGGCAAGAGCCTGTATTTATGTGCCGATCTGACATTTCAGCAGCAGGAGGGGAAAGCCGTAGGAGCGTTTTCAGTGCTCCATGAGACGAAAAATCCTTACAAGATGGTGGACACAGTGGGGCTGACAAAATTTGCCGTGGAGGGGGAGAGCATGCGCGAGAAAATCATTCTGCCAAGCGATTTGACAGACAGCCGGAATATGCGCGTCACATGGGGATTTCGTCTGCTGGAGAGCCTCAAAAAGCAGCCCCAGAACATCGTCCTGCATCCTTGGGAGGGCCAGCTGCAGGGCTATGAGCTGAATATACAGACAGAATATGTGAATCGGCATGTCACTTGTACAGGCCGAGGGCCCTACAGCGTTACAGTGCGTTGCCCCAAAAGCGGCCGTTATTATGTGGGCTTTATCACATATCAATCCTCTGGGCGCAAAAATATCGTGTTGAGTGTGGATAATCAGGAAATCGGCGTGGCTGTGGCTAAGGAGCAGAATAATCGCGAATGTTTATTCTTTACGGATAAGCCCTATGAGCTGAAGGAGGGGCAGGCCATCCGTCTGGAGGCTGTTGCCGGGACGCCGCTTGTGGAGGAGATTTTGCTTTTGCCCCAGGCTCCCCCTGTAGCAAAATTGCCGCGTCAGATCCTGTATTTACAAGCGCGCCCGGCGCTGACGCTGGGAGGCCGCCTTGTGGGCGAAATAACATTTGTCACAACATGGCCCACAATTTGCCGTGTGCAATACGCAAAGAGGACGCTGGAAGAGGAAGAGCCGCTGGCAAATCATCGTTTTTGGCTGCCAGATATTAAGCCCGGCGAAAAATACGACATTACAGTGGAAGCGCGCACGCCCGAAGGGGAAAGCCTTCGTCAGCAAACATCCTTCGTGGCGGCAATTCAGCCTCCGCAAGGAAATGTGCGTCAGGCCAATTTGCCCTTGACGCTCAAAAATCCCTATCCTTTTGCCTTAAAACAATGGCCTGTGACACAGGGCGTGCCCTTCCCTCAAGGCGCACTAGTATCCCCAGATCATCTGAAGCTGCTGGACGCCAGCGGCCGCGAGCTCCCTTTGCAAGCGACTGTATTATGCTTCTGGCCGGATTATTCCATTAAATGGGCCTTGCTGGATTTCCAAACGGATTTAGCGCCCCAACAAACAATCCCATTGACATTGCAATATGGCACAGCCGTGCGGCGCACGCCGATTGCCCAGCCCATTCAAATCACGGAAAGCGCAGAGGCGTTGACAATCAACACAGGAAAGCTGCTTGTGCAATTGCCACGGCATAAGGCCGCCGGGCTGGGGAAAATCTGGCTGGATCTGAACGGGGATGGGCAATTTACGGAGGAAGAAATCATCTCCACGGGCGGAGAGAGCGTGATGTATGCTGCCGGAAAAGCGGGCGAAAAAGAGCCCGCCACGACGCGTCTTATGCGGGCAGGGCCCCTGCATTGTGTCGTGCGCGTGGATAGCGCTCAGAAAGGACAACAGGCAGCATTAGGCGAGCAATTAGAATTGCATTTTTATGCGGGGAAAGCTTTTGTGGGCGTGTATCATACTTTTACAAATATGAATACAGCCCAGCGATTTTCGGCCTTAGAGGGGCTGTATTTGCGGCAACAATTACAGCTTAACGGCAATGTCAAAGGGCAATTTGGCGCCTTAGCCCCTGCCCCGGGCCAGCCGGCAGAAGCCCAGCCTTTGCAAGGGGAAGCCACATTGTGGCAGGGCTTTGATGATGCCTATCGGCTTACGGGCCTGGGGCCGGAAAAAACAGGAAAGCGGGCAGCGAATTGGGCTGATATCACAGGCACAAAAGCTGGCGTAACAGTGGCCATGCGCTATTTTTGGCAACATTATCCGAAGTCTTTTACGATTTCTCCCGATTCTGTCTCGATTGGGATTATGCCGCGTTTTGCGCCTGGAACATACAAAATCAGCAAAGAGGGCGAATGGGAAGACAAACTTTATTATTATCTTAAGGACGATGCATACAAGCTCAAAGCAGGCGTAAGCAAACGGCATGAAATGCTATTTGTCTTTCATGGCCCTGAGGAAGCGGCCGCCGCGGCGGAAGCGGCCGCGTTTGAGGAGCCGCCTTTGCTTGTAGCAGATAAGAATTATTATTGTGCGTCCAAGGCGTTTGGCGACATTCAGCCGGCGAGTCCCGAGCTAGGCGGGATTTTCCTCACATACGAGCGGAATGTGGAGAAAGCCTTAGGGGAATATCTGCGCAATCGCGAGAATGGGCGTGAATATGGGATGCTGAATTTTGGCGACTGGTGGGGCGAGCGCGGCCGCAATTGGGGCAACATCGAATATGACACACAATATGCCTTTTATCTGCAATTTGTCCGCAGCGGCGATGAGCGTTTCTTCCGCCTGGCGGAACAGGCGGCCCGGCACAATCGGGATGTAGATATGGTGTGGGCAGGCGATAAACACAATGTAGGCAAAGTCTATGCCCATTGCATTGGCCACACCGGGGATTATTACGATCATCCCATCAACGATCAGGGCACCCCTTACGGCGGCTTTACTGTATCTCATAGCTGGTGCGAGGGCTATCTGGCGGATTATTTTCTTACGGGAGATTTGCGTGGCTTAGAGGCGGCGGCGTTGCTGACGGATGCTTATGATGGGGCTTATTTGAATAATTATGATTATCAGAATTGCCGCACTAATGGCTGGCATTTTATCTTGACAATGGGAATGTATCGCGCCACCAGCGATCCATATTATTTGAATGCGGCGCGGATTATTCTGGAGCGCACAAAGGAGCGTGAGGCGCCTGGCGGGGGCTGGATCCGGGAAATGATGCCAGGCCATTGCTATTGTCTGCCGCGCCATCGGGGCGAAGCCGCCTTTATGCTGGGCATTTTGCTCTCGGGATTGCGGGATTACAACGCCGTGGCGCAGGATCCTGATGTGGATCGGATGATTGCTGACGGGGCGCTCTGGATGATTCGCCATTGCTGGATCCCCGAACGCAAAGCCATGCGCTATACAAGCTGTCCTGTCAGCAGCGTGGGCACAGGGCTCAGCGCCCTGGAGACAGAAGGCATTATGCACGGCTATATGTTGCGCCAAGACAAAACGCTGGGCGAAGTCGCCAAGCTCGGCACTGTCGAGGCTATTCGGAACATCAGCGGATTTGGCAAGAGCTTTACACAACAGATTCGCCGCATGCCGGCAATCCTGTATCAATTTGCGCAGATTGATCTGGATAATTACAATTTTTCGCCGGGACAACGCGTGCGCTTGTTGTTACGTTCCTCTGTAGCTCGGGGCTTTATGATTACATTACGTCCCCGCGGCCCGGGCGCTTTGGGCGGCAAAGCTGTTTTAACAAGGGAAGGACAGCTCGTGGCCGAAGCCGCCCTGAATCAACGCCCGGCTGTGATAATGGAAGTTCCTGCTGGCACAGGCGCAGGCCTGTATATATTGGAGCTGGATATCGCCGGCGCAGCGCCGTGGGATGTCGATAGCGACATAGAGAAAGTCATTGTGGATGTCAGCCAGCCGACATGCTTGGGCCCCGGCGTGCGCGTGCCCGCCTACATGCTTTATATTCCTCCCGCGAGCTCCACACAAATTATTTTGCGTGGCTTGCGGGGCGGGGCCTTTGAGGCCGAATTGCGGGCGCCCTCGGGCAAAACAGCCCGCCTGGCTTTTTCCCAAAAGGAAAGCGTGCTGCGAGCCGATCCTGCCGCGGGCTTTGCCGGATTGTGCGAGCTTCGTGTGACGAAATGTCCAGGCGCATTCTCTCTCCAGATCAAAGGGCCGATGCCGTATCTGAGCTATTGGCCCAGCCAGATGTTTGCGCCCGGCGAGCCTGTGGCGGCTTTTGCTGTCAGGGGCAATTTTGGGCCTGGCGGCAGCCGTGAAGCCCTGTTTGACGCCTCGCCCACGCAAGATCTGGATAATGACATTGTTCGCTATGAATGGGATTTCGGCGATGGCCAAAAAGGCGAAGGGAAAACAGTCCGCCACACATACGCCCAGGGCGGCAGCTACACAGTTACCTTAAAAGTGACAGATAAGCTGGGGCTGACAGCCTCTTGCCAGCGAACTATCACAATGCCTGAGGACTGGATATTAGCCCTGGATCCCCGGAAATCTGTAATTATGGAGGCGGAGAATTTCAGCAGTCAGGGCCTAGGGAATGTGGAAATCACACAGCGCCTTGGCAGCATGGGAAATATGATTACAAAATGGGAAGCCTCCTTCGGGCATTGGCTGGAATGGACATTTGACATTCCCGAAGCGGGCGCGTATTACATCATATTGCGCTATTGCACAGGCTCCGAGAAAGCCTGGCGGGAATTGCGCCTGGATGGACAAATTCCAACGGAAAGCTGCGAGCGGCTTGTCCTGCCCCATACAGGCGGATTCAGCACCTCCAGCGACAATTGGCGTTATTTTCGTGTGCCTGCCCGGCCTGAAGGCGCGTCTTCCGATCCGCCGGCTGTTTTTGCCTTGAGCGCCGGCAAACATGTTTTGCGTCTCACGAATCTGGGCGGGGGCCTGGGGCTGGATCAAATCATTCTGCAGCGGGCAGAATGAACAAACATAAAGCAAGCTGCCGTTTTGATAGAGGCTTTATCGGAGAAGCGTGCCTTCAATAGCTGAAGGCAATATGTCCTGGCCCGCCTGTAAATGAGCATAAACGGCGTACAATTGCGCCCGGCGAAAGCGCAAAAAGCAACAGGACGTCAATGAAGCGTTTTCGTGAGGCGAGCGGCTTTTAATTTCTTATGCCCTGCGTCGGCGCGGGAATGCGGCCGCCGCGACGGACAAAACGGCTGCTGTCAAAGCGATTAATGGGCATGACAGGCGCCCGCCCCAGCAGCCCGCCAAATTCCACCATATCGCCGACATTTTTCCCCGGAACCGGAATAATACGCACGGCTGTTGTTTTGTTGTTAATCACGCCAATGGCAATTTCGTCCGCAATCAGAGCCGCAATCGTGGAGGCAGGCGTATCCCCGGGCACTGCAATCATATCCAGGCCCACAGAGCAAACGGCTGTCATGGCTTCGAGCTTTTCCAGGGACAGAGCGCCGGCCTCAACGGCCTCAATCATTCCCAAATCTTCGCTCACAGGAATAAAGGCGCCGCTGAGGCCGCCCGCATATGATGTGGCCATCAAGCCGCCTTTTTTGACGGCATCGTTGAGCAACGCCAGCGCCGCCGTGCTGCCAGCCGCGCCGCATTTTTCCAAGCCCATTTCCTCCAGAATATGCGCCACGCTGTCCCCGACAGCGGATGTGGGCGCCAAAGACAAATCTACAATGCCAAAGGGCACGCCCAGACGCTTCGAAGCTTCTTGCGCCACAAGCTGTCCCATCCGTGTAATTTTGAAAGCTGTTTTCTTTACAGTTTCCGCCACAACGCCCAGATCAGCTTCTGGCACTTTTTCCAGCGCTCGCTTCACAACGCCAGGCCCGCTGACGCCCACATTGAGGCAACATTCCGGCTCGCCAGGCCCATGAAACGCCCCCGCCATAAAAGGATTGTCTTCTGTAGCATTGGCAAAGACAACAAGCTTGGCGCAGCCCACGCCGCCCTCGGCGGCCGTCAATTGCGCTGTCTGGACAATAATTTCGCCCATCTGCGCCACGGCATCCATATTTATTCCAGCGCGTGTCGTGGCCACATTGACAGAGGAGCAAACAATTCGTGTTTGCGCCAGAGCCTGCGGAATGGCCTCCAAAAGCGCCTTATCGCCTGTCGTAAAGCCTTTGTGAACAAGCGCTGAAAAGCCGCCAATGAAATCCACGCCAACAGCCTGCGCAGCCTCGTCTAGCGTCTGGGCCAAAGCCAGGAAATCAGCAGCGGAATGCCCATCCGCGATGAGAGCTATTGGCGTGACAGAAATGCGTTTGTTGATAATGGGAATGCCTAATTCGGCCGCCAGCTCCTCCGCCACGGGGACGAGATTGCGGGCCAGCCGGACAATTTTGTTAAATACAAGCTCGCGCATGCGGGCAAGGCAGCGATCGGCACAATCCCTGAGCGAAATGCCCATTGTAATCGTACGGATGTCCAGATTTTCCTCCTCAATCATTTGCAGCGTTTCCAGGATTTCTGCCGTATGAAAAAGACGCATATCTTTCTCCCTGCCTTACGCAAAATATTTTCCCCGTGGCGATAAATTAATTTTCTCGTTGATAAGCATCTTCCCCCTATTATAGAAATTCCTGCCTGCCCCAAAAATAGGGCTGTGGATTTCTCCACAGCCCTGAGGCACATTAAATTTTTATAATCAACTTACAATAGAGCAAAAATGTGAATGGCGCGAAGCGCAATCGCCTGGCTTGCTTGCTTTTGCCTAACGATAAACACGCGGGAATGTGGCCTGCGTGTTCAGGGGCACAATAAGACAATTGTTTCCTTCGCTGCGCTCGCTTATGGCGCCCAGCTGATTAGCTGTTGTGGGAAAATCTGCTGTAACGAAAATGAACATCTTGGCGTATATGCGATCCGTGGAGAATGTCACGACAGCCTGGCTCCCCGCCATGAGGGGAGGCGTGTTGACTTCTCCCATCACAATGGCCTGCATAGGCTGATCTGTGCGTGTCAATACATAGGCAATCAGCCCTGTTTTTGTCGCAGCGGCATTCGCTGTGCCAATATTGGCAACTGTGATTTTAAAAGTGTAAGTGGGGAACTCCACGGCCCCGCCTCGGGATACTTCCACTTGTTTGACGACGAGATCCGGCCGGATAACTTCCAGAGGCCCCGAGGGAACTGGCGAGATGCCGCCGCCCTCTGCTGACATCACGACGGAGGCACACAGCACGACAACGCCCAATACAGCCACTGCCCTACGCATTTTTACGACCTCCTTTGCTTAATTGTGAACAGCAGAGCCAGGCGGCGTCGGCCAATTCACAAAACATATTATACAAAACTTCAGAAAAAATGTAAATACTATTATCGATAATAATTAAAAATTTTTATAACTGCAAAGCCTCAATCCTATCACGGGCGGCCGCCAGAACAATCATTCCTCCTTTATATTCAGTGATAGCCAAATGTGTGATGGGACTCCCCAGCGTCAAGGCCTGTTGCGGCTCCAAACGGGCATTCAGCACATAGAGCATCCCATCACGGCAGCCAGCAATAAGCTGCTGGCCCACTCGCGCCAGAGACAGCACAGGCGCCGACAGCCGCTTCATCGTCTTGATGCTCCCATCGCTTTGCAGCAAATAGACATAACATGTCTCGGAGGCCACAGCAATTTCAAGCTGGCCGTCGTTATCCACATCGGCGACAATAATCTCTTTCACGCCATAGCCATAATTGTCAAAGTTCCAGAGCGTCTTTGTGCCCCATGTCGTACATGTGAAAGCGCCCGTGGAGGAGCCATTCAATATTTCCGGCTTGCCATCACTGTTAATATCTCCCACATCAAACACAACATCCCCGAGCTCAGAATATGTGCCTGGCAAAGCTTTGCCCTGATGATTTAAAATCTCCACAGCGCCATAGCGATTGCCCGCCACGATTTCCAGCTTGCCGTCCTGATCCAAATCCAGCAAACGCAGCCGATATGTGCCATGTTCGATTTGATTGAAGCTCCAAAGCGGCTTCACTTCATGACTAACGACGGCGGCCTCGCCTGCCGCCACAAATGTCTTGCCCAACGCTACCCCATCATAACGCGCGATATTGCCATTGCGCGTGCCGACAATGACATCTGGCTTGCCATCAGCGTCCACATCCCCCACAGCCACATGCGCCACCCGCGGATCGCGCACGCTGCTCGTGCCAATCCGCAACGCCAATTTGCAATGTATGCGTGTTCGCAATTGCCCCCGCGCATCAGCAATATACAGATGCTCATCATCCGAGGCCACGAGCACTTCCGGAGCCCCATCGCCGTCTAAATCTGCTACTGCAATATCGTTCACGCGTGCCCCTGTATCAATTGTCCATAATAATTGCCCCTCTAAATCAAAAGCGGCGGCCTGTTTGCCTCGCCCCAGGAGACATTCCGGCTGGCCGTCTCCTGTCAAATCGGCTGTCTGCAGGCAATTAATCGGGGCTGTCTCTCCTTCCGCCTCTGGCAGGGCAGGAATAGCCCATAGCCTAGCCAATGCAGGATAGGGAAGCTGGGGAGGCTTCACAGGCCGGGGCTTTTGCGCTTGCCGGGCAGCCTCTGCCAGAGCGCGCGCGGCCTCAATTGCCAGAAGCTGCCGTTGATCTGCTGTTAATTGCACAAGCCCTTTGCCTGCCGGCACTGAATATGTCCTGCCGCCCAAACGCCATGTTGTGGGCGCTGTAGCATATGTAGCTGCTTTGCCCTCCTTCAGATTAATTTCCATGGCCGCCGAATCTGGACTCTCAGGATCTGGCTTGTTGAGCAAAATGAGGCGATTTGCCATATAGAATTGCACATCTGGATTTTGAGGATGGCGGCGCTTCGCATCGGCAATCAAGAGCCCATACGGCTGCCCCTGGCGCAAAATAAGCACACGCTGCTCATCTACACGCCGAATATCCAGCTCCCGCGGCTGATCGCTGCGCTCACTGTAAAAGAGCACTTGATCAGACTTCATCTGGCCTGCCGCCAGCTTCCCGCCAAATAGATGCCGCAGATATTTCAGCCGCAGATTCACATTATTAACACGGCTTGTTATTGCCCCTTCCGCGGCGCCATCGCCTTTGATGTGAAAACGCGCTTCCGGCGCGGCTTGCAGGAGCTCTTTGGGCATGGGCGGCGGATTCAGCGCGTCAATTGTCATGATTTCTTTGCCCTGGCGATCCAGAATCACGATCTTTTGCAGCAGTGTGCCGGGACTTTCGCGCAATGTGATGCAGAAATAATGGATCCCATCCCGGGCAATTTTCACATTCGGCGCAGGCACATCTTTTGTCCAGGCGCCGCTGGAGGGACCGATTTTATCTATCGGGACATGATGGGCAATGAGCTCCCCCCCATCAATTGTTAAATAGAAGCTATCGCTGCTAGAATCGCGCCCTTTGCCCCACAGAACAACTGTATATTCTCCGGCCGGCAAAGACACAGGAAATTCCATACGGGAGCTGGAGCTGCCGAAGCATACGGCTTTGGGCACATTGGGCTCAGGATTGAAAGCCTCTGTCAGATCGCGGCTGCCGCGTCCGCCAGCTGTCGGGCGGCTCACTTGCAGACAGCGGCCGTCATATTCCAGCTTGCCCTCCGCCAGCATCTTGAAGACATTTTCAAATGTATATTCTCCCGGCACGCGGGCGACGAGGGCATCCAGCACAAGGAAAGCCTCGCCCTTCAGCCACAGAATATCACGTGTCCAATCGGCGCCATTGTAATTGGCAACTTTTGTGCGCGTAAAGCCCACTGTGGGCAAATCCGCCACTATTTCCAGCGATGTAAAGGGGGGCTCCAGTTGCGCGCAGCGGCCATCACGAACAACGCTGATCATATTGTGTTCAGTCGTGTTCCGGACAAGATAATCCCCATCAATCAGCCAATCTTCGCCACGATCGTGATATTTAATAATGGCATTGCCGTCATAATGCAGATGTTTGCCGCGGGCAAAGCCGTCCAGCAAGAGGAATTGCCCATCTTCCGTCAAATGTTCGCGGAAGCTGATTTTATCAAAGGATTTCTCATACGGCACTTCCGTTTTTTCCAGAGGCTCACTATAAGCGGGATAATTTGTAGCCCAGCGATAATATTCCGGCGGCATCCGATAGACATTCACACCGACAATTTCCTGCCAGGGCTGGGGCGTGATATCCTGATGATACGGATTATTCCATTTGCCGGAATAGAGCTGCTGGAGACGCCACAAATAACGGGGATCCTTGTAATACCAAAAGGCTAGCGGCAGGCCATTGAGCTCATAGCCTGGCCCCTTGCCATATCCCGAATCCCCAAAGCCTGGCAGGCCGCCTGAATTATCACATACTCCTGTAAGATATTCGGCAAATTGCCGTACATGGCCCTCCGCAAAATACCGATAATCATTTTGCGCCAATGTATATTCTATAGTGTGTCGGGGAACGATTGTGAGATAGCTGTCCGCATCACATTGCGGCTTCCAGCTTTTTATTTGTCCACGAAAGGCGCCATGCACTTGCGCCATATAATCGGCGATAGGCTCCCGGCCTGGATAATAGCGCTCAAACCAGCGCCCCAGCCAATAAATGCCCATTAGCGGGAATGTCTGATGATTCCATACTATCGTATCATTATTGGCAAATGTCCCCCAATTATAGACATTGCGCCGCAAGCCCATCAGCGTGGCGAACAGGACATTTTCCGCCTCCGCCCTTTCCTTTTCTGTCCATACAGGCGCTTCCTCAATCACATCCCACATTTTGCCAATTTCATTAGAAGAAGTCTCCTCTGGCCAATCCAGCTTGTATGAGGGATCCGCAACAAGCCGATCGCGACACAGGCCCATTATCCGTTTTGCCTGCAAGGCCCAGGCTTCATCTCCTGTGTCGCGATAAGCCGCGCAGGCGCGATGGAAATCCACCCATAAGCTGGCTGAAGGCGCGCTTTCCAGCAATTTTTGGCGTTGCTCCATAGATTGGGGCTTCATGTGAGAGACATAAAGCAACGGCTTGTCCAGGGCACAGTTTGGCCCGGCGGGCAGCCGCTGGACGAATTCCTCTACGCCTGCCTGGGCGCCGTTCACATCACTGGCTTCAATTGTCAGGATATTGATGTCATTGAAATTAAACGGCTGATGAACACTGCGCAAGGCAAACGCGCCCGCCCCCGGCCATAGGGCATCCGCCCTTGTGTAGCCGTTCCAATATAGTCGTTCAATAATAAAATTATTATTGAGATTGCCCAGCGCGATGATTGTTTGATTTGTCTTCAGCAATTCGTTTAATTTCGCGCGATTATCCCGTATCTGTGGGGGCGCGCCTGGCATTGTTTTGAGGAATTCTGTGTGCACAGAGACAAGCCCTATGGGCAAGCGGGCGCCTGTTTTGCGCTGCAAGGCCGCTTGTAGCTCTTCTGCGCGCCGTCGCCATTGCGGATCCGAGGGACTGGCGATGAAGGCGGCGGGCTGGCCGTTTTGCACAATGGGCGTGTGCAATTTCAGCGGCCGGGGCCCGGATAGCGGCTCCTGCCCCCACACATATACAGCTTGCGCCAAAGAGGATCCCGAAGAGATCTCCTGCAAGGAAGCATCATCAATGAATGTGTCGCTTGTCCAAAAATGCATTGTATAAATATGCAGGCGTGCTGTTTTGGCGTCGGGAGGCGCCACGGCCCCTACGAAATAGCGTTTCCAATCGCCGCCAATTGGCGCCGTAATATATGTGTTGAAGCTTTTTTCTTCGGCTTCGCCCAAAAATGTAATCTGCAAGATGACAGCCTGATCATGATTGCGGGCCTGCGCCTTGGCCCACACAGAAGCTACATAAAAGCGCCCGGGCGTCACAGGCACATCTTGCTGCACGCCAATGGCATAACGGCCCTCCCGAACATTGGAGCCTGTATCTAAAAGCCGGATAGCGCGCTGGCCCGAATGAGCTGTGGGCACTACGGACAATTGGCTTTCCGGAACGCCCCCGCCATATTGACGCCAGCCAGCCGGAAGCCCCTTTTCGTCCAGCTCCTCAAAAGAAGGATTCTTGAGCAGCTCGTGCTGGGCCAGCACAGGAAGGCTGATTATTAAGCTGAGCAAACACATCCATTTTTTCCCACGGGCGCCTAACATTTTGGCTCCTTTCGTTCTTGGCGTTTGAGGCGAATGCGCGGGCCAGCTGGCAATTTTTCCTCGCCCCATATCGGCGAGACAATTATGCTCTGCGTAAGCCATAAATTGTGCGAAGGCACAGAATGTTCAGAGGAAACAGGCCATTTGGAGAGATATGGGCTAGGGGGATTGCCCGCTTTCTTGCATTTTTGCCAGATGCTCTTGTACTTTTTCCTCGGCGCGGCGGAATTGCACTTCACACAGCCGGGCATACAGGCCGCCCGCTGTTGCCAGTTCCGCATGTGTGCCGCGCTCCACAATGCGCCCCTGATCCAGCACCAGGATTGTATCTGCCTCCATCACTGTGGAGAGCCGATGGGCTATTGTGAAAGTCGTGCGCCCCTTCATCAGCCTTTCCAGCGCTTCCTGGATAAGCGCCTCCGATTCAGAGTCAAGAGCGCTTGTGGCTTCATCCAAGATAAGGATCCGCGGATTGCGCAGCAAGGCGCGGGCAATGCTGATGCGCTGCCGCTGCCCGCCCGAAAGACGCGTTCCCCGTTCGCCCACGATTGTTTCATAGCCGTCAGGAAATTCCATAATAAAATCATGTGCATTCGCGGCGATAGCCGCCTGCACGACTTCCTCATCGGTGGCTTCAGGCCGCCCGTATTTGATATTTTCCCGTAATGTGCCTGAAAACAGGAATGTTTCCTGCATCACCATTCCGATATTATTGCGCAGGCTGGAAAGCGTCACATCGCGCAAATCAATGCCATCAATTAAAATGCGGCCGCTTGTTGGATCGTAAAAGCGCGGAATTAAATGGACGAGCGTTGTTTTCCCCGAGCCGCTGGGACCCACTAAGGCCGTGGAGCTGCCCGGCTCCGCCACAAAGCAAATATCGTCCAGCACAAGCTCCCCTGGCTCATAGGCAAAGGAAACATGATCAAATTCCACGCGTCCTTCGACGCGTCCCAGCCGAATGGCATCGGGCCGCTCCGTCAGATCCGGAACTGTATCCAGCGTCTCAAAAATGCGCTCAATCGCCGTCATCACTGTCGTGATGGTGTCATTCACTGTGACAAGGGCAATAATAGGGGAATACAGCATGGACAGATATGTGCGGAAGGCGATGAGCTCGCCCATGCTCATACGTCCTTTGATGAGCACTTCATGGGCGCCAATGAGCAGCACGATCACATTCGCCAGCACTGTAATCAGATTAGCGCCTGCCCCTAAAATGGCGCGCCAGTGCGTGGCCCGCATATTCAGCCTGATGGCCTGCCGACATTCACTGATAAAGCGGCGCGCTTCTGCGCTCTCACGCGCAAAAGACATAATGACTTTTATGCCGGCAATGGATTCAGAAAGCGTGGCGTAAATTTCGGAATATTGATCCCGTCCCTCGGAAGCCGCCTGATAAATGCGCGCCCGCACTAATAAGAAATTCGCCACATAAAGCGGCAAAATCCCCAGGGCTAAAAACGCCAGCCGCCAGTTGAAGACAAACAACATTACAATTATGACGATGACTGTGACGATATTGCTGATGATTTCCACGAGGCTGCCGGAAATCACATGCTGGATGGCGTCCACATCGTAAAGCACGCGCGCCATTATGCGGCCATGGGGATTATTTTCGAAATAGCGCAGGGATAGCCGTTGTAGATGACGAAATACACGGCGGCGCACATCGTACACAATGCGATTGCCGACATATGTGATGAGCATCTGGCGCACATAGCCAATCCAGGCACTCAAAATAGCCAGCGCCATCATTATGACACAGATCAGGATGACATAGCGCCAGGCGTCCTGACGCAGCGCCTCTATATTCGCGGCGCCGGCCTTCTTCAGCCCCTCAAATACGCCCACTTTGTCGATGAGCGTCCCGACAAGCGTGGGCATCGGCAAAGACAGGCCTGTGCCGACGAAAACTAAAAACAGCGCTATCGCCAGCGTCAAGCGATAATTTTTCGCAAATTTTAAAAAGCGAAGAAACAGGGGCATAGCTATGTATTTAGAAAAAAGATATTCTTTTCTAGTTCCGTGCCTGCTTGGGCTTTTCCTGCTTTTCCTCAGCTCCGCCTATGCCGCGGAATTATCCGGAAGAGTCCGCGCCCTCTCGGGCGAGCCTCTGCCCGCCCGCGTTCTCATTCGCCAGCCGCAAACGAAAGCTTCTGTTGTTCTGTATACAACTCCTCAGGGCCATTTTCAAGCCTTCGTGCCAGAAGGCCCGCTGGAAGTGCTGGCCACGCATGGCCCGGAATGGACAATTGCCGAGCGCACGGCTCAGGGCGGCGAACATATTGAGCTCATTTTGCAGCGCCTTGTGGACATGCCGGCCCGCGGCTATTATGGCGCCGATTTGCATCTGCATTCCACATATAGCGATGGCCAGCAATCGCCCGCAGAAGTCGCCTTAGCCTGTCAGGCGGAGGGCCTGCATATCGCGGCTTTAACTGATCATGATACAATTGCCCAGCAGGACGCCTGGCTGGCGCAGCAATCGCCCTATTTTTTGCCCCTGCGCGGCCAGGAAGTGACGACTAAATTTGGACATATCCTGAGCCTCAATTGTCCTCAATTCATCAGCCCGGCGCTGGAAAAAGCGCTGGATTTTACGGGCTTGTTCGCCGCCATTCATCAGCAGGGCGGACTGGCGATTGTCGCCCATCCCTGTGCGCTGCCCATGGCATATCAGGCTCCGGAAATTCGGGATTATGATGCCTGGGAAATCCTCAATGGCAGCCTTCCCCCTTATGGCCCTCCGTTTGATTTCCTGCAAGCTCGGAAAGCCTGGCATAATCAGCTCTCCCAGGGACATCGTCTGCCTGTTGTGGGCAATTCGGACAATCATGATATTTTCAGCAGCCTCGCTCGCCGGCTCCTGCAAAATCCCGAAGAAGCTCAGAAAGTTGACAAACGGCTCGCTTTGATTATGCAGATGACAGATGTAGAAAAAACGCTACTCCCCTGGGCGTGGAAGGGCTTGCATCCGGGATTTTACAGAACCTATTTACAGCTTTCAGAATTGACGCCCCAGGCCGTGCAGGAGGCTGTCAAACAAGGCCGGGGCTTTGTGACTAATGGCCCGCTTATGCTCGCCACATTAGCCGGGCAGCCGCCTGGCAGCGAAATTGCTCTGCAAGGGCGCGACAGCCTCCCTCTGCAGATAGAATTATGGGCGAATCGGCCCCTGGAACGCCTGCTTGTGCTTGTAAATGGCCAGCAGGCTATCAGTGTGCAAAGCAACGCTGCTCGGCTGGAAATTTCTGTGCCAGTCCGCCCGGGCGACTGGATTGTGGCGGAGCTTTATGGCGTATGGCCCGAATTCGCCACCACAAATGCCTGGCATGTGAAATAAGGCTGGGAGGCTATTCGTCGGGAAGCACAAATGTCTCTTCAGAAACGCCCCGGGGACGCATCAGCAGATACAGCCCGCAGATGGCGGCCAGCAACAGCAGCGCCAGCTTCACTTCCGCCGCCTTGGCATGGGCTAAAATAAGCCCTGACATGATGATGCCTCCCACGGGAACAAAGGCAGGCACTTCAAACGCTCCTTGCGGCTCCTCGGGACGACTTTTCAGCACAAGCAAAGCGACATTCAGCACTATGAACACTGTCATTAATAGCACGCTTGTGGCTTTTGCCAGAGGCGTGATATTGACAGTCAGGCCCAGCACAAGCACGATCACGAACAAGGTCAGAATCGCCCAATGTGGCGTGTGGCGCCGCGGATGTATGGCTTTCAGAAAATTGGGCAGCAGGCCCTGACAGGCCATCCCATAGGCCAGCCGCGAGCCCATAATGTAATTCAGCAAGGCTGTATTTGTGATAGCAAACAGGGCGATGCCAGAAAAGACAAGAGGCGGAAATCCGGGCGCCGCACGGCGCACTACTTCCACAAGCGGCTCGGAGGAGGCGGCCAATTCCCGGGCTGGCACGACGGACACGGCTGTGATGGCCACGCCCAGATACAGAAGCGTTACACATCCCATGGCCAGCACTATCGCACGCGGGAATGTCCGCCGGGGCTCCCGCACTTCCTCCACGACATTAATCATGTCCTCAAAGCCAATAAACGAATAAAAAGTGAGCACGGCGCCCTGCAGGATAAGCATGGGCGTCAATGCAGTGGCCGCCGCTGTCGGCGTTGCGGGCACAGCCAGCGTCGGATCCCAATAATTCACATTCCCCCAATAGCGGAAGCCCGCGGCAATCACAATCAGCAAGCCGGATACTTCTATCGACGTGCACAGCGCATTGAGCCACGAAGATTCGCGGATCCCCCATAAATTCACGACTGTCAGCAGACACAAAAAGCCAAAGATTAATAACTCTTGGGGCGTTGTTCCGGAAAAGGCGGAAAAATAATTCGCAAAGGCGCGGGATTGTGTCGCCATGGATGTCAGCCCGGAGGCCAGCACCATTAGCCCGATAATATAGGATAGGGCAGGCCTGCCAAAGGCGCGCTGCGCCACATACGCCGCGCCAGCCGCCCGCGGATAGCGTGAGCCTAAGCAGGCGTATGTGAGCGCTGTCAGCAAGGCCGCCCCCATGCTCACTAAAAAAGCCAGCCAGATAGCATTGCCCATCAGCCCGGCGGCTTTGCCGATAAGCGCATAAATGCCCGAGCCCAGCATGTCGCCGATGCCGTATAGCACGAGCGCGCCCAGGCCCAGCCGCCGCGCCAGCGTCGGCGCCGCCTGCGATGTCGCTTCCCCCGTCATTTTGCCTCCTTAGAGCGGACGCAGACTAATTCCGTCCGTCTGCCAAAGCAAGGCAAGGAATGGTGTCTCTGCTTTGAAGAGGACAATATTGGAGATAAAACAAAACGAAGCTGTCCCATCTCTGTTACAGGCAGAGGGAAAATATGAGTTCAGTACATCCGCCGGGCGCCCACATAGCGGCGGGCGTAATATTCCGAATCCAGATCTGTGATTTTCACGCCGCCGCGATGATTGGAGGCGTGGATGAATTTTCCGTTGCCGATATAAATCCCCACATGGGAGATGCCCTGACGATATGTATTTTCAAAAAACAGCACATCGCCAGGCTGCAAATCGTCCCGGGCTACGGGCGTGCCCTGCAAAAATTGAGCCCGGCTATCACGGGACAAATCAATCCCATGCAAGCGATGCACAAAGGAAACGAAGCCCGAGCAATCGAAAGCCCCGGGCCGCGAGCCGCCGCGGACATAAGCACAGCCCAGATATTTCATTGCTGTGGCAACAAGCTTGCTGCCGAAACTGTCTCCGCCTTCAGGCGTTTCCGGCGCTCCTTCCACTGTAGGCGCTGGAAAATCCTCGACGGCGCCCATCGTCGCCCGCGCCAGCTGTGCCGACTTCAAGCCCGCTTTCCCGCACAAAGCCAGCCGCGCTCGCACCAGCCTTTCCGAGCGTGTATCAATCAAACGCGCGGCAATCCAGCCGATATTGCCATCTTCTAATACTACTTTATACCAGCCAGGCCGTTTGCCAATAATCAAAAGGCGCGTCCCCAATGTGGCTTCGCCGATGGAGGGGCTTTCCGTGCTGGGGCCCGCCCGCACATTGACTTCCGGACGCGCCACCCAGCCCACATTCACCTCCACTGTTTCGCCCGCCTCTTTCGCTGTAATCGCTGTTCCCGGCGGCACGAATTTAATCAGCCAGCCGGCAATCCACCCATAATTCCCCGCCTGTGTGCGCACTTTGCACCAATGACCGCAAACCGCAGCCACTTGCAGCTTTGTCCCCTGTGATACTGTGAATTTAACTTTTGCCTCTGTGCTGGGCCCCTCCCGCACTCGAGCTGTTTCGGCTGTCACCCACGCGGGCAACACGCGATCCATCCGCGCCACTTCCGGCGTGTCGGGATTGCCCGCCAGGGATTTCCCCGTTCCGCTATTTGCCCCCCCACTACTCCGGGGCGCTTCTTTAATCAGCCAGGCCGCCACCCACCCCGTTGTCCCGCCGTGCACTTTCACCTTCCGCCACATTCCCTGGCTGCCGGCGATGTACAATGTCTGCCCCTTCACGAGCGCCGCTTTTTTCGGAAAGCGGCTGCCAGGGCCTGCCCGCAATATTACCCGCTCCTCCGCCACAAACGCCTTATTAGGAGCAGCCCTGGCTACTGTTGATGAAGCAGAAGGGGCGTTCGGGCCAGACGCGTTTGCCGCCTCGGCCAATTTCCGCCCAGCGGCAATGTCATATTCCAGCAAATCCCCCCGTATCCAGCCACTGCCTCCCGGCGTCTTGCATTTAGCCCAATCTCCCTGCCGGGCCAGCACATACACTTTCGTCCCCTGGCTCAATGTCCCGTAGGCTTTGCCGCCCAGGCCAGGAGCGCTGCGGACATTTGCCGCTGTAACTTTAATCCAAGCCGGAGGATGGCCTTTGGGCGCCGCCGCGGAAGCTGTTTGGGCTTTTTCTTGCGCCAGCGCCCGTCCCTTTTCCGCGGAAAACTGCAA
>CAZUOJ010000048.1:0-2229 GCA_964622325.1 uncultured Armatimonadia bacterium
ACCCGTTGCAAAATAAGCAACGAATGCGTTATAACTACACTGACAAAGATTAAAATCGCTGCTGTGGAGAGAAGCAAAAATGCAGCTTTGCGCATTTGGCCACCTCAATGTGAAAACATCCCTTATAAAGTACCAGATTATCTCAATTTCAGCTATTTTTTAATTGCTAAGACGAAAATTATTTTGTGAAACAAAGCCTGCTGATTTATTTGCTTGTTATAATAATTTTTACCCGCTACCCTCTGGATTCAAACGATAGCGCACAAAAGCTTGTTGCTGGCGCCAGCAATCAACCGAAATTTCAGGAACTATCATGAACGCTAATTTGCCTGCCAGTGGCCGCTTTTTGCGTTTGAGCTTTTTGGGAGTACTCGCCTACTCCTTGACTATACTTGTGCTTTATTTTTGGCCTGCGCCCACGTTGTTGGATCGCTTTGAATGGCGCACTGTAGACTGGCGCTTTCAATTGCGGGGCCCCCAACAGCCGAAACAGCCGATTGTCATCGTGACTGTAGATGAAGAGAGTATACGGCGCTTGGGGCGCTGGCCCTGGCCGCGGAAGATATTCGCCCGCTTAATCCGCCATTTACAGGCGGCGGGAGCCCGCTGTATTGTTTTTGACATATTTTTCACCGAATATGATGCCTCGCCGGGCGGGGCCGCCTCCGATGTTGAACTCATCCGCGCCACTCAGGAAGCCGGGAATGTGTTTCATGCAGGCTTTATCTATTTAGCCCGCGGAACGCCGGCCTCGGCAGTGCCGCCCCAGATTGCCGCCCGCGCCTGGGAACATACAGCTGTTCAGCCCGGCAGAGGCCTGGCTTATGTGGCTCAATTGATTGAGCCTGCAGCTGTCACTTTTCCCTTGCCGGAATTGGCCGCCGCCGCCCGCGGCTTTGGCGTCGCCAATGTTCTGGATTCAGGAGATGGCATTTATCGGCATCTTGTCCCCCTGATTCGTTATCAGGGCCGCCTGTATCCTTCTGTCGCCCTAGCCGTGGCCGCAGACTATTATCAGATCCCTCCGGAGAAAATCTCCGTAATCATTGGCCAGGAAATTCGCTTGGGCGCGCGGCGCATTCCATTAGACATGCAGGGCCGCTTTTTGATTGATTATCTCGGCGGCGATCATATATTCCCCTATTTTAGCGCGGCCGATGTTCTCAATCGCACGCCCACGCAAAATAAAGAACAATTCCAGGGCAAAATTGTTCTGATTGGCGTCACCGCTCCTGGCATTTACGATTTGCGCGCCAATCCTTTTGCGACGATTTATTATGGCGTGGAAGCTCAGGCCAGCGCGCTGGAAGCGATGTTATCCGGCCGTTTTCTGCGCCAGGCCTCGCCCTTGGCCATCGGACTTTTTTTGTTGCTGCTGATTCCCACTTTCGGCATAATTTTGCCTCGCCAGCGCACCTTTCTCATGACCCTGCTGGCTTTAAGCGCGTTAATTTTGTATCCCTGGCTATGCGTCCGCTTATTTATTCAGCATCACTTTGTTTTGAATTTGATCTTTCCTTTCTTCGCAATGTTAGGAAATTTTTTAATTATCGTGACGCTGCGTTTGCTTTTGGAGGAACGGCGTCGGCATCAAATACAGACTATTCTCCAGCATTTTGTGCCCCCCCAGCTTGTAGGAAGGCTTGTACAGGAAGAGGCGTATATCTCTTTGCGGGGCGAGCGCCGGGAAATCAGCGTAATGTTCGCCGATATCCGCAATTTCACCGCCACGGCGGAAGCGCTTGCCCCTGAAGATACTGTGACTTTCTTAAATCGCTATTTCACTTTAATGAATGAAATCATCTGGGAACATGAGGGCACCTTAGACAAATACATTGGCGACGAAATCATGATCTTCTTTAATGCGCCGCTTGCTCAGCCGGATCATGCCCGCCGGGCTGTGATGACTGCGATTGATATCCAGCGCCGCATTATGGCGAATCAAGCCGAATGGGAATATCTGCAAGTGCCCAATTTAGCCGCAGGCATCGGAATTGCCACTGGCCCCGCTGTTGTGGGCTATGTGGGCTCCCCTCAACGAATGCAATATACTGTCATTGGCCAGACTGTTAATTTAGCCTCGCGGCTGCAAGCCCTCTGTAAGCCCCTGGGCTGCCGAATTCTCATTAGCGACGAAACATATCGGGCCGTAGCGGATCTGATTGTGGCGCAGGATTTGGGCAAGCTGCCCATTAGCGGCTTTCATCAGCCAATGCGCGTGTGGAATGT
>CAZUOJ010000048.1:2329-26259 GCA_964622325.1 uncultured Armatimonadia bacterium
ATTGTCACAGAAAAGCGTCGCGGCGGGATGAGCGTTGTGTACATTGTGCTGGATGAATTTTCCCAGCGCCGCTTTGCTGTCAAAACTTTGCGGGAAGAATTACTGGCTGATCGCAATGCCATCAGTCGTTTTGCGGCTGAAGCCCGCACTTGGATGCATTTAGGGCATCACGAAAACATTGTCGAAGCGATTATTTATCGGGAAATTGAAGGCCAGCCGTTTTTATTTCTGGAATATGTGGAAGGCACAAATCTGCAGGCTCTGATTGACCAGGAAGGGCGCTTGTTCCCGCCGCAAGTGCTGCAATTTATGGAGCAAGCCGCGGCGGCGATGGCGTATGTACATCAGGCGCAAGTGGGGCCAGGAGGCGCCGGCGTCATCCATCGGGATTTGAAGCCTGCCAATTTGATGCTGACGCGCCAGGCAATCATCAAAATCACAGATTTTGGCCTCGCAAAGGCCCAGGGGATGCCTGGCGGCGAACACAGCGATGTGGGCGTGGGCTTAGGCACATATTTGTATATGCCTCCGGAGCAGCTTTTAGATGCTTCAGCCGCTGACTGGACCTCCGATATTTATTCATTTGGCGCCTGCTTTTATGCCGCTTTAACGGGGCGCCCCCCTATTCAAGGCAAAGATGTTTCACAATTAGTGCGGCAGATTATCCATCAAGTGCCGGCGCGTCCCAGCCAAATCGTTCCCGGCATCCCTGCTGAATTGGACGAGCTCATTATGCGTTGCCTGGCGAAACAACGGCAGGAGCGCTTTCAAAGTTTCGCCGAACTGCAGAAAGCATTGCCAGCTGTCCAGGAGGCTGTCGCAGCCGCCCATACGGGGCGAAAAGATGTGTGGCAATGCACTGGCTGCGGCTATTTAAGCACAAACGGCCAGGGCGTTTGTCCCATTTGTGCCAATCCGCGCCAGCAGACTGGATTTCCGCCGTCCGCACCGCTTGTGAGCGGCCAGAAGCCAGAGGCCGCGTCCGACGCACCGACGGCAGAGATTTCGGCGGAAGAAGAGGCTGTCGCTGAGCTTATTGCCGCAGCACGGAGCTGGCGAGAAAAAGGCGACTGGCAACGCGCCGCGAATGTATTGCGCCAGGCCCTCGCCTTAGCTCCGGGGCACAAAGAGGCGCGCCAGGAATTGGATGAGACATTACTGGCTTTAGCCCGCCAAAAGCCACGCACGCCCAGCCGCAGCTACAATTGGCCGATGTTCCGCGGCAGCATTACCCGCGTGGGCTATACGCCGGAAATTGTCGTGCCCCCCTTGCAGCGCCGCTGGCATTGTCAATTGGGCGAATGGATTTTGGCCTCGCCGATTGTGGCGAACGGCATTGTCTATACGGCTGCACATCAGAATAAGCCCGGCAAACAAGGCCGTCTTGTCGCTTTAACAGCCGAACGCGGCGAAATTGTCTGGGAAAAAGAAACGCCCTACGACATTTTGGCGCCCGTCTGTGTGTGGGGCGGCAATATGTTAATTGCGGCGTGCCATAATTGGTTATTGGCGCTGGATCCGCGCACAGGCAGAGAAATCTGGGATTTTGTGACGCGCACGCCTATCACAGCCCCCCCGACAAGCTGGCAAAATGCTATTTATGTGGGCACTGAGGAGGGCGAGCTGTATGTGTTGCATGGCCAGAGCGGACAGCGGATGTGGACATTTGCAGCGGACGGGCCCATATATTCAGCGGCGCTTATTTGGGAAGGACGAATCATTTTCGGAGCAGGCGATCATCAAATTTACGCTTTGGAACAAACGAGCGGAAAGCTTCTATGGCATTTTATGACCGCTGGAGAAATCGTCTCCACGCCGCTTTTTCATCAGGGCCGTGTATTTGTGGGCTCCACTGATCAGCGCCTGTATTGTTTGGATTTTGACACAGGACGCTGTGTATGGGAATTTGCGGCGACGGGCTCCATCAATAGCTCTCCCGCCGCCTGGCAGGATTTCATTTATATCGGCGCGCGCGATCGCTGCTTATATGCTGTCAGCGCTGATAAGGGCGCTCTGCGCTGGCGTTTCCAGGCAGGGGATTGGATTGATTCTGCGCCGATTGTAAGCGGCCGCACTGTGTATTTCGGCTCGCACGACGGCAAGCTATATGCTGTAGAGGCTGAAATAGGCATTCTGATGTGGGAATATCCTATTGGCGCGGAGCTGCCTACATCGCCGGCCATTTCGGGCGGCAAGCTGTTTATCGCCGGCAATGACGGCATACTGTATTGTTTCCGCAGCGTTTAAGCTTCTTTAAGAAAATGAGGAGCGGCAGCGCATCTTGTCATTTCTTTAGGGCGTAAACACAATAAGGAGAAGACAATGAATGTGCTTGTGCGTTGGGCGACACGCTGGGATCGCAAAGCGCTAGTGCAACTTCTGAGCGAATTAATCGTCCAGCACGGACTCGTTCCAGAGGAAAATCATTTATATGCTGCTGTAGATTTTGCGCTGGCGCACCCGGAGCGCGTGCGTTTTGCCGTGGCGCAGCGGGAAGATAAGATTATCGGCATGGCCTCTTTACATGAACATTACAGCACATGGCAGGGACGGCCCTATGGAAGCATTGAGGATTTCATCGTGGCGGCGGAAGAGCGCCAGCAGGGCGTGGGAACACAGATCTTAGAGATGCTGATCCAAGAGGCGCGTCGCCGGGGCTATTGCCGCGTAGAATTAAAAGTGCAAGAAGATAATGATGCGGCCTGGAAATTTTACGAAGCGCGGGGATTACGCTTCACAGGCTATCTTGTGTATGCCCAGGAACTGGAAGACAAAGCAGCGGATGAAAAATAATTTAGGCGTGTGAACAGCAGAAAATAAATCAGGCTTTCCGCGACGCAGGAAGCGAAAGAGCCTGTTTTTGTAACGCCGCCTGAAAAAAATAGCGGAGCCTCTTTAGGCCAAATGTGTTTTAGAGGCTCCGCGTATTTTTCAATTTGCCGTTAATATCGGCAAAAGAAGGAGCGCATTATTGCGCAAAATAGCGCCCCACTTTCAAAATAGCCGCGGCAATGTCCTCCATATCTTTAGGCTCGTATGTGGGATGTGTGGGCACAAAGAAAGTCTTTTCCTCCACTTCTGCGGCATTGGGGCAAAAGACATTCTCATAATGCGTGGCTTCCGGCCGGGCATTCGGATCATTGAACGGATAATTCAGGCGACCAAAGCCATTGCGCTCCTGGAACACGCGTTCCTTGTAGCATTGAGGCCACAGCACTGGCCCCGCTGGCACGCCCTCTTGCGCCAAGGCCTGATAAAATTGGCGGCCGTTGATGCGAATGCGCTCTGTATTCAGAACAATCGGATAGAGCCAATAAGCATTGCGCCGATACTCATTATTTATAGGCAAGGCTTCGATCCAGGGCTCATCTTTCAGCGCTTCATCCAGAATCGCCGCGTTACGCTTGCGATTAGGCAGATTCCAGGTATCAAAAATTTTAAGCGCTTCCAAGCCGATGGCGGATTGCATTTCCGTCATCCGATAATTAAAGCCAATCGTATTGTGAATGTACGGCAGCTTGGCCTCCAGCTCTAACAGGCGCAGCCGCTCCCGCACATCATAGCCGTGATCACGGAAGGAGCGCATAATCCAGGCGGCTTCTTCGTCATCTGTAATCACAGCGCCTCCTTCGCCTCCTGTCGTGAAATGCTTGGACTGACAGAAGCTGAAAGCCCCGAAATGTCCGATTGTGCCGGCTTTTTTATCGCGAATCTGGCCGCCGTGTGCCTGGGCGCAATCTTCGATTACTTTCAAATTATATTTTTCCGCAATCTCCATAATGGGATCCATATCGCACATAATCCCGTACAGATGGACAACGATAATGCCCCTCGTGCGTTCGGATATTTTTTCCTCAATGCTTTTCGGATCGATCGTGTGGCCATTTTTTTCCACATCCGCAAACACGGGGATGGCGCCCGCTTGGAGCACACAAAAACAGGAGGCGATGAAGCTGTAGCTGGGGACAATGACTTCATCGCCGGGCCCAATGCCTGCGCCAGCCAAGGCCACATGCAAAGCGCTAGTGCCGTTTGTTGTCGTGATGGCGAATTTGGCGCCGGCCCAACGGGCAAATTCCTCTTCAAATTTCATGCCCAGCTCGCCGGTCCAATAATTTACGCGGCCTGTTTTCAGGGGCTCCATCGCCGCTTCAATCATTTGCGGCTGGAAATAAGGCCACGGGGGAAAAGGCTCTGTGCGTAGGGGCGAGCCGCCCTCAATGGCTGGCTTTTCAGACATCTTATTCCCTCCTGATTTTTGCAAGCTTCTAGAAGGCTAACGCCCTCTGCCTTTATGTTCGGGGCTCTTTTTTGCTATTATAGCAGTATGTCCGCGGAAAATCCAAGTCCTAAATCGCGTGTCCATATTGCGCGCTGTCCAGATTACGAGCGCGCGGCAGTGCGTCAGGCGGTGCGGGAATGCTGGCAGGCGGTCGCTTCGCCTGATTTTGTACAGCCTGGCATGCGCGTTTTGCTCAAGCCCAATGTCATCAATGCGCTGCCGCCCGAGCGCGCCGTCTGCACGCATCCGGAAGTCGTGCGCGCGGTGGCGGAAATTCTCGTGGAGGCTGGCGCTGAGGTCCTCATCGCCGATCAGCCCGGCTATGCGCTCACCGAAAATGTGACAGCCGCCTTTGCGCGGACAGGACTGCTGGAAGCGTGCGGCGATTTGCCGGTGCGCTTTGCGTTGCTGGCGCAAGGCGGCTATCAAGAAGTCCGCTTGGCGCAGCCCTATGTGCTGCGCCACATCCAATATGCTTCATTAGTGCTGGAGGCGGATCTTGTCATAAATTTGCCCAAAGCCAAGACGCATAATCAGACCTTGATTACAGCCGCCATTAAGAATATGTTTGGCGCGATGGCGCCGCGGCAACGGCTGGAGGCTCATTTGCTGGGACGTTATTGGGCTTTGAGCGAAGCGATTGTAGATTGTTACGCCGTGCGCGCGCCCGATTTGCATATTTTAGATGCAGTTGATATTATGGAGGGGATGGGGCCCACACAGGGCCAGCCACGGCGGATGGGCGTGCTGATCGCTTCCCGGGATGGCGTGGCTGTGGATGCCGTTTTGCAAAAAGCCTGGGGGTTTGCGCCCGAAGAAGTGGGCACAACGATAGCGGCCGCCAATGTGGGCTTGGGCTGCGCCGATGGGGAGCAAATTCACATCAGCGGTTTATCCTGGGAAGAGCTCGCCTTCCCGATTCGGCGTTCCCCTGTAGTGCGGGTGGAATTATTAGGGCCGCTGGTGAAGTTGCTGGGCCGCCTCGTCATAGCTCGCCCGAAAGTCATCCGCAGTCATTGCCGCGCCTGTGGCGCCTGTGCAGGCATTTGCCCCAAAAAAGCTATTACAATTAATAAATTTGCCCAAATAGAGCAAAAATCGTGTGTGGAATGCTTTTGCTGTTTAGAAGCTTGTCCTTTTGATGCCATCGTGGTGCGTCGTTCGCCTGTGTACGCCCTGATTTACAGGCTACAGAAATTTATGACTGAAAAGTGATGTGTACAGATTTTTTCAGGATGAGGTGACTGGTATGCAGTATCGGGAGTACGGAAAGACAGGATTGAAAGTCTCTGCTTTGGGATTTGGCGCCATGCGGTTGCCGTTTGACAATCCCGAAGAATCCGTCCGCTTATTGCGCCTGGGATTAGATCTGGGAATCAATTATATTGATACAGCGTATGGCTATGGCGGCGAGGGGCGAAGCGAAAAATATGTCGGGGAAGCCATACAAGGCCGCCGTGAGCGCGTTTTGATAGCGACTAAAAATCCCTGCTGGGGGCCAGAACAGGAAACGGTGGAAGGCTGGCGGCAGCGCCTGGAAACAAGCTTGGAACGCCTGCAAACGGATTACATCGACATATACAAAGTTATTCACAGCATCACATGGGAACAATACGAGCGCTTTTACGCGCCCAAGCTGAGCCGTGAAGTGCAAAAAGCCAAAGAAGAGGGGCTTATCCGTCATGTGGCCTTTTCCTCTCACGATAAGCCCGAAAATATCCTCAAGCTGATACAAACAGGAGAATTTGAGGGCATGCTCGTGCAATACAATCTTCTGGATCGGACCAATGAAGATGTCATTGCCGCGGCATATGAGGCAGGAATGGGCGTGGAAATTATGGGGCCTGTCGGCGGCGGACGTTTGGGCATGCCATCCGAAAAGCTGAATAAGCTTTTGCCCAATATCGCCAGCACGCCGGAATTAGCTTTGCGCTTCGTTTTGGCTAATCCGCATGTGTCTGTGGCGTTTTCGGGCATGAATACGGAAGCGCAAGTGCGCGAGAACTGTGCGATTGCCTCCCGTGAAGAGCCTTTAACGGCCGAAGAGCTGGAGGCCATTGAACAGGCGCTCCGCGAGAATCAGCGTCTGGCTGAACTGTATTGTACCGGCTGCGGATATTGTCTGCCGTGTGAGCAGGGCGTGGCGATTCCGCAAATTTTTGCGGCGATGAACATGCATCGCGTCTGGGGCCTCACAGAGCATGCCCGGCAAATGTATGCCCGCATTGCCAATGAAGAAAAGGGCACAAAATTAGCCGACGCCTGCATAGAATGCGGCCAATGTGAAGAAAAATGCCCTCAGAAAATAAATATCATCCAACAGCTGAAAGAAACGCATGCCGCGCTGGCAGGCGAATGAACAAAAGGACAATAATTTTTGCAGCCCCAAAATCTCCTCTCCCCTCTGCCGGTTTCCGCGCGTAGAGGGGAGCTTAATTTTTGCCAGAGCTATTCATTCTCGTCATTTTTCTCTTGGGCCAGATTTTTGGCTGTCTGGATAATTTCTTCTGTTTCCGCCTCGGGCCCAAAGGCATAACGAATGCGCCCCTGACGATCGATAATCCGTACTTGTGGAATAGCCACAATAGTCTGCTTGCCCAAAAAAGCCTCGCGCGTTTTGTCATCCAACCGCGCCAGGGGGATTAAAAAGCCTTCTGGCCGCCAGCCGCGGATGACTGATTCTTTTTCGTCCAGGGACAGCGCTAAAAACTCTATCCCCTGGCGCGCAAACTCTGCCGCATATGTGTTAAATTCTTTCAGATGCTGTACGCAGGGCTTGCAATATGTGGCCCAAAATTCAATAATCAGTATTTTGCCGGCATAATCTTTCAGGCTGTGTTCTTTTCCATCAATGTCTGTCACAGTAAAATTAGGCGCCGGGAAAAATTCGTCCTGTTGTGGAGATGTGACCACGGCCTTACTGGAGGCTTCTGGCGCCGGCATTTGCTGTAATTTGGGCTCCGGCGGCGCTGACGGCGCTTGCCGACACCCTGAAGCGCTTCCGATAAACAATCCCATTGTTGCCCCAAGGATCAGGACATAGACAGGCGCGAAAAGCTGCAAATGTGTTCGCCATTTGTTTGCCTGCACGCATTGAATTTTCCCCACTTTTTTCTCCTCCCCTCAAGCTTTTATTGTGTTCCCGTATGGCCAAAGCCTCCTTCGCCCCGTGGCGTATCATCCAGCTCCGTGACCACCACAAGCGACGCCCGGCTAACAGGCGCCACGACAAGCTGCGCGATTCTGTCGCCACGGCGAATGACAAAGGGCGTTTGCGAAAGATTGACAAGCCCCACACAGACAGAGCCGCGATAATCCGCATCAATCGTGCCCGGAGCATTGATGACTGTGATGCCATGACGAATAGCCAGTCCACTGCGGGGGCGAATTTGCGCCTCGTAGCCGGGCGGCAGGGCCAGGCGCAGGCCTGTCGGCACCAGCGCGCGCTCTCCCGGCTGCAGCACCATTTCCTCCTCAATTGCCGCCCGCAAATCCATTCCGGCCGCTTCTTCCGTCTCATAGCGCGGCAAGGGCAGCCCCTCGCCCTCGGGCTCAATCAATACCCTGACTAACACTTCCTCGCGATGTTTCATGGCTGTAGCAAGATTTTTCTTAAAAAAATGAAAGCGACTCTTTTCGTTCGTCTCGATCGTCTGTTTTCTTTTTAAGAGCGCAGGGCGCGATCCTGATATTCTAGCAGAGTGGCGCCAATCTGAATGCGATCGCCAGCGCGCAAAGAATGTTGCTGAATGGGATGCCCATTCACGATTGTCAGGGGCCCCAGGCTCCGCAATTGAAATCCTCCGCCTGTCTGCTGAATCACGCAATGCTGGGGCGCAATGTGAGGATCTTTGAGCAAAGCAATATCGCATTTGGGCGAACTGCCAATTGTTGTGATGGCGTTATACAGGATAAATTGCTTGCCGGCCAAGGGCCCGCTGATGATGGCGATCCAGGCTTCTTTTCGTATCTCCTCAATTAAGCCAATCGCAGCGCCACTGAGGGCCCCAATCAATGTAATGGCCAGCAAGCGGCTCCCCAGACCTCCTAACACCAGCGATAACGGATCAAATAAAAATCCGCCAATAAATCCTCCCGCGGCGCCTCCCATCAGCCCATTAACAATTTTTTTGGCCGAATACGATGGCAAACCATGGGCCAGGCCCAGCCCGACGCCAATGCCCACGCCAACAATGCCCCAGCCAAATGTTCGCGCTAAAATCTGCTGTATGTCCAGAGACTCCACGCCTTGTCTGGCCCAACCATAGAAAAGCTGCCCCAAAAGCCCTCCTAAAGCGCCCATTTCAATACCAATTGCTTGGCCAATAATTCCACCAATCAATAGCTTGCTTATATTGCCTTCATATATACCTTCCACAATACCAATGCATAGGCCCATCCACAGCCCGATATAACAGGCAAAAATTGTTGTATGCAGCACGGCCGTCTCTTCGGAGGGCACATAACCCTTCGTGCGCAGCCAGCCCAGCCCTGTCATTGCGGCTCCTAAGCTCAGGCCGGCGGCCAGGCCTGCCAAAGGCCCCAAAAAGGAAGACAAGCCCCCCGCCTCATTGGCTGCTCCCTGAGAAAAGCCCAAAATCAGGCCCAGGGCGCCTGCGCCAGCCATCGCTATGGCCAGACAAATGTATGTATGCAGGCTTAAATCTGCTGGCGTCGCGCTGCCATTTGTATCCCCTAAATAGCTCACGGGCTCATTCAGCGCCCACGCCAGCAAGCCCCCCAACGCTCCGGCTAAAGCCATTTGCAAAAGCAGAGAGCCCGAAAGCCCCCCGGCTAAAGGCCCCTGTTTTGTTTTCGCGGAGGCCTCCCATCCCACCTCAGAGCTGACAGGGGGATATTGCGGCGGCACAGCAGGCGGGAATACAGGCGGCGGCGCTGGCGGCGCCGCCGGAATGTCCACTAAATCGGCGCTGTCAATGACTAGCACATCCTCTTTTGCCTCAAAAGCCGGGGCCGCCGCGGCTGGCCTCTCCGGGACATCTTCCAAATCATCCCAGGAAATTTCTATTTCGGGCGGCTCCTCCGCAGACTCCTCAGGCTCACGCTTCTCATTGTCTGTCATTTTTTTCCTCTCCGCGTTTCACTTTAAGCTTTTAGCCAACGGAGAATTCATCTTGTATTGTTGTTATTGGAGCGCAGCGCCTGTTGCACCCTGTATCCATTTTAGCGCATTTATGACAAATAGGCTATAGCCAGTCCTGTGCGCACCGTATCTGCAATATGCTGTACCTCGTGAGCAACAAAAGCCCCTGGCCCGGCTGCAAGGGCATAGCGAAATGTGAATTCACCCAATTGATAGCCAGGGAAATTTGTGTACCAGAAATTGTTTGTGAGCCAGGAATAAACGCAGGCTCGTTCCATTTCCAAATGCTCTGCCCAACGCCCGAATGTAATGGCCCCAAGCTGCACAAGGGGGGCCTGCACAGGACATATCGCCGCCCAGCCTTCCTCGCCCGCCAAGGCCACAAAATCTTGAACATAATAAAAATCGCGACATGTGCCTGGCAATTGCCCTGCTTCGGCCTCAAAAACAGCATCGCAACTATGCACAAAAGCCCGCGGCCTCTGCAGGGCAAAAGGAAAGGCCACATAGAGACTCTCGTAACACTCATAGGCTTGTTTATCCAGGCGTATTTCTAGTTCCAGCCACGGCAAATTTTTCCATAGGCGATATTCCATTTCTATCCTGCGCACAGAGGGCAAATGCGCCTCGAAAAGGGCGATTTCTGCTAGAGGCCCGCTCTCCCATCGGATGAGGCGAGAGGAAGACAGCGCGCCTTCGCGCAGGAAATTGGCGTCACGGCGCCGCTTGCCATAAGGAAGATCCGTGTAGCCTCGCTCCCAGACTGCGCTGCGATCTTCAGGGCTCGTGATGATTTCGCGGATGACTTCTCCAAAGCCCCAGGGGGCACGCAAATCAATCCATTGCTTTTGCCTAGCTATATCCCATAAGCCTGAAAAACGGCCATTGGGCTCCCATTCACAGCGCCACGCGGCTGTTTCTAGCCGTAAAGGCTCATGAGTCGGCGATGAATATATCTTTGTTTCGGCTTGTTCTTGTACCTCTACAGTAACCACAAGTCCCGCATTCGGCTCCATATGCAGAATTGTCCAGCATTGGGCGGGGCGCAACCGTGTGGCGGGCGAAAATTGCACAGGCACTGCCTCTTTCGCCCCTATGCGCAATAATCCCGGCCTTCCGCCGCTTTGCGGAAGCAATACGGGACCCCAAAATGGCGAGGACAGAGGATTATACAACGCCAATTGATGGGCAGAAGTGCCGCGCGAATGTACCGTCTGATCCCGAAAATCCCCCGAAAAAGAAGCTTGTGCTGTTGTCGGCGCAATGTGGCGAGTCAATTGCTCTTCTACACGCCGCGCTCGCTCGGCCGCCCGATAAATATGCTGTGCTTTGAAAATCCAGCTTGCCCGGCTACGAAAGGAATGCGGCTCCAGGGCCATATTGGAGCAGCCCCATGTATGTTCATCAAAAAACAGCAAATCCTCCCAAATGGGCCACAAATCCTCCCCCCTGTTCCGGAGAAAATCCTGTAAGGCTTCAATTCTTCGCAAGCGGCAATGCGTTTCGCGGGACAAAGCCGTTTCATAGCCGGCGCTGCCTAACCCATTGCTCCACCAATCAGGCCAGGCTAATTGATATTCAGGAAAACTTTCCCCATGAAGCTCTATCAAACGCTCAAAAAACATTCGATTTGTTGAAAGCCATAATACAGGCTCCCCCACTTCCTCATTCCACATCGCCACAAAATCCGAGACTGTTGCGTCAGGGGGATAATTATCCGCCGCATAATGCAGCAAAAACACATCATAAGGATAGCCTTCTTCATCTAATTGATGAAGATATTCCAGCAGCTTGGGCCCGAACACCTCCATTCCTTGGGGCAAGCCCAGGACATGGCAGGCGCCGTACCAGCCTTTGCGCCAATCCGTATGCCATACGAGCGCTTTTCCACCCTGAGGGCCAATCCACCAAAAAGGACATTCATTGCTTTTTAATTGGAGGGGCAGACTGACCATCGCATTCGGCGAAACGCTCAGATAGGGCAAATTATGCGCGTCCATCACATCGGGCAGACTCCAGCCCATCCCCGGAATATCCGTTGTCATGACTGTCTTCACTTCAAAGCCATGTGTGTGCGCTAATTGGAGGGCAGGCTGCAGGGAGATTTCGTAGGCCCGCTTGTCCATTAACTCTGTTGGATCCAAAAATAGGCCCGCTAATTCTATCCGCCCCTGCCGCAGCCGTTCGATCATGTTCTCGGCTCGCTCAGGCCGTTTCTGTAAAAAAGATATCATTGGCCAGCTGAACTCACAGGCCCAGCGGAATTGCGCTTCTGGAGGATAATCATCTGTGCGCCTGCAATAATCTATAACATTATCCAGATATTCAAGATGTTTTTCTCCAATAATGGGCTGCAAATCCGTATAGCCAACATCAATATGCGTGTGATGCAGGATGTGAATTTCTCGGATAGCCATTCATCTCAACTCCAGACGCCCAAATTGGAAAGGATTATGCTTGCTGCTGTATCTTCCCGTAAAATAAAGCGTTTCCTGCCCGCAAGCGGCATAACGAAAAAGATTAAACAATACAGGCTCTTGCCCAGAAAGACGCGGAAGACATATCTCCGCTGTATAGCCGTCAGCCTCCTGTTGTGTTTGGGCTTTCCACAAGCTGTGATTTGCCCATTGAGGATGGAGCAAACTGCCTTCAAAACGCAGGCCCTCCACTGTCACAATATGCCATTTTTCCTGGCCATTTTGCCATATCCCGACGGCGACGCGATCTGTTTGGGCAAGATTTTGACAGGCTGAATAGGGCTGCAGCTTCTCCGCTTCTGGCTCGCTGCACCAGAAAGCAAAATAATAATAATCATTATCATATACACATACAACACGCGTTTCTTGGGAGGGCCAGATGCGCCCTGTAAGATTGCGAAAACGCGTAATGATAGTGCGGCAGCCGGGCGCATTTGCTTCCAAAGCCGCTTGCCAGCATGCGTCATCCAGGCGTCCATCTACTCGCGGCGTGCCGCGCAAGGCAACGGCAAATTTGTCTTCCGCCACAGGCTCTCTGGACTCGGGAATGATTTTACGCGGCAAGCTCAGCAATGTGCTCACAGCCCGGGGATTTTGCTCTAATGTGAGAATTTCCTGCACGATTTGCGCTCTTAACTGCAAAAGATGTTCCGGCTGCCGATCCGGATGCCGCAAATCAGGCAAAATTTGTGAGGCTAAAGCAGCCAGATGTTGGCGAGCGGCAAAATCGCCGGCCAAGCGGGCGATTTTATCCCGCAACATGTTCCCTAATTCCACATCCTCCAGGCCATCCCGAATCATTTCCAGCCGTACGCCTGTCACGGGATAGGCATCAGCGACTGTGCGGCCGCGGCCTGTGTAAATGAGCAGGCCATCATTATTCGCGCGCAACAGCGGATCCGTAACAGCTTCCTTCCATGGATCATGGCCTTTGGGCCCCCAATGGATTGTGTTGATATACAGGCTTCCGTTCAGGCCATAACGAAGCTGCGCCCAAAAAAGCAGCCGCGGCGCAATCGCATCATCATCTAACAAAAATGTGGGATAGGGATATTTAGGCGTGGCGCATGTGTACCACCAGATGGAATATGAAGCTTCCTGTTCGCTTTGTGTTAAGGCTTCAATGCGCTCATCATAAAGATACACGCTTTCAATATTGGGCGCCCAAATTGTGACAGCTCGAGCTAATTCCGGCTCCGGCTGAATTGTGTCCAGCCGCGGCATGAACGGCTCAATACGAGCAATTTGCAAGCCCGCACGCAGCACTTCGGGCCACAATCGGCGCGGCGGCTCATCATATAGATAAAAATAGCAGCGCTGCAGCCAGCCCCGCGCTTTCACATAGGCAATAATGTCTCGCAAATAACGATTATCATCATGATAGGGCAGCCGGACAGCATTTACACGCGGATCGCGCATAAACTCCTCTGCCTGCCGAATATCCACAGGCAGCAACATAGGACACAAGCGATGTTCCAGCATAAAATCGAAAAAACGCTTGAATATTTTCTGCCGCAATTCCGGCTTATTCTGTAGGCTAAAACGCTGCGCCAGGCCCTCCCACCACAAATAATAAGAAGCGCGCGTCGTGGGAACAGGAGGAATTGTCAGAGGCCAGATCTGGATGCGTACAGGAATGTGTATTTCCCCATTATTTTCTTCATTTTTGGATTGTTCCCTCAGACTGGCATGGATTATGATTTCGCCCCCATACAAGCCGGGCGACGCTTCAACAGGCGTCTCCAGGCGCACATAGACAGGCTGATTGCGCCCTGGGCTCAGCGTAAATACATTTTGTTCGGGCAAAATTTCTGGCCAATCGCCCGGCTCGGGATAATGATTCCCGGAGGGCAAAGACACATGCACATATACGGCGGGATGAAAAGATAGGCGCAGCCAGGGCTGTTCAGCTCCGGCTCCATCCTTAAACGCCTGGGCGGAAAGCCGCACACGAAAAGGCTTGTTGCCACATAAAATAATCTGTCCCCATTCCGTTTCTCCGCGGCACGCTTGAAAACGCAATTCTCGGCTTAATCCCGGCGCGTCATTGGGCTTAATTTTGATGAGCGCTGTTTCTGTCCAGCACTGTAAAGCCTCTGCCTGAACGCGCTGCGTCAACGCCAAGCCGCCTGAGAGCAATGTCAAACAGATGAGCCAAATACATGGGAGCCTCATTTTTTTCTTTTTTCAAAAAAGACTTGAAAAACTCCAATTAGAGTGCTATAACACTCCAAACAAAAGAAATACATACTAATTTTCGTCTTTTCTCTAAAAAATTCCTATCTATTCTTGAGCCTTTATTTCTTTCTGCATTTTGCTTTGAAGGGATAAAGTCATGTACAGAGTTTGTTTTTCTGTTGTGATTTTAGGAATAGGCCTCCTCATTGGGACAGCTCAAAAAACTTTTGCTGCGGATGTGACAGGCTATTTCCAGCTCCGTTTTGTACATTCGCTGGAGGAAGAATCGGACAAATGGCAAATCCCAACATGGCGCTTTAAAGTAACAGAAGCCACAAGCAAAGACGATAGCCTAGTTCTGCAAGTTGAAGCCTGCCTGAAGGGCGACAATATGGATTTTCATTGGCTGGATGCATATTGGCAGCATCGTCTAGACGCTAATTGGTTTGGGCGCCTGGGGCTCAGCCGTGTTCCTTTCGGCTTTGACAACATTCAGACGAATTCCCCCCATCGTTTGCCTCTGGACAGTCCACAAATTATTTCTCAAATTTTGCCGGGCAAGCGCGATCAGGGGCTGTTCTTTTTCTATTCGCCCTCGCGTTATAGCGCGCTTTTTCGCGAAATGGAGAAAAAAGATTACGCCGTGCCCGATAATGGCGTGTTTGCTTTCGGCTGTTATTCCGGCTCGGGCCGTGACGAGGGCTGGAATGGCGCTTTACATTTTGTCGCGAGGACGGCCTGGCCTTTTCGCTTTGGCGCCAAACAACTGGGCCAGGCCGGGATCAGCTACTTTACAGGAAAATACGCCACTTCTTCCTCCACAGGAAAGCGTATACGAGTTGAAGATCGCGCCTGGGGCGGCTTTATTTTTATCGCTCCCCGTCCCTGGGGCTTTTTGGCTGAAGGCGCGTGTGGAACGATGCCAGGCTTGAATGCTGCGGGAGAAACGGCGGCAGATGATTTTAATGGCTATTATCTCCAGGCGATGTATCGCCTGCATCCACACGATTTTCTTTATGTCCGCACGGAGCAATATGAGGGCTACAACAAAACAATAAACACGCCGCCCCGTGCCTTGAATTATCGTCGCCATTCCTTCGGCTACCGTTGGCGGGCAAACAGCTATCTGGATTTCAATGTGGAATTTGAAGACATCTGCCGCAAAGGACGCGCTGAGGATCGGCTCTCGGCACAGGCAATTATTTATTTTTGATGGCAAAAGCAATCTGCAAAAAGAAAAGAGAGCTGATTAGCCCTCTATTTTGGCATATTCTTTCATTAAATGGCGTATGCCGTGTTTGAGCTCCTGGATGTTCACACGCCCCCCCAAAAATTCTGTTTGCAAAAGCTTATTCAGCTCCGCAAAAATCTCATGGCGGGCTTTGCCCTCTTGCAGCCACATGTCAATTGTTTTTTCCAGTTGCGCCAGGCGTTTGCTGGGGATGGCGCGCATATGACTCTCAATATAGGCCAGCACTTCCTCGGGATTGTTCGTGTGGATGTGTGTTTCTAAATCCTCATCCAGATAGGAAAATTCGCCAGAGAGATGATTATAGGTCACATTAATTTGTGTCGTGGAGCCGCCGGGCGTTTCATAAATCACGGCAATATTTGTATCATGCTCCCCCTCGCGCTTCCATTCGCAATATTCATGGCGGATGTTGCCAAAGCCAATGCGTCTTTCTTCCGGCTGTTGGCAGGAAGCGATCAGCTGATCTAATTTTTGTTTGAAAATCTCAAATTCTTCTTGAGGCGCCAAGACTAGCACGCTCCCTCTCGCAGCTCGATGTACTCCATTTTTGCAGCGCAGCATAAATTATAATGAAATTTCAATTTAGAGAAAAGACATCCTCAGGCTTTGGGCCTCCAATTTCCTGATATTTTTGCCGTGTGGCTAAGAGAAGACGAAATTCCTCGTTTTCGCGTTGCAGCAATTCTTTTTCGACGCGGAGCCGTTCCGCCAAATCATCCATTTCTAACAGCTGCTGTCGGATGCGAGAGGCACATGTAAGATGAGCCGCAATCATATAAGACAAACGCGACAAATTTTGGGGCAACTGAATGTCTGCCTCTTTTTCCTCAAGCAGCTGTAACAATAATAGAAGATATTGTTCAAAAAGTTCCCGCACTTCCTCCTCTAACGCTAGCGGGACATCAGGCTCCTCGTCATCCGCTAATAATTCAACATTTCCCAGCAAAAAAGGCGCTTGTTGGAGGATTTCCAGCAGACGAAAACGCCTTGTGCCAATGGCAAAAATATGCAGTCCGCCGCTGCGCATTTCCACCTTTCGAACAATTTTCGCTACCGTGCCAATGGCATAGGGCTCCGCGTCCTCAGGGCGAGGCCCTTCTTTTTTAATCAGGGAAACGCCAAAGAGTTTGTCGCCCTGCAGGCAATATTCCATCATCTGCCGATAGCTATCATCGTAAATGAATATCGGCATAGGCATTCCAGGAAATAATACTGATTTTAAGGGCAAGACAGGCAATTCCATAGTCCTGCCTCCCTGTGCTTTTTCGGGACATGTTCTCAATCTCTTCGCGTAATCGCCGAAATGCCTTTGTTTTCTGGCTTGAATTGGCACGAAAATGCTTGTGCTTTTCAAGATTACAATCTTGTGCGGCGCTCGTCAACTATTCACTGCCGATGGGGCAGGATTAATCCGCCCGGAAAACGAATTGAATAATATGCCTCAATCTTGGACAGCCGAAGAGCTATTCGCACGCGCCAGGCAATTGATTTTTTCCATGGGCGTGGAGGACAGTGCCGCCCAATTATGCGCGGCGAATATGGCGTACGGACTGGCTAAAATCAATTTTGCGCTTATCCAGTTAGGATATCCCCCGGAGGCCTGTTTTATCGCCACGCCGGATATGACTATTACGCGCAATACAGGCCGCTGGCGTGCAGGATTCGGCTACGGCGGCAAAATCCAGTGGGGCTGGGGCGAACGCCCTTTGATTGTTCTGGATGTCAAGCCCAACGGCTGCGGGATGCTTGTCGGCGGGCTGGCGGATGTGCCTGAGCCCCAAATGATCATTCGCCGCCTAAACGAATTGCAACAAACGCCAATGGAATTGCAGGGCGTTAAGATCGCCTGGGATTTTGGCAAAGGCAATCATTTTATTGATATATGTGCTGTACAGCCTGTGGCGGACAATATCTCTTTGCCCCCCTTTATGTTTGTGATGCACAGCTCCTGTCCGGAATTGCATCAGGAAAATGCCCTAGGCCCTGGCTTATATTGGGATGCCTCCGAAACTTTACGCCAGCAAGCCCGCTGTCTCTCTACGCCTTGGGGGCCCCTGCATATTCTGCTCGATGAAGCCGCGCAGGCGTATTGGACTTTCTGGCAAACGGCAGATGCCTTCGCCAAAGAACGGCGTCTCGTGGCCGCGCGTCACTGCTTTCCTGATTTTCAGATGATTAGCAACACGACTCATCAGGGCCTTTTGCATCCCAACGCCATTCTGCTGGGCTGCCACGATAGCCAGCCCCCGGATAATTGCCTTTTGCCGATTATGGTGCGCAGCGATTTGCCCGGCTATTTGTTTGCGGGGCTGCCGAATTTATCGGACGCTGTCATTGACAGCCTGGGCTTTCGGCCGCGGGCAGAACAATTAGGCGTTCTATCTTGCCTCCAGAAGGCCAACATTATTCCGCACGGCTCGGGATACAGCTTGCCTCATCTTGTGGAAGTGAGGCGCGTGTGGGAATGGGGCGAGCGCCGCTATTTTGAAATGTCCACAGCTCAGGCCGGCACAACGGAGCTCATAGAGGATTTGCATGATGTGCAGCAAAAATATCGCGGCCGTCAGCCTGTGCTCAAAACCCTGGAATGCGGCCTGGGGAAAATGATTGCCCGGCTGACGCCCCTGCATGTTCTGAAGGCATGATGTTTTTCCACTGCCTTCCCGCTTGATTCTCTCCTCATGCCTGTACTGCTTCCTGAAGGCTCAAGCCGCTTTATCTTGGAAAGCACGCCCGGCCCAAAGAAAAGCACGCCGCATAATGGCGGCGTGCTTTTTAACTTTGTAAATTTATCCTGACGAGCAATTTGTTGCGACTAGTTGTCAGCCCCTTACCACTTCTTTTCAAAAATCGCCCATTCCACGAATTTCAGCACATACGCTAAAGCCAGCAAAGCGACAATGACAAAGAAAAAGACCTGCAGGGCAGGCGTATCCAGATAGCGCACCCATTGGCCCGGATCCACGCGCTCCACATCAAAAGTCATTTTGCTGGCGATGGCGGCGATGGCCTGGACAACTTTATGATAGATCATCCGCAAGGGCGTGTAAGCCAGCCCCAGCAAAATTAATGTCGACGCCACGGCCAGGGGATTGACAATCCGGAATTTCTGGCGCTGATGATCCAGATAGATAGGGCATTTGCTGCAGGGAATTGTCCGTTCAACCGGCTTTTTCGCCAGATCCGCCTGCAAATCCGAGCGCAGATATTCGGCATGCACGGCCTTCTCGTGGCTGCTGGCCTTCTGGGCGCCTTTGCCGCCCTCCAGAGCGCCAGAACGGATGAGCCGTTCGATTAAAGTGGGATCGCAATTGCAGCCATAGCCATAGCGCCAGCAGGATTTGCGATGTTTATAGGCGGGGCAGGCTTCTCGCACAGCCTCATGACAATAGGGCAGTTTCCAGCAGGGCGACCAGAGGCCCGGCTTGGGCGGGCGCTTGGCTTTTTGCAGCGCCTGAATCTGCTCCATTTCTTCGCGCTGGCGCCGGCGCTCTTCGGCCGTGCGGATCTGCTCCACAATTTCATACAGGATGCGAAATCCCACGACAATCAGCACGGCCAGGCCCGCATTGCGCGACCATGTATTGATCGTGAACACAATTTCGCGGCTGGCGCCGCTGAGATTGCTCGCCACAATCATCGGCAGCCCAAACATGAGCGCCAGCCCCACTAATCCCACCGCCACCGCATACGCCACTTCGCCGATCGTTAATATCGCAAAACTGAGCGTGCCCAGAAAACTGCAAATCGTGAGGACTTCGCCCATCCAGGTCAGATTGCGCACATAACGCGCCATTGTGGCCGCGTCGACTTGATGCGTTAAGACACCGCTGAAAATCCCATACAGAATATAGCCCAGAGATATGACAAAGCCCGCCAAGGCAAATTGCAACCCTGTACGCGACCAGCGCGCTAAGATCGCATACAAATCCACTTCTGCCTTGGGCTGAGCAGCGATTTTGCGCTTTGCTCGCATACGAAATTCCTCAGCCTCGTGCGTTTATGAGGATAGCCCCGCTTCTTTTTCTTCGATAACATCCGCCACATGCTTGTAGCCGCCATCCAGCCCCACCAGAACTTCTGCTGTAATCGTGCCCTCTTCTTTGCGACGCTCCAGCATTTCATCGAAAGCGGCAGGATTGTGCGCCTTGGAGCGTGCCGATTCCCAATCCGCAATGCCACGCGCCACCAGCTCCACCAGATACTGATCCAGTGTCATCATTCCATGCCGCTGGCCTGTTTGAATGAGAGAATTAATTTGATAGGTCTTGCCTTCGCGAATAAGATTGCGCACCGCCGGAATGGCTTCCATAATTTCAAATGCCGCCACGCGCCCCTGCTTATTGCGCGTCTTCACCAGCGTTTGCGATATCACGCCCACCAGATTAACGGAAAGCTGCATTCGCACTTGTTGCTGTTGATGGGGCGGGAAAACATCGATCACGCGATCTACAGTCTGCACGGCATCCGTCGTGTGCAGAGTGCCAAAAACTAAGTGTCCCGTTTCTGCAGCGGTGATGGCCAGCGCGATAGTTTCCAAGTCGCGCATTTCGCCAATGAGAATCACATCCGGATCCTGACGCAAAACATATTTCAGGGCATTCGGGAAAGTCAGCGTGTCCTCTCCCACCTCGCGCTGATTCACAAGCGCTTTTTTCGGCGTGTGCACAAATTCAATCGGATCCTCGACCGTCATAATATGCAGCGGCTTGTTGCTGTTGATGTAATCGACCATCGCGGCCAGCGTTGTGGATTTTCCCGATCCCGTGGGGCCTGTCACCAGCACCAGCCCGCGCGGAAAATCCGCCAGATGCTTGCAGATAGGCGGCAAGCCCAGCTCTTCCATTGTCTGAATATGGAAAGGAATAGTACGATAGCAGGAAGTAATCCGATCCCGCTGGCGCATCACATTAACGCGGAAACGCGCTACGCCCGGAATTTCATACGCATAATCCAGCTCCAGCTCCTTTTCAAAGCGCGCAATCTGTTCCGGCGTCAGCACGCTGTATGTCACTTCTTTGGCATCCTCGGCGTTCATCACTTCTGCGCCCATCCGCACCAGATCGCCATGAATGCGGAAAATGGGCGGCTGCCCCGCCTTAATAATCAGGTCCGAGGCGCGTTGCTTCACTGCAAACCGCAGCAGCTTGTCTAAATCGTATTTGGGCATATCGCTTCCCCTCGCTTTGCCTGCTCGTTGCGCCGCGGGCGCATTAGCTGGATGGCATTAACTGAATGGCCTTAAATCGCTATTTTTCTTCTCGTTTAATTTTACAGCAAATTGGCGCTCCTTTTTGCGCTCACTGCCATCTTGACAAAAGCATCTATCCCGCCGCGCTTTCGCTCATTCCGCAGCGGCGGGCGAATTCATTCGGATACGAAGACTTCGCCAGCGCATGCTCGTATTCCACGATATTGTTGCGCACGAGACCCGCCAGATACTGATCCAGAACAATCATCCCCTGATCGGCGCCGCTCTGGATGAGATTGTATATCATATGCGTCTTGCCCTCGCGAATAACGGCGCTGATGGCGGGCGTTACTTTCATAATTTCAAACCCCGGCACACGTCCCGGGCGCCCTTTCAATGGCAACAGCGTCTGACAAATCACCCCGGCCAATGTGATGGCTAATTGCATTCGGATTTGCTGCTGTTGCTGCGGCGGGAACACGTCAATAATACGATCCACTGTTTGCATCGCATCCGTTGTATGGAGCGTGGAGAAAACCAGATGGCCAGTTTCCGCTGCCGTGATGGCCAGGGCGATTGTTTCCAGATCGCGCATCTCGCCGACCAGCACCACATCAGGCGTCTGACGCATCACATGGCGCAGCGCGTCCGCAAAGCTGTGCGTATCCTGGCCGATTTCCCGCTGCTCAATGATGGATTTGTTATCTTGATGCACGAATTCGATAGGATCCTCAATTGTGATAATATGGGCTTTGCGTGTTTCATTGATATGATTGACCATGGCGGCCAGCGTCGTGGATTTCCCCGACCCCGTGGGCCCTGTGACGAGCACGAGGCCGCGGGGCAGCTCGGCAAACTCCTTGAGGATCTGGGGCAGCCCCAATTCATCAATGCTCTGAATCTTTACGGGAATCCGCCGCAGCACGGCCCCCATATGGCGTTGCTGATAGAAACAATTCACCCGGAAGCGCGCCACATCTTCCAGCTCATACGCCAGATCCAGCTCCTTAAAGCTTTCTAGGCGCTCCTGTTGCGCCTTGCTCATTATGGGATACATCAATTCCTTGACATCCTCATGCGTCAGGGGCGGAAATTGCTCCAGACGCCGCAAATCGCCATATACGCGCATAAAAGGGGGCTCGCCGACGCGCAAATGCAAATCCGAAGCATCGATTTCGGGCATTATCCGCAAAAGATCATCTAAAGTGTAATTGGGCATCGCTTTGCCCTCCTTTTATTATGAGGATACGGCAGATATTTTTCTCGCTTGGCGTCATTGTTGCTCAAAAAAGATTGCCTGCGCTTATTGAGCCGGAGCCGGAGGAGGCGTGCCTGGCGCAGCGCCTCCCGGCGTCCCGCCCGGCGGGGGCTGACTTTGCAACATTCGCGCGCGCGCGGCGGCAGCCGCGGCGGCCTTCCGCGCCGCCGCCTCCTGCTCTTTTTGCTGATCCGCCGCCAGGCCATCGGCACGGCGCAGCATCTGCCGCATCTCCGTATAATTGCCCGCATAGAACAGGGCATGCTCGGCGCTGATTTTTCCCTCCTGATACAGCTTCAGCAGCGCCTGATTTTTCGTCTGCATGCCAAAATGCTGCCCTTCCTGGATATATTGATACGCTTCCGAAGGCCGTCCCTCTTCGATTAATTTGGCGATTGTGGGCGTCACGACCATAATTTCCAGCGCCGCAATGCGGCCCAGCTGATCCTTGCGCGGCACCAAAGATTGCGAAATCACCGCCCGCAAGCTCAAAGACATCCGCAGACAGATCTGTGGCTTTTCATGTGGCGGAAACATATTGATGATGCGCTCCATTGTCTCCGCTGCGCTTGTCGTGTGAACTGTGGAAAAGACAAGATGGCCTGTTTCGGCCGCCTGCATCGCCACGCTCATTGTCTCCACATCGCGCATTTCGCCAATCAAAATCACATCCGGCGCCTGGCGCATACAATGTTTCAAGGCTTCGCCGAAACTGAGCGTGTCAATGCCCACTTCGCGCTGGCTGACAATGCTGTTTTTATCCCGATGGACATATTCGATCGGATCTTCAATCGTGACAATATTGGCGCGCCGCTTGCGATTGATGACATCTATCATCGCGGCCAGAGTCGTGGATTTGCCGCATCCCGTCGGCCCTGTGACAAGCACAAGCCCCTGGGGATAAAGCGAGATGTCATTGAGCACGGGCGGCAACTCCAGCTCCTCAATCGTTTGAATCTCCAGCGGAATCATCCGCATGACAAGACACGTATTGCCGCGCTCCTTATACACATTAATGCGCAGCCGGCAGACATTTTCCAGCGTCAAGCCGATATCTTTTTCCATCGTTTCTTCAAAAATCTCCCATTGCCCGGGCCGCATGAGCGACTGCGCAATTTCAATAGTATCGGCTTGCGTGATTTCCGGAAAGCCCTCCACCGGTTTCACTTCGCCCCGTATTTTACAATACGGCGGCCCCCCCGGCTTCCAGAACACATCGGAGGATTTTCGTTCATAGGCCCAGCAAATGACATCCTGCCATTTATACAAAGCGGATTCCTCCTTTATTGGCGGCGTAAATGGCTAAACGAGCGCTCTCTTTTGCCCACAAATAATTTCCCTCCAATTTCCTCTTCCCTGCAACGCTCACGCTTTAGGCCTGGCATAAGCGCGCTGCACCAGCCAGTAGGCTGTGGAGCCCGCCGCCACAGACAATCCAAGCACAAGCGTCCACGCCCAGAGCCAGGCCTTTCGCTTGCTTTCGGCGCGCCCCTTTGGGGGCCCCGGCTGCTTTAATTCTTCTATGGTGCGGAAACTGTTATCCTTAATATCCACAATATAAGAATGAACATTCTGTCCGCCCCGCTGTTCCAGCCGCACAAAGCGATTTTCAATCACTAACGCGCCCACGGCCAGCGGCCCGCCCAGCACCACAATGCCCAGCCGTTGATGGCGACTCAACGCAGCCACAATGGGCCATACGACATCATCCAGAAGCGATTGAACCGCTCCGCTTTGCACTTCCGCGTGCACAGAAAGCATCTGGCCTTTGCTTTCTACCGGCTCGCCCACGATCCGCCAACCTGTCTTATACGCCAGCTCCTGCATATCCGTCTGGATGAGACTCAGACTTGTTGTGCCCGGATAGGAGACATCCAGACTGGCGACGCAGCCCTCTCGCATGGAAACAACGACGCCAACGGCTTTGGCCTGGCCCAAGGCGGCTTTTGGGCTATATGCGCCTGCTCCCAGCACTGCAAGCAATAACAGTATTCGCTTCACGCGCCGATATTCCTTCCCCAAAATACAGAAACGCTCAAGCATATTCAGACTTCTTATACATAAATGGCGCAGACAAAACTGCCTGCGCCATCCGCAATCCATTTTGGTGGAGCCGGCGGGAATTGAACCCGCGACCTTCTCCATGCCAAGGAGACGCTCTCCCCCTGAGCTACGGCCCCGCATTTCA
>CAZUOJ010000049.1:0-26246 GCA_964622325.1 uncultured Armatimonadia bacterium
CGAAACATAAATTCCTTCCAGATGGGGCCCTCGATGCTCAAGCTGCTGCGACGCAAGAAGGGCGATGTATCCCAACGCTGTCCAGAAAAGGCGCTTTCTGAGCCTTCAATGAAATGCTGCTGGAATGTAAATTCGTTTGTTCCGCTTATTTGTATCCCCTGAAAAAGGCCCCATTTTTTGAAAAGACGATTGAGGCCCTCCAGCGGATCTGCCGCCAAAGGCCCTGTGGCGACGCCGTAAATAAGCGCCCACACAAAGATGCGTTGAATATAATAAGACAAAGTGCTACGCATCACATTTAATGGCTTGTGCTATTTTCCATCTTCAGAAACAACAAAATTTTATCCCGCTTCCCCTCCGGCACATGCCCAGCTGGCAAACTCATTATATCGTTCTTATTTATGCTCTGCGATTGGACTTTTTATGCTTTAAAAAAGTTCCCAGCGTATGAATTTATCCCCTCTTTTTGGGCATTTGGCTCATTGGATGGGATAACGTCCGAATTCTTTACATGCGTCATAGAAGGCAAAGATATTTTCTAAAGGCGTGCTGGGCACAATTTCTGAAGAGGAGCCAATAAACATCCCGCCTCCTATAGCTCCCGCCCGCAGCACACGCTGTACTTCCTGTCGAATGATTTCGGGCGTCCCTAAAGGCAAAATCTGGGAACAATCCACGCCTCCAACAAGGATCAAGTCGCGGCCAAATTCTCGTTTGATAAAGGCGATATCCATTCCTGCCGCTGTCTCCAAAGGATTGATCCCTGCGACGCCACAGGCGATTAAATCGGGCAGAATGCTTGTGATGTCGCCATCGCTGTGAAAAATAACTTTATAGCCCGCAGGATTAAGAATTTCACACATCCGTCGTAAATACGGAAAGAATAATTGCCTCAATGTTTTCGGCGAAAACATGAGCTTGTTTTTATAAGCGATGTCATCGCCAATAAAGAAAAACGGCGATAGACGCGCACGGGCGAAAGCGTGGCAATGCGCCACAGCCACAGCGTTGTGATATTCAATTAGGGCCTGAATTTCCCGCGGAGCATCATAAAGCAACACAGAAAAAAGTTGCAAGCCCATCAGATCATATGCAGCGTGAAAGCCTACGCCATGTCCGGGGACATAAAAGGTGTGGGGCGCCAAAATGTCTCGCCATTGGGCGATTGTGGCCACTGTAGGCAGACATTCTTCGGGAGATGGCGGCGTCGGCAATTGGGCGACAAAATGTTGCAAATCGGGCCGATTATTTATGGGGCGCTTTATCTTCCATGTCGTGCGCCCCGAAACTTTAATAGCCCAATCTGCACTTTCTGAATATATTCCTTCTTCTCCTGGCGCGCGCGGACGATGAATGGCGCGGCAAAAATCTATTTCCAGCGCATGATAGACGCGCGCCGTCGCTTGCACAGGATCTTCAATGCCAGGCGCCAATGTCTGAAAAAGCTCCCAGGAATCTATAAAGTCCCAAATAGGCACGCGATCCGCCTCTTCGTGATTGGCCACACGCAGCGCCCGTTCATAGACGAGCGGATCCATAATTTCTGCGCAGGAACGGACAGAGGCTAATAGCGTTTTTGCTTCTTCAATTGTCATCGTTTATCGCCCCATTAATTATCGCTTTGCAGCATGCCCTCTTATACAATAAGAGCCTTAAAGGAAATATTTTGAAGCTAACAATTCCCATATTTGGAGCTAAAATCCTATAGGGAATAAGCCTCTCTTCTGTGTCGTCTATGGAGCAGAAAAAGAAAACGCAAATTTTGCTGCAAGAGGCCAAAATTTAATGTATCGTTGGGCTTATTGGGGAAACATTTGTATTTTATGCATTATTGGCGGGGCTTGGGGAGCGCCTTTGCAGGATCCTATTCGGCTTAAATCAGGCCCCATTCTCGGGAGCTATGAGAATGGCCTCCATGTGTATAAAGGCATTCCCTATGCGCGTCCGCCTGTGGGGCCCTTGCGTTGGCAGCCGCCGCAGCCTCCTGAGCCGTGGACGAAACCCTTACGGGCAACAGCCTTTGGCCCTGTGTGCCCTCAAATGCCCAATCGTTTGTTTCTGCGAGCGGGCACGCCTGCGCCAAGCGCGGCAGGAACATATTCGTCAAGCTGAATGCGATTTTTGGGACAAAATTATGTCTCGTCGCACAGCCGCTTTCTGATAATTGTAATGCTCTTTCTTTCTATTTGCATTATAAGCATTGTAAGCTATAGACAGGCTTTTATTGACGATAACAACAATTTGCGTATAATAACTCCTAAATGCAAAAATAATTCTAACACATAAATTTTGAGAGCAACAAATTTGAAAACGGAGCGTCTTATGCATTCAACGTTGCGGATTTCCGAGGCGGCGTCGCTGGGACTGCACAGTTTGGCAGTGCTTGCCGCACGGCCCGATAAGCCGCTTTCAGCGCGTGAAATAGCGCAAGAGTTGCGCGTATCCGAAGCGCATTTAGCCAAAGTTTTGCAGCGTCTGGGCAAGGCCGGCCTCGTCCAGGCCTCTCGGGGCCCCGGCGGCGGATTTGTTCTGGCGCAAGCGCCACACGATATTTCTTTGCTGGAGATTTACGAAAGCATTGATGGTCCGCTGCTGACACACAATTGTTTATTTAAAGAGCCTGTATGTGAAGGCGCAACATGCCTGATGGGGGATTTGCTACGCTCCATCAATAAGCAAATTTACGACTATCTTAGGCAAACGCGCTTAGCCGATGTGGCCAAAGCTTATCGCCAGCAAGCGACTTCCGAAACAGCTTTATAGCTAATGATGTAAATGCGAAACGCGTTAACAAATAGAGGCCGAAATCGTTTTATAGCGTTTGGCGCAAATCTTGGCTAAAAATCAGCATAAATCCAGTGTGTTCAAGCAAACGCTGTGAGCGAAACATCTGCTACAAATGAACAGTCAATACAGCGCCTGCATATATCCATCCAGGGGACAGTGCAGGGCGTGGGCTTTCGGCCCTTTGTATTTCGGCTGGCGACACAATTAGGGCTGAAGGGCTGGATTTTGAACAGCTTGCAGGGCGTTATTATTGAAGCCGAAGGGCCCCCAGAGGCTTTGCAAGCCTTCTTACACAGGCTGCAGGAGGATAAGCCCGCTCTGGCCACAATCTACAGCTTGCAAACGCTCTATCTGGATCCTGTGGGCTTCGACGAATTCGAAATCCGACATAGCGACAAGGCCTCTGGAGAAGCTGTTGCTTTAATTTTGCCGGATTTAGCCACATGTTCAGAATGCCGGCAAGAGATATTTGATCCGCATAATCGGCGCTATCGCTATCCTTTCACAAATTGCACGGATTGCGGGCCTCGGTTCAGCATCATTTTAGGCTTGCCGTATGATCGCCCACAAACGACAATGCGCCAATTTAAGATGTGCGCCGCATGCCAGCATGAATACGAAGATCCGGCAGATCGTCGCTTTCATGCTCAGCCCAATGCCTGCCCGGAATGCGGCCCCCATGTGGAGCTGTGGGCGCCTGATGGCTATATGCTTGCGGAGCGCGATGAGGCGCTTCAGCACACAGCAGAAGCCATTCGTCAGGGACAAATAGTCGCGCTTAAAGGACTGGGAGGCTTTCATCTTCTTGTTGATGCGCGCAATGAAAAAGCGGTCCAGCGGCTGCGCGAACGTAAGCGGCGGGAAGAAAAGCCATTCGCTCTTATGTATCCGTCGCTGGAGCAGATTAGGCAGGATTGTGTTGTGGCTCCCGAAGAGGAGCAGCTGCTTTTATCGCCACAAAGCCCCATTCTGCTTCTCCCCAGGCGCAAACAGGCTGATATTGCGGCAGCCGTAGCGCCGCGCAATCCTTATTTGGGCGTTATGCTGCCCTATACGCCGCTTCATCATCTTTTGCTGGCCGATTTGGGCTTCCCTGTTGTCGCCACAAGCGGCAATATCAGCGATGAGCCTATCTGTATAGACGAGCAGGAAGCTTTACAGCGGCTGGCAGGAATTGCGGATGTGTTTCTAGTGCATAATCGCCCGATTGCGCGGCATGTGGATGATTCCATTGTCCGCTTTGTGGGAGGCCGTCCTCTCCTTCTCCGCCGCGCGCGGGGCTACGCTCCATTGCCCGTGCCTTTGCCGCAAAGGAAGCCAGTGCGCGAGGAGGACAATCATGAATCCGTTTTTGTTGCTTTGCCTCCTATTTTAGCTGTAGGCGCGCATTTGAAAAATGCTACAGCCTTGGCGATAGGCCCCCATGTTTTTTTGAGTCAGCACATAGGGGATTTAGAAACAACACAAGCTTTTGAAGCCTTTCGACGCGTGTCACAGCAGCTGCCGCGCCTGTATGATGTGCAGCCGGAAGCGATGATTTGTGATTTGCATCCGGATTATCTTTCCACACAATATGCCCGGCAAAGCGGCTTGCCCTGCATTGCCGTGCAGCATCATGTGGCGCATATTTTATCCTGTATGGCAGAAAATGGCCTATCAGGCCCTGTATTGGGCTTTGCTTGGGATGGCAGCGGCTATGGGGAAGATGGCACTGTCTGGGGAGGCGAAACATTGCTGATCGACAGACACATCCAGCGTGTGGCGCATTTCCGGCCATTTAGCCTGCCCGGCGGCGAAAAAGCCATCAAAGAGCCTCGCCGCTGCGCTTTAGGCGTGTTGTATGAATTGTATGGCGAGGCATTGTGGGAGATGCCTGTAGCCTTCCTCAAAACATTTTCTGAGCGCGAACATAAGCTGTTGCGACAGATGCTGCGCCGAAATGTCAATTGTCCGCGCACATCCAGTGTGGGACGCTTATTCGATGCTGCAGCGGCGCTTGTGGGGCTGCGCGCCGCCGCACGTTTTGAAGGCCAGGCCGCAATGGAATTAGAATATTTATTGAAAGATTCTAATGCTGAAACAGAAAAGGCGTATCCGTTTTGCTTTCATGCGCATTCCCAGCCCGTAATCGTAGATTGGCAGCCCCTTGTGGAAGCCCTGCTGCAAGATGTCCAAATGAATGTGCCGCGCCCAATTATTGCGGCCCGTTTTCATAATGCGCTGGCGCAAATTGTCGTCGATTTAGCCGTGTATTTAGGGCAAACACGAATTGCCTTAAGCGGCGGCTGCTTTCAAAATAAATATCTAACAGAGCGCATTATCGCCCTAGCACGCAATGCCGGGCTGAATGTTTATTGGCATCAAAATGTTCCGCCCAATGATGGAGGCATTGCGCTGGGACAAATAATGTATGCAAGATATTATGCGGGGAGATAATTAACGCCATGTGTTTAGCCGTGCCGGGGAAAATTGTGGAAATTAACGAAGCGAGCCCTTTTGGCCGCAGCGGACGCGTCAGCTTTGGCGGCGTGATAAAGGAGGTCAGCCTGGCGTATGTGCCGGAAGCCCGGATCGGGGATTATGTGCTAGTGCATGCCGGCTTTGCGATTAGCATTGTGGATGAAGAGGCGGCAGCCGAAACATGGCGCTATTTGGCGCAAATGGCTGCTCTCACGCAGGAGGAGCAGGACTCCCGATGAAATTTGTCAGCGAATATCGGGATGCGCAAGCCTGCCAGACAGTTGCCGCCGCCTTGCGCCAGATTGTCACGCGGCCGTGGAAAATTATGGAAATTTGCGGCGGCCAGACGCATGCCATTCTCAAATTCGGGCTGGATCAATTATTGCCGCCCCAAATCACGCTTGTGCATGGCCCCGGCTGTCCTGTATGCGTCACGCCTCTGGAGATGATTGAAAAAGCGCTGTATCTGGCTTCGCAGCCTGATGTCACATTCTGTTCCTTTGGGGATATGTTGCGTGTGCCGGGGCGGAGCCAGGATTTATTATCTGTAAAGGCTCGGGGTGGCGATGTGCGGATTGTGTATTCCCCGCTGGAAGCTGTGCAACTGGCGGAGCAGCTTCCGCAACGCCAGATTGTATTTTTTGCGATTGGCTTTGAAACAACAGCGCCAGCCAATGCCATGGCCGTCTATCAGGCCCGGCGGCAGGGCCTCAAAAATTTTTCTATGCTTGTGGCGCAAGTGCTCATCCCGCCGGCGATTAAAGCCTTGCTTTCCGCTCCGGAGTGCCGCATACAGGGCTTTTTGGCGCCCGGGCATGTGTGTACAGTTATGGGCTATCGCGATTATGAGCCTTTGGCCGCCCAACATCGTGTGCCCATTGTCGTGACAGGCTTTGAGCCATTGGACATTTTGCGCGGCATTTACGCCTGTGTGCAGCAATTGGAGACGGGGCAGGCTTATGTAGAAAATGCCTATCCCCGCTCTGTACGGCGGGAAGGCAATTTGCCAGCTCAAGCGCTGATACAAAATGTTTTTCAAATTGTCTCCCGCAAATGGCGCGGCATAGGCGAAATCCCGGATAGCGGCTTATGTTTAAAAGAAGCTTATGCGGATTTTGATGCTGAGCGTCGTTTTGGCTTGACGGAGCAATTTGCGCCGGAGCCTCCAAATTGTCTGAGCGGGCTTGTGCTGCAGGGCTTAAAAAAGCCGCCGGAGTGTCCGGCCTTTGGGCGCGAATGCACGCCTGAGCATCCCCTGGGCGCGACGATGATTTCCTCCGAAGGCGCCTGCGCTGCATATTATCGCTATCGCTCGCCAGGACAGACTAGCCAAGATAAGGCAGAGATGGACTCATGAGGCGAAATCACGAAAACGGCGCTACATATTCTCAGGGCGTCGGAAACTATAAAGAGGCCGAAACAGTCCCCGCCGATAAATCGCCCGCGGCTTTGGACGCAGAAAGCAAAAACGCTGGCTTTCCCACGGCCCAGCGATCCTGGGACAGCCAGTGCCCGCTGCCTAAAAGCCACTATGAGCATGTGCTGATGGCGCATGGCGGCGGCGGGCGACTAATGCAGCAGCTTTTGCAGCAGCTTTTTTGGCCTCTTCTGGACAACGAATTGTTGGCGCGCCGCCATGATGCCGCTGTATGGCAGATAGGCCCCCAGCGTTTCGCGTTCACGACTGACAGCTATGTGATTTGCCCGCTTTTTTTTCCAGGAGGCAGCATTGGCACACTGGCTGTTTTTGGCACTGTCAATGATTTAGCGATGGCCGGCGCCCGCCCTCTGTTTCTCAGCGCCAGCTTCATATTGGAAGAAGGCTTTGCGCTGGCGGATTTGAAGCATATTGTGCAAGATATGCAACAGGCGGCCCGCGAGGCGAATGTGCTCATTGTGACAGGCGACACAAAAGTCGTGGAACACGGCAAGGGCGATGGCGTATATATCAATACAGCGGGCGTAGGCCTTGTTGAGCACGAGCTGGCCATTGAGCCGCAAAGCGTGCGCCCCGGGGATATGATTTTGCTTAATGGCGATATTGCTCGCCACGGCATGGCCATTATTAGCGTGCGCGAAGGCTTGCAATTTGAAAGCGCGATAGAAAGTGATAGTGCGCCCCTGTGGAGCCTCGTGCACAGTTTGCTGCAGGCCGGCATCCATATCCATTGTTTGCGGGATTTAACACGCGGCGGCCTGGCGGCGGCTGTGATTGAGATTGCGCAATCAGCGGGCGTAGCCATTGAATTGCAGGAAGCACAGATTCCTGTCTGTGAGGCTGTGCTGGGCGCCTGCGAGATTATGGGCTTTGATCCCCTGTATGTGGCCAATGAAGGCCGTTGTGTTGTTTTTGTTCCAGCGGATCAAGCGGAGCAGGCGCTCTGTGTAATGCGCGCTCATCCTTTGGGACAACAGGCGGCGATCATTGGCTCAGTGCAAGAAAAAGGCTCCGCGGGGCTTGTTTCTTTGCAGACGCTCGCTGGCACAAGCCGCGTGCTTGATTTGCTCAGCGGCGAACAGCTCCCGCGCATCTGTTAGCCGCATTCATCTGGGGGCAACAAGAGCTCTCTCGCGTTTTGCTATTTATATAGTTTTTAAAATCTGCTCTTTAATTAGCGACTCTAACAGGCGTTGGGCGGCGCCCATCGTTCTAATTTTGTATCTCCCATCTTTATTGCGTCAGAATGTTGAGTCCGAATATGTAGCCCTCATTTTTACTTTTCTTTATCCTTTTCCTCATCCGTTTCTTTATCTCTTTATCCCGGCAGCACTTGATATGCCTTTCGCGTCAGCAAGCCGACGATAATCCATATCCCGCCATTAAGCGTGTCGCCTAAAATCATTCCGTAAGCAAAGGGCCGCAGGCGATGATATAATTTTTGTCCCCCGTAGCGCAGGATCAGGGATTTTATAATCCACGCCAGGAGATACGAGAACCAAAAACATTGCATCGGATAGCCGCACGCAAAAATAAAGCCCGCTGGATGAAGCGGAAAGCCCACAAAGCGCGTATACAAAAGCATCAGCCCCCAGAAAACAAATCCGCCGGCGAGGAGATTTTTCCAGGCACTGGCGGAAACAGTCGTTGGCCGGAGCAATTGGCTTTCCAGAAATTTCAGCGGACGCTGAGGGGAATGCACATACGCCCATTTGTCATACATCATGGCCGCTCCATAACGATACGGCAGGGCCACAGATTGCCATCCAGAAATCAATAAAGTAAGGCCCATCGCAGTCGCCAGGGCGCCGAACAGGCTGGAAGCCTTTAGCTGCACTTGTGCGGCTAATTTCTGGCTATTCAAAAGATGCGGCAATGTGAATTCGCGTAAATCCAGCATGACAATGCTTTCAATTTGCGTACATGTCATTATGCTGCGGGGCGAGAATGTATGAAAGCCGAACAAATTTGTCGCCATTTCGGCGCCCGAGAAAGGCGCCTGTAAAAACAACACGCCTCCTTGCGCCACAAGCCAGGCCAGCACTATATATGCGGCAAAGCCAAAAGATAATGTAAAAAGGGGCGTCAACGGATGGCCCCCAAATTGCCACAGCCATAGATACATTCCCCCCAGCGCCCCCAGCAAGCCATATAAAGCTGCTCTGGGCGTCAGTGCTTGCTGCCCTGACGGCTCATGATAGCTCTGCTGAAGCATTGCGCGTAAATTGCCCCACGAATTACGAGCAACCCATAAGACAAGCGCTAACGACATTCCCGCCGCTTGCTGGCTGCCAAAAGCCGGCCAGCCATAGCCGATAAATGTATTGCTGGGCGACAGGCCCAGCGCGCTGGCAATGACGCGCTCCGCCTGAAAGACTAGAAAGAAAAGCCACAGGCTCAGCAGCGTCTCATTCTTCAGCAAAAATCCCACTCCAAGCACAAGAGGATAGATAGGATAGCGAAGGCCGTTCAGCACATTCCACGGGCGGCCTACAAAAAAGCGGACAGGATGATCGTAAAGATTAATGCGCGGCAGGCCAGGATAAAATTTCTGTAAGCCGTTGAGCGTATGGATGAGCGTTAGAATCACAATAGGCGCCCACAGCAAGGCATTGCGCCACAACGGCCCCAACAAGCGTCCCTGGGGCGGCTCTTCCGCCATCTCCACGGGAAATGTGGCCAAAGGAAATGTAAAACGCTCGCGTTCTGCCCATTGCCGATAAAGCAAGGAACTCAAACAAAAAAAGGAAACATAAAGCAAGAGCACAAAAACGCCATATGCCGTCAGGGGAGCCAGCCAGGCCCGCCAGGGCACGCGTCCATCCGGCGTTCCCTCAAAAAATCCCCTTACAGCTGCCTGATCCGTAATCACAAGCGCGGCTGGAAATACAGGAAGCAGGCGTTTTTCCCATTGATTTTCCTCTGTGGCGTAATAAAGCGGAGCAATGGGATGGGGCACGATAAAACGCATCAGCCCCGAGCCCGGAATGCTGGAAGCCGTGGCGATCATGGCCCATATCGCAATCAGTTCCGCTGGACGCAAAGCGGCTGCTGGCCGATAAAGGCGCAGCAATGTATTTGCTCCCAGGATAAGCAGCGCAAAGAGAAAAAAGCCGCCAATGGGCAGATAATTTCCTGCCATCAATGTGGCGCCTACAGCATAATCATTATATGGCGTTGCCCAAGCAAGCAAGGCCACACACGCCAGCCCCAGCCACAGCGCCCGCCAGCTGAGAGAATGACGAAGATGGCGCCTGTCAGATTTGCTCCGTGATTGTATCAACGGAGAGCTTCCCTTCCGCTATTTTTAGTAAAAATTAGCGTAAATTGTTTGCATTGACTTATATAAGACAAACTTTGTACAATATCAGTTGCATATAGTTATACAAAAAGCCTCTTGGACAGGAGACGCCTTATGCGCGCTAAATGGGCTGTATGCATATTTTGCCTCGTAGCCTATTTTTCTCCTCTTGGAGCCCAAGAAAGCGAGCGACTAGGCTCTCCGCCGCTTTTATGGGCTGTGCCTCATCTGCAATTGCATACAGATGCCGACGACAAACGCGCGCTTTTTCAAGGGCTGGATATTTCTCTGGCCCTGCCTTTGAGTCCTCGTTCGCATCTGCTGGCTTCCTGGCTTTGGGACATAGCTGATAAGGATGTAGCGACTGTGAATTTAAATTATGATTATCCATTTTCCCAAAACACAATCCTGAGAGGCTATGTTGGCGTTGTGCGCGATGAATTCGCGTACGGCATATTAGCACATCGCTCCCGGCAGGAGACAGGCCTGGGCATATATGGCCAATTTGTGGACGGCAATTTTGAAGGCGGCGTGTTGTTGACGCACAAATTTCCCTGGGGCTTTAAGCTGGGGCGTTTATCCAGCGGGCGGCAAAGAGAAAGTGCGCGCTGGCCCTCTGGAGAAGGCGCGCATGTTGGGGATATCGGCGCCCGCGCCGCGCTTGTCTGGCGTGCCGGAGAAGCGGACAGCGAATTGTTTACGACTTCCTTGTTTATCCCCAGCTATCGCCAATCCTGGCCCCGCGAGGGCCAGAGCGCCCAGGCTGTTTCTGCTGTCGGCGCTTCATTCGCTCCTCCCTTAAAGCCTGCCTGGAAATATCATACGGAGGGGGCCATACGCGCGGGGATGGCTATCGTGGATGGCGTAGCCTATGTGGGCAGCCATGACGGCTGGCTGTATGCTCTGCAGCTGTCTTCGGGCCGCCGCCTTTGGCGTTTTCCTGCCGAGGCGCCGATTACAGGCTCGATCGCTTATGCGGACGGACGTATTTATTTCGGCACAGAAGCCGGAGAGATTTTCTGTGTAGCGGCTCCCGACAAAAACGATCCCCCAGCCGGAAAATTAGTTTGGAAATTCAGTGCCTCTGGCCCTGTGAAAGCGGCTCCACTTCTGACAGAAACAGGCCTTCTCATTGTAGGCGCCTGTGACGGCTATATCTATTCCTTACGGCAAACGGATGGGCATCTTGTGTGGAGAATTGCCACAGAAGGGCCCGTCTTGGCTTCAGCTGTGAAATTGAGTCTGCCTGTCCCGGGCGACATCAGCTCTGGCGGCACGCCGCTGAAGCACGCACGGGCCATTGTTGTCGGAAGCTCTGATGGCAGGCTGTACGCAATAGATGAAGTGCGCGGCCAGATTATCTGGACATTCCGCACAGATGGCCCCATCACAGCGGCAGCGCCCTGCCTACACAATCGGATTTTTGTTGTCAATCACACAGGAAGCATATATGCATTGGAAGGCGTGGCGGGCAAACTAATGTGGCATTCAAAATTGTCAGGAAGCTTGCCTTTTGCCCCAGCCTTGAATGAAAAGCGCCTGTTTGTCTCTTCGCTAGAAGGCGTATTGTATGCTGTTGAGGCGCAAACAGGCAAAATTGCCTGGCAGATTGCGTTGCCTGCAGCTCCCCCTGCCGCGCCCACGGTAGTGGAAGATAATTTGCTTTATGTCCCCACACGCGATGGCCAAATCTGGACACTGAATTCTGATACAGGACAAATCATTAGTTTACATCGCGAAGCCGAAGCGTTGATGACGTATGCCGCTATTGCCGAAGGGCATCTGCTCTTGGGAAGCGAAACGGGCACTGTCTTTGCGTATATTTCTGGCAAAGGCAAACAGCCGCTTTTGTCGGCCGATACAGCCCAATTGCCTCAGCCTGTCTATCCGGAAAAGGGGGCAAGCTTACGGCCTTCTGCCTCGGGCGCCGCAGAGCCACAGCCTGCGCAGGCGAAAGAACAACAGCCTGCAGCTCCATCACAACAGACTCCCGTAAAATCCGCAGCTCCCCCTCCCGCAAACGCTTCTCCTGCTTCAGGAGCAACATCATCGCCCGGCGCTGCGTCTATAAAGGAGCCGAAAGAATTTCCCTCGCCCACAATAATGACGCCCGCCAGTGCGACGCCCGCCGCTCCTGTGATTGTTGAGCCTACAACGCCGCCTGTGCTTCCGCCATCAGCCGGCGCCGCTTCTTTATCCCCGCCCGCCACTCCCGCGCTATCTTCCTCCTCCAGCCCTAATGCATCTTCAGTTTATTCGCCGGCTTCCGTGAGTCCGGAGGAAACAGCCAGACGCCAATCCCTGGAGCAAATCTCTGTCCTTTCCTCGGCCTCTCTTTCGCCACTTTTGACATTGTTATTGGCTCCGCCGGAAGGACAATTGCCGATTGTGCTGACAAATCAAAATTATCTTTTTGTAGGGGGCAAAATTGCGCCGGGCTCTGGCATCGTTGCCGTGCGTGTGAATGGCCAGGAAACGCCCATAAAAGACGGCGCCTATCAAACACAAATCTCCTTCCCAGGCCCCGGCGAATATATCCTGTGTGTGGAAGCGATAGATAGTGCTGGACAAATCACAGCCCAACGCCGTCTGATTCGCATTCAATCGGATCCGCAAAAGCAAACAGGCGATATCTTGCCGCTTCGCCGTCAGGATAAGGGACTAGTGTTGACAATTGTGCCTGGCCTCCGGACGCCACAGGCGGATCAATATCGCAAAATCGTGGAGATCCGCAATGCCCGCGGCCAGCTTGTGCAAGATTGGGAGGCGGCAGGAAATGCCGCGTTAGAAATCTCCTGGAAGGGCGTTAATGCCAACGGCGCGCCTGTCCCAGCGGGAGAATACGAAATTATTTATATCGTTTCTGGCCCGCAAGGGCCTGTAGCCAAGCTCCGACAGCGCCTGCAGCTTTTGCCCTAGCGAAAGACACGTCAATTGCCTCCAGAAGTTTCCCTCTTTTTTCAGGCGTTCTTCCCGGAAGCACAGAGCATATGAAGAGATGGAGAGGCTATCGAAGAATTTGATTTAAGCGTATGCTCAAGCTCTGACTTTAAGCGTGGGGGAATGTGTCCAAAAATCGTTGGAGGACTTCAGAGGGAGAAGCCGTGCCTGTTGTGCCAATTTGTTGTATTGTAATGCTGGCGACGAGATTGCCAAACAAAGCCGCTTCCTCATAAGAAGCGCCTGCACACAGGGCAGAAACAATCCCGGCAGTGGCGCTGTCGCCGGCGCCACAAATATCAATCGGCCCTGTCACAGGAATCGCCGGAACATGTGTAGCGCTTTCCCCCCGACACACAAGAATGCCTTCCGCGCCTAATGTCAGATATACAGGTTGGCCATTGCGTTGCGCTAAGGCCTGGCCAATGGCTTGCAGTTCTGCCCGCGTGAGCTTGTTTTCTTCGCCAATTGCGGGCGGCTCCACAAGGGAGCGGCCCACATCTGTGAGGGCGGCCTCCAGCGCATTGGGCTTGATTATCATTTGCTGAAATTCGCCAATATGCGCCCGCGAGTCAGCAAAGAAAATTTTGTCTTCATGCGTTGCCGCAAGCTCTATCAAACGCTCCCGCACAAATGGCGTGATTATCCCCAGCTCTGGCTCTTCCACTTGATCCGCAATAATGACAGCCTGTACATCAGGCAAAACAGCCTGCAGCTCCTCTATCAGGCGCTCCTGGACAGAGGACGAAAGCGGCCGCCGATTTTTAATATCCAGCCGATGGCTTTCCTGTTCTCCCCCTTCTGGCTGCATCAGCATGGGCTTTATATATGTGGGCGTGAAAATCTCTTCCAGCACGAGCAGATGCGTCATATCCACGCCCGTGCGTTGCAGCCCCTGACGCAATTCGTAGCCCTGTCCGTCATCGCCAATCGCGCCCACGGCGTGAATGCTGGCCACTTGCAAAGCCGCCAAATTAGATGTGACAGTGCCTGCGGCGCCAGGGCTGTGGCGAATGCGCACAACTTGATAGGCATCCAGGCCTGTTTCGCGGGAAGGCTCATTGAGCGCCGGATCAATCACAAGATATTTGTCCAGAAAAAAATCGCCGAAAACGGCAATATGCGCTCGCCCAAAGCCATCGAGAATTTCCAAAAAGCGATCAGAAGCTATCATGATTTCTGCTCGGACACTGAAGACAATTTATCAATGATACGCCGCCACAAATTAGGAATTGTATCCCGATGATCGCCGCGGATATACACGCTTTGCCCGCCATCCGCCACTGTGCGCACCAGGATTGTCTTCCACGGCCGATAATAATACAGCGGATGTGATTTCGGCGCTTGCTGATGCACATCCGGCCCCAAATCCAGCAAATCAAAATTCGCCGTCAAAAAATGTCGGATTTCTTTGCCCTCCTGATGGGCGACATTGCGGGCCATCGAAAGCGCCTTTAAATACACTTCTGGCCCCATTACGGCGCTGCCAAAATTGAGAAAAACGCCGCCTTCCAGCTGCCGCACTGTTTCCGCAAAAACAAGAAAATCTGTATAGGAAGCCGCGCCCAACGCCGCGCCGTCACAATTTGGATGCTCGTGTGTAATATCGTATCCAACGCCCAGATGCACTGTCGCCGGGATCCGTTGTTGATAGGCTGTCGCCAAAATGCTTATCTCTTGATACGGAGGCCCTGTTTCGACAATCATCCGCCCAATAGCTTCGCCCAGCCCGATGCCCTCAGCGGCAGCGATTTTGGCAGCCTCATTAAGCCGTCCTGTTTCCTGCCACAGGCCAAATTCGCCCGTTTGAATATAGCGCGCCACGCTTTCTGTTGTTGCGCCAATGAGCGCCAGCTCCCAATCGTGAATCGTGCAGGCGCCGTTCATCGCGATATGCGAAATTACGCGTCGCTGCAGCAAATCCACGACAAAACGCGACAGGCCCTGCTTAATCACATGCGCCCCCATCATCCAGATCACAGGCCGCCCCTGGATATGCGCCTCCCAAATCGCCTGTGCCACAATATCCAGATCAGGATTATCCAGAGGCGGCACAGCTGTCTCCAGATCCAGAATATCCGCGATCGTCATATCATGTACGCGCTCCGCTAAAGGACGCAATCGCAAACGCGCGCGATCAAATTGTGGATAAGGCATATGGCCTCCCAAACTTCTATGTGTGCCTGAAAAGGCATCTACAAAATAAGATTATCCTTTTTGTTTTCTTGGCTGCGCTGCTTTGGCGGGCGGCTCCTGCCAGGGCTCGCCGGGCAGAAAATAGCCCAATGCCTTCAAAAGAGGCACATAGGGCAGATAAGGGACAACAACATTGCCGGCGCGCCGGCCTAAGCCCAAAAAGCCCAGGCGCAGCTTGCGCGGCGGGCCGCCTGTTTTCGAAATCAGCACAATCCCTTGCGGCACGCCCGCCCAATGCCAATCCCATGTCCAGCATAATAGCTGCCCCCAGGGCATTTCCCAGGCTGGCTGGCGAAATCTCTCCAGCCGCAGACTACAGGGGCTTAAGACAATTTCTGTATGTGTCCAGACGAAAGCGATGAGCCATACAATTGAAAAGCCCAGCGCAAGGACAAAAAGATACACATTGACATTCAATCCTCTCTCGCCCAAAGGAATTCGCAGCCCCCACTGAAAAAGATATAATCCCAGCCACGCCGCCCAAAATAATGCCGTGGGCAGCCCTATTTCATATAAAGCCCGTCGTTCCAGCATCGGAAAACGTTGTTCATTCATCCTGCCTTCGGCCTGCAGCGAAAATCCACGCCGCCCTTATTGGGCCTATTCGTTTTTTAGCTCGAGCGTGCATAATCCTAATTTGTGATGTCATTTGCTGGACAGAGATTTTTAAGCCAAGCTGATGGCAATTCCTTACTCTCTCTGTTTGTGCCTTGCTTTCGACATCTATAAGAGGATCTTTTTGATTTAGCCCAGCCCGCCGCCGCGTTCTCGAAAGCCGCGTTCGCTTTCAATTTTTTGTTGATAGCCGCTAGCCCGATATGCGGCCAGCGGATCAGGCGCCAGGCCCATTTCCTCGCGCACTTGATAGAGCAGCGGCTCCACATCCGTATTGAAGGCTTCCAGCAGCACATTCTCCGCATCCACAATATTGCCTTCAGCTTGGGCTTGCTGCAGGCGCGGCCAATCGACAAGCAGGGCTTTGGCATAAAGCCGCTGGATCATACAGACTGTCTGGATCATCGCCTCAATTTTGGGCTTCTCGCCATGAGATTGATCAATCATATAGGCGACATCACGCGCTAATTCGTCCGCTTTAATGAGCTCGCAATAGATGAGGAAGACTTGATAAGGATTCACAGAGCCTGTCGTTAAATCATCATCGGCATAGCGCGCATCATTAAAATGAAATCCCCCTAAACGCCCTTCATCCAGCAAGAAAGCAACAATGTGTTCAATATTGACGCCGCGCGCATGATGCCCTAAATCCACAAGCACATGCGCCCTTTCTCCGCATTTTTCACAAAAAACATACGCCATCCCCCAATCGGCAATATCCGTATGATAGAAAGCAGGCTCAAACAACTTATATTCTATCAGCATACGCATGTGGGGGGGCATTGCGGCATATACTTCTTGCAGACATTCTGTCGCCCAATGTTTACGCTGCCGAAAATCTCCCTGGCCAGGATAATTTGTACCGTCTGCAAACCATAGACTCAAAATATCTGAGCCCACGGCCTTGCCAATCTCAATAGAATAGAGCATGTGCTCCACAACATGGCGTCGCACTTTCGGATCGGGATTGGCGATGCTGCCATGCAGATAAAATTGTTCCTGAAACATTGTGGGATTGATGGCGCCAATTTTCAGTCCGCGGCTGGCCGCATATTCGACAACTTCCAAAGGATTTACGCCTTCAGGGAAATCCCAGGCCACATGTACGGCCACAGTAGGCGCAATGCCTGTAAATTTGTGTACTTGCGCCGCATCATCTATTTTTTCCTGAATTGTGATGGCCGCCCCAGGCTGCTTGAACACATTAAAACGCGTCCCCGAATCGGCATAGCCCCAGGAGGGCGTTTCCAGCCGTTGGCTTTTCAGCAAACTCTTAATCGCTTCCACATCCACGCCCTTATCTGTTAGCCGAGCTGCTAATAGCTCATACGCTGCCTTCCAATCTTTCATCGCTTCTCTCCTTATACATAAAAATGCTTAATACAATTCGCTTTCGCAAAAAGCTTTCCTTTAGCTAAACGCAATTATTTAGCTCCACTAAGAGGCGCCGTTCTTGTTTTGTGCTTTGTTGCAGGCGAAGAGCGCTGCTACAATTCCTGGACTATTTCCGCTTTGTGAGCTTCCCCGCAGCCTCTTCTTCCGCAAAATAGGGCTGCAATTGCATAAAGTTCCAGATGATTTCCTCGCCTTCTGGGCCGCCTGGCTCCGTCGGGGACTTCCAATCCGAAAGCGTCACGCGAGCTGTGGAACTGTGTGGCACAAACACAATCTGATGATAATTCATCCGATAGGGATTGTCTCGATTGAAAGGCCCGAATGTATGCGCGTAATTGCTTTTGATAAGCGCCTGAAAGCATTTTTCCGGCACAAGACGCACATTTTCCAGGGAAACAGATATGGCATGCTTATAAGGACGAGATGTGCCGGCTAAATAATCCTGATAATTGCCTGTAAAGAAGCGCAGCGAATAGAGGCGGCCTGGCTGTAAAGCCCGAATTGTCTGGCTGATGGCATTTGGCTTTTGGGCGCTGCGTTTTGTCCAGAGAGCGGAATCGCCGACGCCATGTGCAAAGCGCCCCTGTAGCCAGCCAAAGCCCTCTACAGTTTTCGTCGCGACGCGGCCTGGCTCTGCCGCACGGATCTCCCAGCCCCGCAAGCCCTCGGCAAAATCCGGATTTTGAAGATGCGAAAGCTCATATGGATCCGCCAACAGAGGCGTTGTTTTGCCCTCCAGGGCATAATGCCGCACAAGTGCCGCCATCAGCCGCGTCTGTTCCTCGCCCACATATGGAGAATAATAGCCATACAGGCCCCGAAGGCCAAACAGCGCCGGCTCTGTAGCGACAAAGCGCATTTGCCGATCCAAGAACACATTGTAATTGATATGAGGATAAATATCGCAGCTTTCTTCCGGCTGCGACAGCAAGCCCAGCACATAGATCCGACTCATAGAGGCTTCGGGCGCAGCCTGATCCCAGGCGAGGCGATTCTGGCGCTCCTGCAAGGGAGAAAGAAGCTCTTCCAGGGCGGCTTCAGAAGGGGCCTCACGCAAATAACATTCCGCGCCAATCCGATAGCCACATGCCATCAATGTTTTGACAAGCAAATCGTATTCCGGAATGAAGCGATAGCTTGTGAAAGCATAAAAGCGCTTGCCGCGAAAGCGCGGATCCGCATAAATGCGGCGCAGCGCCTCACACCATACAGGATACATTTTTTGCATTTGTTCGCCGCCGTAAAATTCATCCGCCCAGATCCCGCTCATTAACGGATGGGCGAAGCCCGGCTCGCTTGTCCAATAATTAAAGACTTCCTCGACATTCATATCAAAAGGCAAATTGCGCTGCGTCATCCACTGTTTGCCTTCTGCCGTCCATTCGCGGATTTCTTTTTCCGCAAAATCAGCGCGTGGGGGGGCGATAATTACATTATAGCTATCCAGACAATGCTTGCGCAGCCATTCCCATGAATAGTGTCCTGTTTCGGGCACAAGGGGATTGGCGCCGTACATCGCATAAAACAGCTCGCCAATTGCTCGCACAATAAGGCGAGAAGCAACGCCTGATACAAAGACGCGATGTGGGCCTGCAGCCATATAACGCATGGCTTCCCAATTTTGCCGCACAAGTCGGAGCTGCACAGGCTGCCCATCTAGTTTGATTGTGGGCGCCTGTGGCTCAAGCGCCGGAATGAAAAAAAACAGCCAGCCCTCGCGGGGATTATGCACCGTATATGTCCGTTGTCCCGGCTGCTTTACATTAAGCAACTCAAAACACAAATTATTCAAAATCTTGACGCCGCGCTCCGGACTAAAACGCGGATCCCGCGGCGGCCATTCCACATATGTTTGTCCTGTTTTTCCCCAGCGCTTTCGCTGAGCGTCAAATATCTGCGCTGTGACAAGGAGCTTGCCCGGGGGAGCCGGCGGCCCTATATCTAAAGTTGCAGAGAGGACGGGCATGTCCGTCGACGAGATACGTATTTCTTTAGCAGCCAGATGTTTTGTCGCGCCGGGCCGCAAAACGCGAATTAACATTGTCGGTTTTTCGGGCAAAGGCCGCATTAAGCCAAAATTCACATCGACAAGCAGCCGGCCTGTGAGCGCTTGGGGCGTTGCGGAAATGCTGGGCTGAGAAAAAGCGCTTATGTCTTTTCCGCGCCGGGCTGCCTCTTTTTTGTAAAGCATCAGGATTTCTAAATCAGATAGCGGCCTCTGAAATATCATCGCCTCATCAATGAGCCCTCTGAAAATTTCCTGGCCCAGGCCCTGACAGCGGCCCAATTGCAGGGACACATTTTCTAATTTGGGCTGTAGAGATTGGCCCTGGCGGCTCTCCAGCACGCCATCCCGATAAATTCGGACAACACGGCCATCAAAAGTTAAGGCGAAATGTGTCCACACGCCAGGAGCTGGATTGGGCAGGGGCGCCGAGATAAATCTTGCTCCATCTGCCATCGTCCAAATCAATTGCGGCGCCCGATGATATGTATTGAACGCCAACACAAGGCGTTCATCATTCCAGCTGCTGCCTGTCGCCCAGGAGAAAATCCCGCCCTGCAGGGGCTCTTGCGGCTTTATCCAAATGACAATGCTCCCGCCCGAAGCAATGTTAAAAGCTGACGCGGCGCCACAATCAACATAGCTGTCCTGCCCATTAAGACACAAAGCTGTGCCAAAGAAGCCTTTTTCTCTCAGCGCGGCGCCCCTAATCTGGCCATGTAAGCCTTGCCCGCTGCAATCTTTAGCGATGGCGCCCTCTTCCTCAAAATTGAAAAAAGCCACGAGGCCGGAATCCGGGGCGCTCCCGCTAGCCTTTTCTGCGCCTAGGCCACACACCAAAAGCCCCAAGATGATTGCCCTCATCGCACTAGCCTCCTCTTTTTGTGAAAAGCAAGACAATATTTCTTTAGGCTCCCACATTTCCCTGTGCGTTAAGAACCGTAACTTTCATTTATCCCCACAGCGTGGAAATTGCTGCTGGCCGTGATAGAAGACAAAGACGCAAACACAGGGAAAAAATATGCCTTCCCCAAATTTGTCCAAACGAGACAGAACGAATAAATAGGAATTGCACAAATGGAACGGAAATAATGTTTTCAGAAAGCAAAGGAGGCAATGTGATGGCGACAACAAAAAAGCTGGAGGCAGATGTTGTTGTCGTGGGAGGGGGGCTGGCAGGCGTGTGCGCTGCAATAGCGGCAGCCCGCCACGGCGCTGGTGTCGTGCTCGTACATGATCGGCCTGTGCTGGGGGGCAATACATCTTCGGAGATTCAAGTGCATGCCTGTGGGGCCGATCACGCCGGCAGTCGGCCTCATGCACGAGAGGGCGGCATTATTGAGGAGATCAGGCTGACAGATGCTGTGCGCAATCCCCAGCGCTGCGGGCAATTATGGGATCTTGTGTTGTGGGAATGGACAACACGCGAGCCCAATCTGACGCTTCTCTTGAATACAATATGCACAGGCGCTTCTGTAGAAGGCAATTTCATTCGTTCCATTACAGCAGAACGACAAATCACGGAGGATATTTTTGAAATTGCGGGGCACATTTTTATCGATTGCAGTGGCGATGGCCGGCTGGCGGCGGAAGCGGGCGCGGGCTTTATGCGCGGCCGCGAAGGCAAAGAGGATTTTAACGAGCCGCACGCTGAAGGGCCCGACAACAAAACAATGGGCTGCAGCCTGATGTTTATCGCCAAGGATATGGGCGTGCCCGTGCCTTTTATGGCGCCGCCATGGGCAATTAAATTTTCAGATGATACATTGCCGCATCGGGGGCATGGAGAGCTTTGCCATGGCTATTGGTGGATTGAGTACGGCGGCGAGCTGGATGTAATCAAAGATTATGAAGCTATCCGCGATCATCTTCTGGCATGCTTAATGGGCGTGTGGGATCATATTAAGAATGGGGGACAGCATGGGGCGGAAAATTGGGCCTTGTCTTGGATTTCTTTTGTTCCGGGAAAGCGCGAGAGCCGTCGCATTATCGGAGAATACATTTTGACGGAATTGGATTTATTGGAGCCACGGGAATTTCCGGATGTCGTGGCGCATGGCGGCTGGCCTATTGACACACATCCTCCGGGAGGCATTCATTCCCCGGAGCCGCCCTGCAAGTTTGTGGCGTTGCCGGATGTTTATGGCATTCCCTTGCGTTGTTTGATAGCCCGCGATCGGGCGAATTTAATGATGGCGGGGCGCTGCCATTCCGCGACGCATATGGCGATGGCGTCCACGCGTGTGGCGGCAACAGGGGCTGTGATGGGCCAGGCGGCTGGCACAGCCGCGGCGCTGGCTCTGCAGCGGAATTGCCTTCCCAAAGATGTGGCGGCACAACATATCAAGGAATTGCAGCAAATTCTGCTGCGAGATGATCAATTCATTCCGGGCGTGAAAAATGAAGAGGCGCAGGATAGGGCGCGGCAAGCGCGCGTCACAGCCAGCAGCGCGGCGCCTGATAGCCCGCCCGAAAAAATTATAGACGGCGTGACACGCTGGCGGGAGGGCGACACGCATCAATGGGCTTCCGCGGAAGATATGCGTTTGCCCCAATGGCTGCAGCTCGAATGGCCGCAGCCATTGCGGCTGCGAGAATTGCATCTGACATTTGACAGCGGCTTTGTGCGGCCGCTGACGCTGACGCAAAGCGATAGCTTCAATGCGCGAATGATTCGAGGCCCGCAGCCTGAAACAGTGCGTGATTATGTGCTGGAAGTGCGTTCACAGGGGCAATGGCGCGAGATAATTCGTGTACATGATAATTATCTGCGTAAAGTCGTCCATCAATTTTCGCCGACAGAAGCAGACGCGATAAGGCTGACAGTATTGCGCACAAATGGCGATCGTCAGGCGCGTGTGTACGAAATCCGCGCCTATGAATAATTTTGCCGAAACGAAAAGACAAAACGCATTACGACAGAAGCGCGAGGATTAAAAAACAAGAAACAGAGTGCACGAACGCAGTCCTCTGTGTGGCTGTTGGACTGAACATTGCCCGAAATAAGGAGAAACAAAAAATTTAAGAACAGGAGAGAGAAAATGGACAAAATTGGCTTGCAATTGATTGTGTACGGCGGGCAAGAGCGCGTAGATTTGCCGGCAGTGCTGGCAGAAGTGCGTGAAGTGGGCTAAGTCGGCGTGGAAACAGGCGTGCTATATCCGGAGCTGGGCCAGGAGAAGATATTAAAAGCTTTGCAGCAGACGGGCCTGGCGCTCACAGGGATGCATACAGGCTATGCAGATATCGCTAATGAGGAAAAAGTGCGCGCCCATATTGCGTTTTTGCAAGAGGCCGGCTCACGCTTTTTAATCTGTTCGGGCGTTGCCGACAATAATTCTCTGGCGGGCTATGAAGAGGCGGCAGAAACTTTTAATCGCGTGGGCGCGCTGTGTCAGGAGGCAGGCGTGACATTTTGCTATCACAATCACGCCTGGGAGTTCAAGCCTTTAGAAGGCGGGCGCCAGGGCATTTATCGCTTGATAGAGCTCACAGATCCGGCGCTTGTGAAGCTGAATGTGGATGTCTTTTGGGTGCACATTGGCGGCGAAAATCCGGCCGATTTCATTCGGCGCCATGCCAATCGCGTCGGCTATTATCATTTCAAGGACGGGAAGAAAACAGCTGACGGCCCGATATTTCTGGAATTAGGCCAGGGGGAAGTGGATCTGGCGGCGGCGGCCCAAGAAGCACAACGACATCCGCTGGAATGGATTGTCTGTGAACAAGATCGCACAGAGCTTACGGCGAAAGAATCCATCCGGCAGAGTCTGGCATATCTGAAGAGTCTGGGGCTTTAGCAAAAGACACATAAGCTTCAAGCTTTTGGGAATGCCAAAAGGCTTTTCCCAACGGCATTGCGCTTGGCGAATGAGCCCTGTGCTTATTGCCTGACATAAAGTGAAAGGGGCATGCGCTATGGGCCGCATTGTGTCCTGTCTTCAGATATATGGCGGGCTTCTTTGGGGGCTCGCCTTCGTATTGGGCAGCGGAAGTTGTGTCGGCTTGTGGGCCGCGGCGCTGCCGGAAGCGTCAGAACGGGCTCAGCCTGTGCTGCCGGATTTGACAAAAGTGCGCAATTTCCAGCCACAGCCTGTTTCCTGGTGGCCTCATATTATCAATGCGGGTTGGGGGGGCGGCCGCGGCGGGCCCGAACGCCTCAAAGGCTGGACAGCGGAAAATTGGCTGTTTCTGGATTATCTGGATCGCGCCGCAGATTTTACAAGCAATGATTGGCTCACGCATCGCGGCATCTGGCATGAAGTCTATGGCTACAATGAATATCAGGAGACGATTCATTTTCATCTGGAGGGAGCGAAAAAATTATTGTGGGAAAACGGGATAGCGCGGGATTTCAATAATGAGCATGTGCTATCGCCCGATTACAATAATAGTGTTCCGTGGTGGAAGGAACAGATTGGCTGGGACGCCTATATTGTATGCAATAACGCGCCGCGCTGGAGCGCAATTATTGATTATGATTTGTTAAGCGCCGCTGTCTTAGGGCATGCGACGAGCCAGGACAACATTGGGGGGCCCACAAGCCGCATTGGTGCCGGCAGCCACGGCCGATATTGTGATTATTGCAATCGCAAATTTTTTGATTATCTGCGCCGCACACAGCGGCTGCCGGAATTTCGCCGCCAATATCAGCATATCCGTGATTATGTGCAAAACACACAAATAGAGCTCATCCGCCAGCTGCCGCCTTTTGCCAAATGGACATGGGATCCGCCACAAGCAGAATTAATTGCGCAATTATGCGCCCCGCCTGTGATGAGCGAATATCAGAAATTTTTGTATCTTTCGCATCTGTCCAATTGGAGCACATATTACAAAGATTGCAAGCTCGTGGCGGGGCGAATGGGCCGCGATTTTGATGTGCATGGCAATCAAGGAGGCAGCGCAATAGGCCCAACGCCTTATCAAGTGGCGCTGGCGGACTTTGTCGATATTGTATGGTTTGAAAGCCAAGGCATCTCCGCATACGATATGTTTAAATATCATTGGAACAATGCGGATGGGGCGTTGCGCTATGTGATGGGACGAGCGATGACGCGCGGGCGCAAGCCCTTTATGTCAATGCTGAAATTTCACAAGCTCACGCCGGACATCGTGGAGCATGAGCTGGCGGAATGTTGTGCCGGCGGCGGCGTGCTCTTCCCCTTCCAGGACAGCCTGGAAGAAGCCCCCGCTTTGCGACAGCTAATGACAGAATATTTTCGCTTTCGCCATGGCCATCGCGCTCTTTATCAGCCCCAAAACTCTCTGCCGTATTCAGAAGCGGGCATTATCTATTCCATTCCCAGTTTTATGTATCATGATTATATGTATTCCGTATCACAGCCGCTGTGCGCGTTTGAAGGCATCGTGCGCGCCTGTCAGGAAGGGCATATCCAATATGATGTTATCATTATGAATCATCCGGAAATTTATCGGGATCATTGGGGCCTGGAAGAGCTCAAGGCTTATCGCGTGATAATTGTGCCAGCGGCAGAATGTCTGACGGACGCGCAAATCGCTTTGTTGACGCAATATCTGAAAGAAGGCGGCACGCTTGCGGTCACAGGCGCCTGCGGGACAAAAGATGAAAATAATCTTCCGCGGGCGCATCCGCCCCTGGAAATGTGGAAAAAAGCGGGGCGTGTGATTGAAATTCGCCCGGGCAAAACGTATCTGCCGCCGCGCACGACAGAAGGGCCCGCCACACAAGCCCAAACAGCCGAGACGCTGCATGCGCTCCGGGAGGCGCTCCGGAGCGCGCAAATTATCCAGGGCGAACTGCCGCGGCTGCTGTGGGCAAAGGCCTGGCGGCATGGCCTGGGGGAGTCTGTGTCCGCCGGGAAAGCGCTGGCAGGGCCTTGGCCGATTTTAAGCGTTCATTTTGTCAAATATGACGTCGATTTTGAGACAGGAAAAGCCACGGACACAGCGCCTGTGCCTGTCACAATTACATTGCCAGAGGGCATACAGGCTGAGGAAGCACAATGGCTAGTGCCGGGGCGGGATCCGCAGCCTGTGGCGTTGGAATTAGCTGGCCTGCAGGCGCGCCTGATGTTGCCCTCTGTCCACATATACGGGATTCTCGTTATAGGGCCCAGAGGAGGAGAGCTGCAAGCCAGCGCCCGACTGCAATTAGCGGCGCTGAATGCCCGGGCGCAATTGTCTTTGGGCAAAAGCTTTTCTCCCGCGACAGATATTCACAGCGCCGAAGAGCAGCTCCGAAGAGCGGCCACAACAGGGGATGAGAGATATCTGGCGCGATTGCAGGAAGCTGTGGAGCTCAATAAGCCTGTCTATGCCTTTGCTTTCGGCGCGCCGCAGGATTTCGGGGAATGGAAAGCTATTCAGCCGGATACAGTCTATACACAAGAGCGCGGCTATGGCTGGCTGCCCAACACAGATGACAGTGAGCCTATGCCCGAGGAGATATATTATGCGCTGGCAGAAAAATACGGGCGCAAATTTGTGGGGCCGGAGCCTGTGGCGGCGCGTCTGCCTTTTTGGCCCTACAGGCAGCCTGTGCCGCCGCCTTTGCAGTGGAGTCTGTCCAGCGGCACGCCCTGCCGCTTCCGCGTCAATGTGCCGCTTGGCCGCTATCGCGTCCGTGTCGTTAATGTCAATCCTTCGTGGACGAATCTCAATTTCCGCGTTTCAGGGCTGATTAGCTGTCAGGGGCGTGTGATGCTGCCGGATGTGCCGCTGGAAAAAAGCAGCCTCGTGGCGCGGGAATTTGTCGCGGACAGCCCCCAGGGAGAATTGACATTCACATTTGGGGGGCCGACGGGCTGGGGCATCGCGGCGCTGATTATTGAGCCCGCGCCCCGTTCGGACGCTTCCGCCGCCCCAGCGGGTCTGCCGCTGCGGGAATGGCTTGTAAGCCCGCGCTATCCGAATCCTGATTGGTGGCGCGATGTCTCCACATCCGTCGAAAAGCAGCACCATAGATTGCCTTTGCCGGGCTGGACGAGGCTGCAGGCGAATTGCGCGCCGCAGCTCACTTTGGGCGCAGGATTGCCCGTGATTGATCTGGGCAGCAATCGCCAGGCAAACATTGGGGATGTAGTGTATGCGGTGACAACAATTCGCGGCCCGCTGCGTCCCGGCGC
>CAZUOJ010000050.1:0-25990 GCA_964622325.1 uncultured Armatimonadia bacterium
AGCAGGGGATTATACATTGCGTTGTTGCTGGCGGCCCTGGGGACAAGCGCAATTGCGGGACAATTCGCTTGTGCTGGCACATCCGCCAATGCGGCTGGAAATCCGCAATCTTTCGGGCCAGCCTGCCCGCCTGGAGACCCTCAAACAAAGCGGCGCCTGGCCCGTCAGCCGTTTTGCCGAGCAGATTTCCCTGCCGCTGCAAGCAAAGCAAAATCATCGCTTTGTTAATATGATTGTCTCGGGCCCCGCCGCGCAATGGCCCCGCCTTGAGGCGCGTTATGTACAGCCTGGCATCGTTGTGATACGCTACGGCGACAACACGGAAATTGCCTGTTTGGGCGCTGCGGAATGGCCCGGCCTGCGATTTTCCGGCGAGGCGCTCATTCTGGGGCCGGAAAGCCTCTTGATGTTCGGCGCCCGCCATCTGAGGGCTGGCTCTGTGAGCTTAACGCTTTCCGTGCCGGCGAGCGTGGAATTATCTTTTGCCACAGGCCAGGGCCTGCTCGTCAGTTCAAGAGATGTGGAAGCAAGGCTGGAGCTAGGAAGCGGCGGCGCGCCCCAACAGCTCCGCTTCGGAGCGGGCAGACATGCTTTCGCCATTCCTGCCGGGCCGCTGCCAGAAGCGCTCCAGCAAGCTCTGCGCGCCGAAGCCGCCCAGCCAGATATGCCGCTGCCCACCATATCCATATCTTCACAGCAACAGGGCATAAAAACAATGCAGCTGGCCTGGGAAAATGAAGGCTTCGCGCCCCTGCCCCAGCCGCTTTCGGTCGCAGATGTCACAGCGATGCCCGAGCCTGTGGCCAGCCGTGGCCCTGTCAGCAAGCTTTTTGATGGGCAATACAGCAGCTCGGCCGGATCCGTGATGTGGCCTGCGGGAAAGACGGCTGTCATTAATGTCTTTTTGCCTCAGGAAACAGATATCCATAGCGTTGTGATCCGCGAATGGCATATGAATGAAAATTGGGCGATAGGGGAGAGAAAGCTGGAACTGAGCAGCGATGGCTTCCAGCAGGATATTCGGCGCGTGTCAGGCGTTTTTGCCGAAACAGGGACTCAATCCTTCGGAAGCAATGTCAACACGATTTTTGAGCTGGCGGTGGGGCAAAAAGCCCAGCAATTGCGTGTGACGCTTACGCCCGCCAATGAACAATGCAGCGTGTATCTCGCAGAAATGGAGATTCGCGGGCAGCAGCCCGGGCGGCGGCCCGCCATCACAGCCATCGCCGCGGGCGACATCAATGGCGACGGCAAAAAAGAAATTATCATCGCCAGCGAAGAAGGCCAGATAATGGCCCTGAATGACAATGGCGCGAAGCTCTGGGAATACACAAGCAAAGAACGGGCGCGGATGAATTGCCTTGCCTGCGCGGATGTGAATGGCGATGGCCGCGCGGAAATTATGTTTGGACAGGACAGCGAAACATTGGGGCTTCTCTCCGGCCCAGGCGAGCTGTTATGGGCGGCCAGGCCTCCACGCTTCCGCGGCATTGCGAGCGATATCACGACAATCTTTCCGGGAGATGTGAATGGCGATGGCCGCCCGGAGATTATCGCCGGCGCAAAAAGCTGGCAGTATTTTGCCTATGATGCCACTGGCCAGATGCTCTGGAGTCATATAATCTATGCGCATGCCGCCACTGTGGGCTATGCGGCGGATTTAAATGGCGATGGCAAAGAGGAAATCGTGGCGGGAAATGCTTATTATCGGCTGAATGTGATTACAGCAGAGGGGAAAATTTTTTGGCGCCAGGGGAATATTGGCCCGGAAATGACGGCTGTGTATGCAGCGGATATTACAGGCGATGGGCAGCCAGAAGTCTTTGCGGGCGTGGATGGAGGGATGCTCCATGCGTATAGCGCCACAGGAAATGCACTATGGGAAATTAATTTAGGGGACAAAATCACGCGGCTGCTCGCCTGGGATATCAATGGCGATGGCCGTCAGGAGCTGATTTGCGCCGCTGAAAGCGCCAGCATATTCGCCTTCGACGCGTCAGGAAAAATCATGTGGCGTGCCGCCCTGCCCGATGGCTGCAGCGATTTTGCTCTCAGCGGACAGGGAGAAGCCACAAAGCTTTTAGCTTGTTGCGGAGGGGCAGGCGTGGCTGTGTTAAATCGGCAGGGCAAGCTGATGGCTCATAATCCGCTTGCGGCGCGGGCAGAAAATCTTGTAATCACGCAGGACATTGCTGCCATTGTGCTGAGCGGAGGAAAGATAGCGAGCGTCAGGCTGCCGGAATAAATATACGCTACGCGCATAAAAAGCAAATGAGCACACGCTTCGGCGATATGCGAGGCAAATATTTCCACGCGCTAAATTACATTCATGGGCATACGATGGCCCGCACGACATCTCCTTCACGCCGTAAAGCATCTTCCAGGGCCTGCGGCGCTTCTTCTAATGAATAAATTCGTATCGGAAAGGCCGCCGCGTCCAGCTGCCCCTTGCTGAGCATTTCCAGACAATCATGTAAAGTATTGCGCGAGCGCCGCGCGAAAATGACTGTTAATTCTTTGCGCCGCGGCACACGGGCGGAAAATTCCTGCAGATCGGGCGTGGGGATCCCCAGCACGATAACTTTTCCTTCCGGCCTGGCCAGCTCCAATGATTCGGCGAAGCTGCGTTCGCCGCCAGCTGCCTCGAAGACAATATCTGGCTCCGAATATTTATCCCAAAAAGCTGTCAGGCCCGCCGCGCTGTCCGCCACTTTGGCCCCTAAGCGTGCTGGCGCGGCCTGGCGGCCGGGGCGCGGCTCGGCCACAAATATCTCCTGTGCGCCAAATACACGACACATTTGCAGAATAGATAGCCCGATGGCGCCTGCCCCCAGGATGGCGACTTTCATTCCCGGCTGCAAGCCAGAAAGCCGCACTGCATGCAACGCAACGCCCAGCGGCTCTGCTAGGGCGCCGCCAATGAAATCCACATTTTCGGGCAGCCGCGCTAAAGAAAACGCTGGCACAGCAATATATTCCGCCAAAGCCCCGTCGCGATCCGGATAGCTGGGGAAAATGATATTGCGGCACAAATTCGTCAGCCCCTGCTGACACATATCGCACGTCCCGCAATGCCAGCTGGGCTCGCATGCCACGCGCTCCCCTGGCTGCCATTCCTGGACGGCCTCCCCGCAGGCGGCAACTTCTCCAGAAAATTCATGGCCAAGGATAATGGGGCCTGAAGGATACACGCCGCTGCTGTGGCCCTCTTCATACATATGCAGATCAGAAGCGCAAATCGCACAGGCCCGGACGCGCAAAAGCACTTCATGGGGCTCTGGCTCAGGCGTCGGACTCTCCACAACACGCACATCGCGGATGCCAAACATTCGTGCTGCTTTCATAGAAAATGTCCTCTGGATTTTTGGGCTGGAAAGCCTTTTTCGCGGGCAAAAGCTTTTTTGGCACTATTTATAGTTATAGCTTCATTATTCAACAAAAATCAAGGCGTGGCTTTGGGCGCACGCGGCCTGGGCTTTGTCTCCTGAGCTTCTTTTGCGGACTGAATATTGGCTTTCGTATTGTTTGCCGGCCCGTTCGTGGCTTGAGGCTTCCCGGCTGGCTCGGACTGCCCTCTGGGGGGCAACTTCGGAGGCGGCAATGGCTTGCCGTCAGGGCCTAATTGCACTGGAATAGGCTTGCCATCTGGCCCTAATAAGGGCTTGCCATCCGGCCCCTTGTAATATGTTGGCTTCGTGCCGACGCGAACAATTTCGGCTTGCGGCTTATACACATCTGTGTGCAAAAGCTCTCGTTTTTCTGTGCCATCGGCCTGTGTGATGATCCGATAAACAGCCACTTTGATGCCTGCCCGCCCCTTTTTCTCAATGTGACGCTTTCCCACATCTAATGTGGGATCCGGGATTTCTTTTGTCTCAAAGGGGATTTTTCCTAAAGAAGCTGTTTCAATACGCACTTTCTTTTTTGCTTTTCGCGCGCCAAGGATACGCACATGCACATGGCTGCTGCTCAGGGAAGCCAGGAGCAAAATAGGAGCTCCTGTGTCATTGCGAAAACGCAGATCTAATTGCCCGGCATATACAGTGGCGTCGCGTCCAGCGGCCACATACGGCACGGGCTGCGAATGATGATGGCGCTCCACAATCGGCAGGCCCGCCAAAAGCGCCGCATTATAAATTGTTGTCGCAATTTGACAAATCCCCCCGCCTGTGGCTGGCGTGACTTCACCGTCTTGAAAAATAGGCGCTTCTCGAAACCCCCGTTCAGCGATACGTGGCCCAATCGTCTGATCTGTCGAAAAAATCTCGCTCGGCATAATGACAGTTTTATTGACAGCTTGAACGGCCAGCCGCAAATTATGGGTGCGATCTACTTTATTTGCATTGTAGGGCGTGCTGAAGCTCCCCAGCACTACTTCTAAATGAGACAAATCCTTTGCCGTCACACGGGGCGGGATTGTCTTGCAGGACAATTGAAGGGGCCCTTTGTCCAGGCGCTTTAGGGCTGCGGATAAAGCTTTCACGGCTGCCTCTTGATCCAGCTTGAGCCCTTTTTGCCCCTCTTGAATGGCAATATTATCGTCCTCAGTAACATTTACAGTAGCGTCTATGGGCTTCCGATCCACTTTTTGGGCCAGCGCAGCCACTTCCGCCCGCAAACGAGCTTCCTCTACGGCCACAGGCACTGAAATATCTAACGGATGATTGGCCAGGCGGAAGCGATCCAGCAATCGCTTCAGCCAATTCCCTTCTCGGCCTATTCGCCACGCCTGCTGGATGGCTTCTTCCAGCAAAATCCGTTGTCCTAGCTTTTCTGTCTCCAGCTGAAATTCCTTATCGCCGGCAATGACTGTGATAAAGTAGGGCAAATGAGGCAGCCAATCTTGCTGGAGCCGACGCAAAGCCTCGTCTCGGCTCAAATTCCCCACAGGCACGCCGGCTATTGTCACAGCAGGAGCAATACGCTCACTGTGGAGGAATTCTTGTGTGCTTAAGATGAGATAAGCCGCTCCCCCGGCTATTGTGATGAGCAAAGCAAAGGCGAAAAATTTTAAGCCCTTTTTGATGTTCATCGCTGCAAACGGCTCTTCCTCTCACGCTGCGTATGGAACTTATAGCGAAGCTGTGTCTAAAATGAGATTTATATGCCCAGATTCAAAGAAGCCAAAACGCATCATTATTTAATTTTTAGCGCACAAAGTAGAGCAGGCATTATGCTCACAACTAATGAATATCTGCGCGTGTCGTCTATTCCAATTTTGTATGTCTGGCACGCATTTGCTCTTCTGTTACGCCCAATCGTTGCATAAACATCATCACGATTGTGTCGCATAGAACTAGCAAACATTGCTCAAATAGCGAGCCCGGCGGCTGCACGCTTGCCCGCGGCACGCCCGGCGCAACAATCACAGGCGTTGGAATTTCCACAATCATGTCCGCAGCACGCCCAATAGGGGAATCCGGATGCGCCGTGATGGCGCATGTGCGGGCGCGCCGCTCCTTTGCGGCTTCGAGCATCGCCAATGTAGTGCGTGTTTGGCCGGAGCCTGAGCCCGCAATCAGCAGATTTTTCGGCTCAATAGCTGGCGTTACAGTTTCGCCCACTACATATGCCTGCAGTCCCAGATGCACAAGCCGCATGGCGAATGCTTTCATCATCAAAAGGCTGCGGCCAGAGCCGCATACGAAGACGCTCCCTGCTTCCAATATAGCCTCCATAAGCGCCTCAACTTGTTCTAATGACACACGGGCAATGACTTCTTCTATTTCCTTAGCCACAATTGTAGGAAAGCTTTGCATTTTGTCCGTCCTTTAATTGTGTATTTCTGTGATCCTTTTTATTTCAGGGCGTGATCTGCACAATCACAGCCTGCGAGAAATCCAGGATTTTCCGGGCCTGCGCGCACACTTGTTCCGCTGTAACTTTATCTATCTCCTCTGGATAGCGAAATATCTCCTCTGAGCCTAAGCCATATAACACATTTAAGGCAACAGTTTGCGCCCGCGCCTCGTTACTTTCTAAGCTCACAGCCTGATGGGCAATGGCGGCTTTTTTCGCCAAAGCAAGCTCTTCCTCCGAGGGAGGCTCGGAGCGCAGCTCGTGCACAATTTTTTCTATCTTTTCACGCACGGCAGAAATCTTTTCTGGCGCTGTAGCCGCATAAATGACATAATAGCCCATTTGAGGCCCCGCAATATGATAAGCAAATGTGGCATATACAAGCTGCGCTTCCCGCAGCGTATTGTGCAAACGTCCTCCCGGATAGCCCATTCCCGCAAATACGGCCGTCATCACATCCCGCGCATAGCGTTCCGGATCGTTGATGGGCCCGCAACGAAAGCCATACATCACGATGGCCTGCTTTTGTGGCCGTGTAAATGTCTTCTCCATTTTTTCTGTCAGAGGCGGCTCCACATCCGCAGGGGAAAGCTCTTTTCCGCGCGCTTTTATCCTCCCCAACATCTTTGCGACAAGCTTCTGCGTTTGCTCGGGCTCCACATCCCCAAACACGGCCATGATGGCATTTTGCGGCTGAAGCAGCCTCTCATAGAAATTCAGCAATTGCTGTCGCGTCACGCGCGCCACAGATTCTTTTGTGCCCATTGTGGGAAAGCGATATGGATAGGAACGAAAGAGAAGCTGCGTCAACATGTCGCTGGCATAGGCATCCACATCATCACTGCGCGCCTGCAATGCAGCTAACTGCAATTGTTTTTGTTGTTGCAATTCCTCTTCTGGGAAAACGGGATTTTGCAGCACATCAGCCATAATTTGCAGGGCTAAGGGCAAATCCTGGCTGCGTATCTGGCAGGAAAGCCCGAAGCTGTTTCGCCCCGAATAGGGAGTCAACACGCCGCCGACATCCTCCAAAGCCCGGGCAATTTGCAGGCGGCTGCGCGTGCGCGTGCCGCGCACAAGCATCTGCGCCATCAGCTGTGTGAGGCCAACATTTTCTTCTGTCTCGTACAATAGGCCCCCCGGAAAAGCGACAAAGATATTCACAATGGGCACAGCATGATTTTCCTGCACAAGCAAGCGCAGGCCATTGGGAAGCCGTATTTGCTGAATAGGCGCCTTCGTCTGCTGCGCTGGCGCAGGCGTCTGCGTCGCCAGGGCGCTAGCCGGGCTAGAGGGGGGCTTGAGCGCGACAAAATTATAATGTGCCGGAATGAAATATTTTCGCGCTACGCGTTGTATGTCTGCAGCCGTGACGCGCTGAATATTTTCCACATAACGCGCGCTGAATTGCAAATCCCCTGTCCACAGCACATCTAAGCCATATTGAGAGGCCCGCTCCTGTGTTGTCGCGCGGGCAAACAGCAAATCCGCTTCCTTCTGGCGTTTCGCGCGCAAAAGTTCCGCTGGCGCTACAGGCTCTTTTTGTAGCCGCTGCAGCTCCGCCAAAATCGCCCTTTCGGCCACTTCTAGTTTGTCGGCCGCTGTTGTCCCGGAAATCGCAAAATAGCCGGCTTCGTAAGGAGGCGTTACGGAAAAGCTGCTGATGCTATCCACAAGCCCCTGCTCATCGCGCAGCTTTGCCACAAGCCGCGAGGCATCGCCATTTGTGAGGATATAGGAGGCCACATCCAGCGGATACATATCCGGGCTGAACAGGCTGACAGTGGGATAGCCCAGCATAAAATAAGCCCGTGAAATGTGCGGCATTGTCCGTTCCAGGCGGCGCGGCGCTATTTGCGGCGGCTCCGCGGCAATTGCAGGCGTATATTTGCCCCGTTTGGGAATTTTTCCCAATGTGTCCTGAATATGGCTGATAATTTCCGCCGCTTTAAAATCGCCTACGACAACGACTACAATGTTTCCGGGAACATAATAGCGCTGATAGAGCTTTTGCAAATCCTCCCGTGTGAGCGCTTTTAATGATTCCGCAAAGCCAATGATGGGGACGCCTTCCGGACACACACGAAACATCGTCGTGGCAAATAGCTTATACAGCAGGCGCTCGGGCTCATCGTCGCCGCGCGCAATTTCCCGTAAAATAATCCCTTTTTGGGTTTCAATTGTCTCGGGCGCCAGGGCAGGATAAAACACGATATCCGCCAAATGATCTATCGCTTTTCGCACATCCCGTCCTGATGTCACGACATAATAGCCCACAACGGCTTTGCTTGTATACGCATTGCCGACATTGCCTAAAGCGGCTCGTTCCCGCTGAATTTCTTCCGCGGAACGATGCATTGTGCCGCCTTCGCTAATCACATGTTCCAGCAAATGACTGATCCCGGAGCCCAGATATTCTTCCTCCAGCACGCTGCCTGTGCCCACAAAGAAATGCACAGTGGCGACAGGCGCGCTGTGATCTTCCTCCACGATTACTGTGAGCCCATTTTCCAGGATATGCAACTGCGGCGACGCCCACGCAAAAATAGCGGCCGCCCATAATCCTATACAAACAATGCTGCGAATGCTTTTCACACGCGCCTCCTTGCTTTTGCCTGCTGGCAATTTCGGCTATTCCCCTGTTTCCGCGCGCCCTTTGCAGTGTCCCTTGCCTGCGCGTCTAAAATTCTTTTTAGGCCGAGCCGGGATGACGCCATGAAGAAAAAAATGGAGAGACAGACTCTTTTTATGAGTCTGCCTCATTTTGGCATAATCCCGCCTTATCGTCAATGCGCCTTTTTTGGCCTGGAGCCGACTCTTGCCGTAACAGCCTAAAGCCTGTTTTACAGGCCCCGTTCTGTTTGCTTTTGATTGCCGAGCTGCTCGCGCACAAGCAGCCGATTGATGGCGTTCAGATACGCGGCGGCGCTGGCCTGAATGACATCCGTATCCGCCGCGCGGCCCACGGCTGTTTCGCCCGCAGGCGTGCGCACATGGACAGTGGCTTCCCCGACGGCGTCCCCGCCGCGGGATATGCTGCGCACCGAATAATCCTCCAAAATGAGCTCGACGCCTGTAAGGCGATTAATCGCCGCATACGCCGCATCTACAGGCCCATTGCCTAATGCCGCTTCCTGAAAAATTTCCTCCCCCTTGCGCAATTGCACTACAGCTGTGGGCAGAATGTTGCCGCCAGCCATAATTTGCAAGCGCTCCAGCGCCCATGTCTGCGGCACTTGCGCATTCACTTCCATCATTATCATTTCCAGATCTTCATCATAAATTTGTTTTTTGCGATCCGCCAGCTCAATAAAGCGCTGATAGATGCGTTCCAGCTCTTCATCGCTGATTTTGTAGCCCAGATCCTCCAGCCGATGTCGCACGCCGTGCTTGCCAGAGCGTGGCCCTAATGTCAGAACGCTGTCGCTCCAGCCCACATCCTGCGGCCTCATAATCTCGTATGTTTGCCGATCCTTGAGAATCCCATGCTGATGAATGCCGGCCTCGTGGCGGAAGGCGTTGGCGCCCACGATCGCCTTATTGGGCTGCACGACAAAGCTGCTATAGCTGGACACAAGCCGCGATGTCTTGAGAATCTGTTGTGTCCGTATATCCGTGTAGGCATCAAAGACATCCGCGCGTGTCTTGATGGCCATCACGACTTCCTCCAGAGCGCAATTCCCGGCGCGTTCGCCGATGCCATTGATTGTACATTCAATTTGCCCTGCGCCCGCGCGCACTGCCGCCAGAGAATTGGCTACTGCCAGCCCCAGATCATCATGACAGTGGACGCTGATCACCGCCTGCTCGATATTGGGCACATTCTCCCGTAAATATGTGATTGTCTCTTCCATTATCCAGGGCAATGTATAGCCCACTGTATCAGGGATATTCACTGTCGTGGCGCCCGCTTCTATCACAGCTGTGACAACATCCCGCAGAAAATCCAGCTCCGTGCGCATCGCGTCTTCCGCCGAAAATTCCACATCTTCGCATCTTTCTTTGGCAAAACGCACCATCCGAACCGCTAAATCCAGCACTTGGGAAGCTGTCAATTGCAGACGCTTTTCGCGATGCAATGGCGATGTGCCCACAAATGTATGAATCCGGGGCCGCTTCGCCCATTTGACCGCTTCGTAGGCGGCCTCAATGTCCTCTTCTTTAGTCCGACACAGAGCGCAGATAATGGGCCCCTCCACTTCCTTTGCTACCGCCTCCACCGCGCGAAAATCCATCGGCGAAGAATAGGGGAATCCTGCCTCTATGACATCCACATTTAAAGCCGCCAGTTGATGGGCAATGGCCAGCTTCTCGTTCAAATTCATACTGGCGCCAGGCGCCTGTTCCCCATCGCGCAGCGTTGTGTCAAAAATGATTATCTTGCGTGGCATAATATGCTCCTTTGCACAATTTTTCGCCCCTGCTTAAAGGCTTCACTTCAGCGTCTAACACGCTTTTTGTGCCCCAAAAGCATAATTATGCTCCGCCAAGATCTTGGCCCGCGAGGACACGGACCATAAACATCACCTCCAGGGCTTTCCTTATTCTTTTCGGACAAAACAAAACGCCCTGCGCCTCTTTGAAGAGACGCAAGGCGCCATATCTCTTTAGCAACGCCCTTGCGCGGTCCCACTCTTCTTGACAGCCTTATTAGGGCTGCCCTCTCTTTTGCGGGCACGGCCATGTGCACAGGCTACAGCAACTGTTATTGTTGGGACGTCTCGTGCTGTATAGCTTCTGTAAGCCTTAAGCCCTGTTATACGCTAAGGCTTGATGCCTTCCAAAAACTCAGCACTGGATGAGCCGCCCAATTTCTGCCCTGCCCAGGCGATGCCCTCTCCCGGATAACGGGGGGAGCCACCGTCTCACCTACTGGGGCTCTATTTGCTCAAGAAGAGCCAGATCTGGCTTGTCCCTGGCCCGGCTTGCTGCCGGCCTCTTGAGCTGAGCCTGTTCAGATCGCGACTCCGGGGCGAGCTTCAGCGGCGCTGCGATAACTGCCTTCCAGCCTGGAGCCTGTTTAGGCTCTCTGAGCAGTCTCTCTATATCGCGCCTTCCGCCTACTGTTCCCCTTCACCGTCATTTTCGCTATATGTGGGCTTTGTGTTTTCTTTTTTGTTAGTATAAAAAGCTATCCGCTTGTTGTCAAGCAAGCCGCCTCTTTGACAAATCCTCACAGCTCTTGCCTCAATATCGCTTATGCTGTCTATCTAATTGATGTCCAGATCTTCGTAAATCGGAAAAGCTTCACATAGCTCCCGCACTTGCCTGGCGATTTCTTGCAGCACGGGCTCATTGGGGCTCCCGTCCTCCTTTCGCCCCTCATGGATGACGCGGGCAATCCATTGCCCGATAAGCTTCATTTCCGGCTCTTTCATTCCGCGAGTTGTCACTGCGGGCGTGCCAAAGCGAATGCCGCTTGCTTCCGTAGGCGGGGCCGGATCATTGGGAATGAGATTTTTGTTGGCCACAATGCCCGCCATCTCACACAGATTAGCCGCCTCGCGCCCACTGATGTTCTTATTGCGTAAATCCACAAGCAGCAAATGATTATCTGTGCCGCCCGTGATAAGCTCGAAGCCCTCATCCAGCAACGCCTGCGCAAGAAATTGCGCATTTCGAATAATCTGACGCTGATATTCCCGGAAGCCAAAACTCATTGCTTCCTTGAAGGCAACAGCCTTCGCCGCGATGATTTGCATCAGCGGCCCCGCTTGCACGCCCGGAAAAACAGCCTGATCCAGCTTCTCCGCCCATTTCTTCGTGCACAGAATAAATGCGCCCCGCGGCCCACGCAATGTTTTATGCGTTGTAGATGTAACCATATCACAATAAGGGACAGGATCCGGATGTGATCCCGCGGCCACAAGCCCCACAATGTGCGCAATATCCGCCATCAAATACGCCCCCACTTCGTCGGCAATTTCCCGGAAACGCTGAAAATCAATGATGCGCGGATACGCGCTGGCGCCAGCTACAATCAGCTTCGGCCGCACTTGCTTGGCCACTTCTAATATCTGATCATAATCCAGCCGATTTGTCTCGGGATTGACGCCATAAAAATATGTCTCGTAAAAATAGCCTGAAAAATTCTTCTCGTGGCCATGTGTCAAATGCCCCCCATGAGCGATATTCATTCCCAGAATGCGATCGCCCTTTTCCAGCATGCAATAATATGCGGCTAAATTAGCCTGGGAGCCTGTATGCAGCTGCACATTAGCGTGATCCGCACGAAAGATTTGTTTCGCTCGCTCAATGGCCAGCTGCTCCAGCCTGTCATAATTCTCGCAGCCATTATAATAGCGTCGTCCCGGATAGCCTTCGGCATATTTATTGGTAAAGATGGAGCCCATCGCCGCCATCACGGCGCGGGAAGCATAATTTTCGGATGGAATCATCATCAATGTGTATTTTTGTCGATTAAGCTCATCGGCTAAAATATGCGCCATTTCATGATCAGCTTGCGCCAGCGTGCGATTCATCATAAGAGGATATGCTCCTTTCTTCACGGCGAATGAAAGCAAAATTGGAAAGCAAATTATAAAGAGCAATAGGAGAGCGCCTGAGAAGCGCTTGCTCCGGGGAATGTATATGCCCCGCGGCGGCGCTAAGGCCGCGCGGGGCCATGTCCGCAACCGCCTCTGGCCAAAAAGGCAGAAAAGAAGACAGGCAGTCGTATCTCAGAGGATGGATTATGTGTCATTACAACTCATTTGAACCTTCTAACGCGTAATCTTTCCCGGATAGCTCGTGAGCTTATTTTGCGAAGCCTTTCTCAAATATGTCCTCGATATGATCTTGTAGCGTGTTGTCAATTTTGCTTCTTCTTTTGCTTGTTCCTACTATCTGTAAACTATAAATAGTTGTTCTCAATTGCGGACTGATTAATGCCAGAAATGTCTGATTCCTGTCAGGACCATAACAAGTCCATATTCGTCAGCAGCGGCAATAACTTCCTCATCGCGAATGGATCCGCCTGGCTGAATAATGGCTACAGCCCCTGTTTTGGCGGCCGCATCCAGGCCATCGCGCGCCGGAAACATGGCATCCGAAGCCAAAACAGAGCCCTGCGCGCGCTTGCCGGCTTTACGAGCGGCGATCATGGCGCTATCCACACGGCTCATCTGCCCGGCGCCGCAGCCCACAAGCCTAGTGCCCTGTACGAGCACAATGGCGTTGCTTTTCACATGTTTGGCAATTTTATCGGCAAACAAAAGCGAACGCAATTGCTCCTCTGTCGGCTGCTTCTTTGTCACGACTTTCAAATCTAATCTATTGACATTCAGCATATCCGGCGTCTGCACAACAAAGCCGCCCGGGATTTTCTTGAAATCAAAATCTTTTGCCCGTTCCGCCGGAGCAAAATCCGGCTGCACCATAACGCGCATATTTTTGTGTTGCCGCAAAATTTCCAGGGCTTCTGGCTCATAGCCGGGCGCAATGACAGCCTCAAAAAAAGCCGCCAAAATCGTGCTTTCGTAATCGCCCGATTCCTCGCGATAACGCGGCGCAATCACATCCTGCAAATGCTGGGCATTGCCAATCAGACGCGCTGTTTCCGCATCCACAACGCAATTGAATCCCAGCACGCCGCCAAAAGCTGAAATGGGATCAGCGGCCCACGCATCATTGAAAGCTTCCGCTAGTGTGGCCGCCGAAGCTGCGCCGCAAGGATTTAAATGCTTGATAATGACAGCCGTCGGCTCTGTGAATTCCCGCGCTGTCTCCATCGCTGCTGTCAAATCCAGATAATTATTAAATGAAAGCTCCTTGTCGCCAGACAATTTTTGGGCCAGAGCCAGGCCTGGCTCATGCGCCCCAATGTGGGCATAAACAGCCGCTTGCTGATGGGGATTTTCGCCATAACGCAAATCTGGCCCCTGTTTAACAAGCCAGGGCGCCAGATAACGCGGAAATAGACTGTCTTCTTCTGCAAAAACGGTGCTCAGATATTGGGCGATGGCCGCGTCATATTGGCCCGTATGGGCGAACGCTTCCACAGCCAGTCGCTGGCGTGTCTTTTCGCTAAGCGCCCCGCCGTTGGCGCGCATCTCTGCCAGCACTTCCTCATAATATTTGGGGCTGCAAACAACTGCCACATATTTGTGATTCTTAGCGGCCGCCCGCAGCATCGCGGGCCCGCCAATATCTATGTTTTCAATCGCTTCGGCCAATGTCACATCCTCACGGGCGATCGTTTGCTGAAAAGGATACAGATTCACAACAAGCATATCTATCATCTCTATGCCGAGCTGGGCTGCTTCCGCCATGTGGCTTTCTTTGTCCCGGATTGCTAGCAGCCCCCCATGGACTTTGGGATGCAATGTCACGACGCGATGATCCATAATTTCAGGAAAGCCTGTGTAATCTTCCACAGCCCGAACAGGGACGCCCGCCTCTTGCAGCTGGCGCCGTGTCCCCCCTGTGGACAAAATCTCCACGCCCATCTCCACGAGCGCTCGTGCAAAATCCACAATCCCTGTCTTATCGCTGACACTAATTAAGGCGCGCTGAATTTTCCGCATAAACTCCTCCGCATTAAATTAGTCCCAATCATCCCAATTTGATTTTTTATTCGTGGAATCGCCGCCTGAAAAAATGAAATTCGGGAATGCACATCTTTATCTGCGCTGGGGAAATCTAGTCCGTTGTGTATATCCGATTATAATGCCTTGCTGTCTCCCTGTCAAAACACATAATAATTGCAGAACAGAAGCTGTGCAGATAGCCTTTTATTTCAGAGAAAATATTTAATAATAAGGCGAATGATTTTGAGCTACGGCGACAATAAGATACAAAAGCCATCCTAAAATAGCCAGGAAGCCAAGAATTATTGCGGCAACAGCTTTCCCATGCGCCTCTGCTGCTCGCCCCCGCAAGCGTTTCGCCTCTGCTAATACTGCAAAGCCCATAAACACGCTGACAACACTTAATGGCAACCCACAAATAAATAACAAAAGGCCCAAAATGGCTAGGACTAAGGCATTTTGGGCGCGTGCTGCCAATTCTGTAATGCGCAAGAAATCTTCGCTCGGCAGATAGCCGCCGCTGGGCGAAGGCGTGGGGGAAGGCATATAAGGCGGCTGGATCGCAGGGCGTGGCGCCGATGTCGCTGTTCCGGGCGCCATCCGGCAGCCGTATGTTGTGCAGCCGCCGTTCTCATTCCAGCAATCTGCATGATGGGGCAATTCACAGGCTGGACACGCGATGATTTGTTCCCGAGGCTTTATCGGGAAACGACAATACGGACATGTCTTGCCGATTTCCTCTTTTGTCGCCAGATGCGGCTGGGCGCCTCCCGGAATAGAAGCCGGCTGGGCTTGAGGCTGACGATGAGGCGCTCTTGCTGGAGGCGCAGACGCCCATGTGCCTTCTTCCTCCAGCTCAATGTCTACATCCAGATCTATAGCATCCGGAGGCGTTGGGCGTCGGCTATCCGCAGAAGAGGGATAGGGCCTGTAAGGCGGCGGAGGGCTGGGCCGTGCCGGCGGCGCCGATGAAGAAGATTCTGGAGGCGGCAAAACAGTCCCTGCCGGCGGAGCGGGCGCACGCGGCGGACGCACTGGCAGCCCAAAAATTTGCTCCCCGCATTTCGGACAAAAGCGCCCCTGGACACGAATGTTTTGCCGGCAATATGGACAGCGCATGGCATGCTTTCTGCTACATAAAGACTCAAATGCTATTTACTTCAATTTTTAATTGCGGAATACTAGCAGATGAGAATAAAGATGCCTTTTTAACTTTAAAAATTAAATAAGCCTTTTTATTCTTCAGATTGATCCCATTCTAATTGTATATCCACATCTTCCTTTTCTTCAGCTTCAAAATCATGAAGCTCTATATCCAGATCCACTTCTGGCTGATACAGATCGCGTTTATCTACAGGCAAATAACGCTCATTTTGTTTCGCCCACAACGCAGCTTGAGCATTCAACGGACTTTTCGGATTGTAATCCTGATACATTATCATTTGCCCGATTTTAATAATCACATCCACAAGTGTTTCGCCTGCGGCCCAAAAATCGCCGATGCAGATATAGCTGCCGAAATTGGGATGGAAAATCGGCGTTTCCAGCACACATTTGGGCTTTTCGCGCGGATAATCTTTGTGCAAATAAATCCGTGCCCGATGATATTCTCGAATTTTAGGGCGATTTGTCGTGGGATCCAGCTCCAGGCCCCGCACGCGATATTCTACAATATATTCCTCAGGCGGATTGCCGCGTACAGGCGTGACTGTGATATAAGGATGCCCGGCAAATTCATCTTGGATGGCTTGATAATCGCTGTATAGCCTCCGCAATCGTGCATTCATTCTGCAAAATCTCCTCTGGCTCAAGCATATACAAATCGCCCGCTTGTGGGCAGGAAAAGCTTTTTGGCACAAACTTTGAATGCATTATAGCCGTTTCCCTTAATGTGCGAGGGCTTTTTAATTTTATTCTTATTTTAGTCTGGATACATAGCCACAGCTACAGCTTTGTTTTCGGGCCATTGTCAATGCTATAGCTTTTCCTGATGTGCCTTCACAAGCCTTCGTATATCTTCTAAGCCTATTTCCGTGAAAGAATCCACGACAATATCCGCTTCAGCCAGCTCCTGCCGCGAAACGCTTGTTGTGATGGCAATGCAGGCCATGCCGGCGCGTTTAGCTGCTGTGACGCCGGCAGGCGCATCCTCAAAAACAACACAGGAAGCAGGCGGCAAGCCCAAACGTTCAGCCGTCAATAAATAAATTTGCGGATCCGGCTTCTTTCTTGTGACATCTTCGCCTGTAATAATGACATCAAAGCTGTCTAATGAAAATCCTGCCGCCTGGATGACGGGGAATTGTTTGGCTTTTTGTCCGGAGGTCGCGATGGCCAAACGAGCCTGCGGATCGTGTTTTGCAGCTGCGATGAGCTTATGCACGCCAGGCACGGCCGGCAGCGGCTCTTCTTGCAGCAGCTTGAAGAAATTTTCCGCTCGACGTTGCACAGCCTTCGCAACATCAATGGCAAGGCCATATTTTTCGGCGACGCCTTCCACATATCGCTCATCGCCCGTGCCCACAAAGGGCCGGAAATCTTCGGGCTTCACTGCCAGCCCATATAATTCCTGAAACATCAGCACGCTGGCCCGTGCATTGAGCGTTTCTGTATCGGCAATCACGCCGTCCACATCAAAAATTAATCCGTATATCATCTGCTTTGCCTCTGCCTGCAGTGGCACATTTGCCGTGTTTATAGTCTCTTATAGTTTTTGCCAAAAAGAAGCTTAGCCCCTAATTGTGGCCGAATAAAATAGCTTCGCTTTATAATAGCAAAAATTTCCCTCTACAAAAATACAGAGGGAAATGTTGATTTTTTCCAGCCTGATTTTATTTTAATTCGAGGCAAATAACGCAATGCGTTTGATTTCTCGCGGCAGAAAATCAAAGCATTATGAATTCGCCTCAAATAAAGCCATTTGAGAAGATTTTAAATAATTCCTGAATGCTTGATTTAAGCAAAAGCTCTCCCGTTTTAAGGAAAAGCAATTCATATTCTGACGCCGAAAGCGGCAATTGTTGAATTATTAAGCCAAGCGTGCGTATTCGGCACAAGCTTTCTTGTGCTTGTTCATAGCAAAAAGCATTTTTTAAGGGACAACAATAATTCGTCCAATTCCTGGATAGGCGATTGTGCCCTGTTGACGGGCATATTCCACTACAACAGCCGCCAGCCCCGTATCTCCTTCTCGTTGGATGGCATCCTTTGTAAAAATGCGGAAATAGCCGGAGCCGCCTTTGGCCAGCGAAAGGGGCATTGCGACTGTATAGGAAGCCTCCTCCGAGAGCATGGCCGTGCCCACGCGCACTTCGCGTACGCGCTGATGCTGCGGCGCCGCCTGACTATAATTAAAAGTGAGGCCCGAGACTTGCAAAAAAGCATTATTCGGCAGCGGCGCAGTGCGCACTGAATGCTCCAGAGCGGCGCGAATTTGCGCTCCTGTCAGTTGGGAGACAGCCCAGACTTCCTCCGGATTGGACAGCAGGGATGAGACGCGCTCTAGCGTGAGAGGCCCTGGCGTCAGTGTCCCAGCCCGAAAGCTAATCGCGCCGATAAAGGCAATTTGGGCGCCAGCTGCCGTCCGAATCGCATCTGCGGCTAAATCCCCAAAATTTGTCTCCTGCATGTCGCATCCGACTGTCGTCAATGGCGTGACATTCTGTCCTTGCGCTAAAACAGGACGCGGCAATATCTGAACCGCAAGCACGCCTACGACAAGCACTATTACGAGCGCTACACTAAAGGCCTTAAGCGGCTTCATTTTCGTCCCATTCATCGCGCTCACCGACCTTGCTTTGTAAATAAGCACGTATAAAATTGTCCAGCTCGCCATCTAACACGGCTTGCGCGTCAGCCGTTTCGTAATTTGTGCGATGATCCTTAACCATTGTATAAGGATGTAATACATACGAACGGATCTGGCTGCCAAAATCGATCTTTTGTTGTTCGCCGCGTAAAGCCGCAATCTCTTGGCGGCGCTTTTGTCTTTCCAGCTCAAATAAGCGGGCACGTAACACAGCCATTGCTGTTCGTCGATTGGCATGTTGCGAACGCTCATTCTGACACGAAACAACAATTCCTGTGGGCAGATGTGTTATTCTTACAGCCGAGTCCGTTTTGTTCACATGTTGGCCGCCAGCGCTGCCCGCGCGAAATGTCTCTATCCGCAAATCCTCCGTATTAATTTCAATATGCACATCCTCCCCGATTTCAGGGATGACATCCACAGAGGCGAAGCTTGTGTGGCGGCGCTTTGCAGAATCAAAAGGCGATAGCCGCACAAGCCGATGCACGCCTCGTTCCGCCTTTAGATAGCCATATGCAAGAGGGCCAATGACGCGTGCTGTTACGCTGCTGAAGCCAGCCGCCTCGCCTTCCACACAAGAAATAATTTCAAATTCATAATTATGCCGCTTCGCCCAAAGCTCATACATCCGCAAAAGCATTGCAGCCCAATCGCATGCCTCTGTCCCGCCGGCGCCAGCATTTATGGAAAGAATAGCATTATGGCGATCATATTTTCCGCCCAGAATCGCCTGAAATTCCAGCTCCTCTAATTGTTTTTGCAGGGCGTGCGCCTCCGCCTCCAGCTCTGTCGCCATCTGTTCATCCTCGTCCGTGGCTGCGATCTCCGCTAGCGCTTTCAAATCTTCCAGTTGGCGCATCATTTTTTCCCAGGGCGCTAAAAATTCTTGCAGCCGGGCGATTTTTTGCATGTATTTAGGGGCCTCTTCCAGATTATCCCAAAATCCCTCTTGTTCTGTGGCTTCTTGGAGCTCCGCAAGTTCCCGCTGCTTGCCTGCTATGTCAAAGACGATTCCCCATTTCCTGTGCTGTTTGTATCATATTCTCGATGTGTTCCAGCAATTCTGTAAATCCCATAATTTAGACTCCTTTGCCCAGAATAAAGTTGCTTTTTTACACAAAAAGCTATCGCAGAGAGCCTTTCTTACAGCCCTGATGTTCCCAAAATGAACTTATTATGTTATTTTCAGCCTATTTAATCACATTTTTAAACCGTAAAACAATCCATTTACGGATAAAAGATACAAAGGGGGAAATTTGAAAACGCGCAGGATGTGCAGCCTTTTTAATTTTGCATGCAGCATAGCTTGTATTTTTTGCCGCTGCCGCAGGGGCAGGGATCGTTACGCCCTATTTTAGGGCCAGAATGCGACATTGACTGCTTGCCCCCCATCTCTGGCATTTCGGCCATTTGTGTTTGCAAGCCCCGCAGCACAAAGCCATCTAATTCTGCTGCTTCTGTGCTGCTGAAAGCTTTTTGCGTTGTGCGCTGGGCGATTATCATCATCATCTGTTCAAACAGTTCAGAAGCTTCTTTTTGATATTCTATTAAAGGATCGCGTTGCGCATGCCCGCGCAAATGAATGCCTTCACGCAATTCATCCATATTACGCAAATGATGCATCCAGGCTCTATCCACAGAGGAGAGCAGCCAGGCGCGCTCCATAGCGCGGAATTCGCGCAGGCCAATCACATTTTCTCCTTCCTGAGGCTCTTCGCGGACAAGCGCCCGCAAAGCGGCGGACATTTGCGGGTCGATAAGCTGCTTCAGGCGGGCGTGCGCTAGGGCTAAAGGCGCTTTGTCATAGAGCAATGTCAATTGCTTAAAGAAATCTACAAAGCGTAGCGGCGAGGCGGCATTCTCTTTAAGTTGGGCCGCCAGGCTGACAAATTTTTCTTGTAGGGCCTCTATAGAAACAGATAGCGGCGCTGCTTCATCATCTTTGGCTTTTTTATCACGCTCCTGACGCTCTTCCAGAAGCTGTTCAAGAAGCGCGAGCTGCTGTATCGTCAGGGCTACAGGATCTGAAGCTTCTTCCAAAGCATCCACAGCCAGACGCGCCAGGATATCATGCAGATAATAATCTAAATATTCCGCTAATTGTAAGATTTCCGCATCAGAGGGCGTTTCTATTGACAAAAATCCCTGAATTGTTCGTTCGATGAACAAATCCATTCGTGTGCGTTCGCGCCCAATATAAAGCTCGCGCACAATCCGCCGTATTTCATTATGTAAATCTTCCGGAGGAATGGCCAACAGCCCCTCGCGCCCCAGATCATACGCCACGCCCTCATATTTTTCCTCCAGCACGCGCACAAGATCCCCAATTCGCCATTTTTCTATCGGCTGCTCCGCCGGACAAAATTCCGCCAGGGCGCCTTCCACTGTCTTACGCACTTCCTCTTGCAAAAGCTCTTTGGCTGTTTCCGGATCCACATTGCGCTTCAAATGCCCATGAGGCAATGCCATTTGCCTGAGATATGCGGCTAAATCTTCGCCCATTTCCGCCATAATACGCAAATCGCGTTCGGCCAGGGCGACAGCAATGCCGGCTCCGCCGCGTCGGCGCCGTGTGGGGCTGCGCCCTTCATCTTCGGGCGGCGTGGAAAACACGCGGACTAGATCCTCGTAGAGCTGCTCTAATTGCCATTCTTCGGGGGAGCGCATAGGATTGGCGCGCTGCTGCAAATAATGTTGCGCCGTCTCATCAATCATGCGCAAAATGACGGGCTGTACATTTTCGCCATTCAGCACACGGCGGCGCTGCGCATAAATGATGCTCCGCTGTTGATTCATCACATCATCATATTCTAGTGTATGTTTGCGATATGTAAAATTGCGCAGCTCCACTTTTTCTTGAGCTCGTTCTATCGCTCGCGAAACAAGACGCGCTTCAATGGCTTCCTCTTCAGGCCACGAATTAAAAGCAAAACGGAAGCGCTCAGGCCCGAAAAGCTGCATAAGCTCATCTTCCAAAGATACGTAGAAACGTGAGCTGCCGGGATCTCCCTGTCGGCCGGAGCGTCCCCGGAGCTGATCATCAATGCGGCGGCTTTCATGGCGTTCTGTGCCTATCACATGCAAGCCGCCCAGACTCTTGACATATTCATATCGCTCAGGAAAAATATGTTGCCCTTTAGCCGGATTGCGCCCCCCTAACACAATGTCCACGCCACGCCCGGCCATATTTGTGGCAATCGTAATCATTCCCGGCTCGCCGGCTCGTGCGATAATTTTGCCCTCAGCCTCATGACGCTTGGCATTCAACACATTGAGTTGGCTTTCGTGATCCTCGTCGCCCGGCTTCATCCCCTCTGAAATCATTTTCGTGAGGCGTTCCATATATAGCTGGCGCGTCTCAGGCGCTGTCTTTTCGTCGACAATGCCCAAGACATTCTCCATAAAATATTCCAGATTAGCAGGATCTGTAATCTGTTCCGGGACATCAAAATAGGCGACAATGTCGCCTAGCGTGATTTCGGCTTGCAAGGCGCTTTTTCCGCCTTTGCGCTGTTTGCCTTTGGCTCCAGCAGAAGAAAGGCTCCTTCGTTTCAAATATCGCGCCTGTTCGACAAGCTCCTCCATCGGCTGGCGCAGCAAAGCCAAGAAGGCCTCCTTTTGCTCGTGATCTAATTGTTTGCCAGCTTCATAAATTTTGCGCAGCAAAATTTGCACGAGCACATGCGCCTGCAGCCAATCCTGGGCCAGGCGGCCTGCTAGATGTTCCGAGACTTCTACAGAACGTGTCCCCACAAGCACAGGCTGATCACGCACATGACAGGCAATAATTTCGTTGATTATCCCCCGATATTTCGCCTCTTTTGTCTTAAAGACAAGATCTGGATAATCTTTGCGGATCACAGGGCGATTTGTGGGAATCACGAGCACGCGGCAGCCGTAAATTTTCGTGAATTCGTGTTCTTCGGATTTCGCAGTGCCCGTCATGCCCGCTAATTTTTCATACATCCGGAAGAAATTTTGATATGTAATCGTGGCGACAGTTTGCCGCACGCGCGGCGTGTACACGCGCTCTTTGGCTTCAATGGCTTGATGCAAGCCATCTGAATAACGGCGGCCTGGCTGCAAATGGCCTGTGAATTCGTCCACGAGAATGACTTCGCCGTCACGAACAATGTAGTGCACATCTCGCTCATAAAGCTTGTGTGCTTTTAAAGCGTTGTCGATGAGCTGAGCGATTTCCAGATTTTCCGGATCCACTAGCGAGCCTTGCAGATGCAATTCTTTTTCCACAAATTGCTGGCCCGCTTCTGTTAGCGCCGCCTGATGATCCTTTTTGTCCCATACATACAGCGGCTTTTCTTCTGTATGTGCCCGCAGAAGCTTGCGCACAATTTCGTCCGCCTGGCGATAATTTTGCGCCGTTTCTTCCGTTTCGCCGGAAATAATCAAAGGCACGCGCGCCTCATCGATCAGGATGCTGTCCGCCTCATCTACGATGGCATAAAACAGCTCCCGCAAACACAAATCTTGTGGCCGCGTGCACATATTATCCCGCAGATAATCAAAGCCCAATTCCGAATTTTCCACATATGTGATGTCACGCGCATACATAGCGCGCCGTTCGGATGCTGTCATAGAATGCTGGATGTAGCCTACAGACATCCCTAAAGCCTCATATACGGGCTCCATCCATTGCGCCTGCCAGCGGACGAGGAAATCATTAGTGGAAACAAGATGCACGCCCCGGCCTAGCAGAGCATTCAAATATAAAGGCAATGTGGCTGTTAGCGTCTTGCCCTCGCCTGTTTTCATTTCGGCAATATAGCCAAGATGCAGGGCGATGCCGCCCAGCAGCTGCACATCAAAATGTCGTTCTCCCAATGTGCGGCGCGCCGCCTCCCGAACAGCTGCATAGGCTTCGGGCAGCAAATCATCCAATGTGGCGCCAGCGGCCAAGCGCTGCCGGAATTCATTTGTTTTGTTGCGCAACTCTTCATCCGACAGCGATTGCATTGTGGGCTCCAAGGCGTTAATTTGCGCCACAATGCGCCATAAACGTGCCAATTCACGTTCTTGCCAGTCAAAGATTTTCCGAATAGAAAGCCCCATAAGCCTCCATTCAAGTCTGTAGAGAAATTTTTAATTTCTTCGTCGCATCCGACGATAAACAGAAATATTGCTTTGAAAACGCCTTATTAATCTCATTGTTAAAGCATTCCCGACAACGCCAGATTCCTTCTCAATAAGTTTGCGCTGTCAGCTTTTCAAACGCAAAAGCGCTAATTGTATTTTAGCTAATTTCTTAAACAAATTTAAGCGGCTAATAGTGCCGAATGAAACGAAAATATATATTGACGAAACTAATCAGGAAAATTAAAGCTTGGCAAAGGCGAAGGGCCTGGCACAGGCTCCGGCAGAGGCGGAACTTCCTCAGGCGGGACAAGCGGCTGGCTGGGGGCGGGGGCTGTGCCGCCAGTCAGCCCATTGATGTCCACGCCTAGCGAGACAGATTGCTGCGCAAAATCATATTCTAAATGCCATGTCAAGCAATGTGCCCGCTGACTGATTTTCAGGGCATAATTCCGAAAAGCTTGGCGATCAAAATCGTAATGCGCTAAAAGCTCCAGCCGATGACGCGGATTGAGCTGAAAAGCTAGCTTTACAAAGCCCTCATCTTGGGCATAAATATCATCAAAAGCAAAAGGGCTCTTTCCCGCTGTTTCATGATGCACACCCCAAAAGGCCGCTGTGAGGCGCTCATTAATCTTTCCGCCCCAGCCAGCTTCCAAGCGCAGATCTGTGAGATGATCGCCTGTTGTATAAAGATTATGTTGCAGCTCTGCCGTGCTCCAAAAATTAGTTTTGTCGCGGCTACGCTGAGGAAAGAGAGAATAACGCAAAAGCGTTCCCACGCGTCCTGCTTCGTTAAGCGGCTCAGCAGGAAGATGTTCATAATAATATCCGGCAAAAATTTCCCAGCTCAGCGGATTCGGCTGGGAAAGGCTGCTGGGCCATGTATGGGCATAACTCAATTCTGGCGTACGATCAAGGCGCGCGCGTCTGTTCACATCCCAAATGACTTGTTCCCGGCGTGTCAGGGAAAATGCGAACAAATCGTCTTTATCCTGATGGCGAATTTTGAGCCCCATGGGAAAACGCAAGGCCGTTCCCAAATGCACATACGCCTCCATTTTCCAGGGCTCATCTGGCCAGGCCCATTGCTGCTTTATAGGCCAATAAAGCCCTTCATATGTATTGTATTGTGGCAGCAATGTCCAGGGGGCTTCATTCTCATCCTCACGGAGAATTACAGAAAAATTGAGAGGCAGGGAAATTTTTGTGCCATAGAGTTGAAAATAGCCCCGCTCAATTCGCAGTTTTTGCGTTTGAGGATCATAAATAAGCTTCCGTGCCCCTATGCTGTAATCGGGATGCTTGCGATCACAAGTCGTCAGGCGGCCTTCCATAACATAAATGAGATTGGCCTGCTGCATCAGCTTTTCGCCGAAAAAAAAGCCCCGTATCCATTGGCCCGGATAATGCGGGCTGAGCGCCTGAGCCATGGCGGCGCCATTATTCATGACAAATTCATTTGTTTTGAAATTGAGGCGCAACGCTTCTCCTTTTAGCGCCACATTCTGTGATAGAAGCCGCGTCTGCCCATGGGCTATAAGCACGCCGTTTTTCATATCCCCTTCCAGTTGTTCAGCGGCAATGGATACAGTCGGATATCCGGGGATATCTGTTCGGGCTGTGATCTGGACATTGCCTCGCACTGCTATAGTGCGTAATTCGGCATCATATTCCAAAGAATCGCCCTGTATATTCACATAAATACGCGGCGTTTGCTGAGCTATGCCCTGAGAAAAAATCGTTTCCCCAAAACAGGAAAGAAGCAATAAGATGAACAAATTTAGCCTCGCAGTCGTGTGACGAGGCCGGCAAAGAAGCCCTATTGATTCGATGATTTTTTCCCTTAATCTCCAGCTCATTTTCCTTGACAGTATAGCACACTTTTTCTCCCAGTGCTATGGGAGCGCTGTCTACTTCATGTGTAAAACAAATGACAGAAAACTCGCCGAAAATTGTTATTCTAGAATTTACAACAATGAATGGGATTATTGCCCCCTCCCTGCTTGCCTCAAATCTGACAGATTGCTAAACTAAAAGAAGAAAATTTTTTCAAAATATTTGTTTGCCTTTTGGCCAGGCATATCATTATTTTGGCCATATACAATTTTATGATGATAGGCGCCTAATTAATAAAAAGCCCAATGTAATTTCAGGAGTGGCTAATGAGCAATCCTGCCCGTTTTTCTGCCCGTGAAATTTACGATTTAGCCGTGCAGACAGAAATTAATGGCCGTGTTTTTTACGAGGCGGCAGCACAGGCCGCAAAAACGCCGGATGTGCAGCAATTGATGAAATATCTGGCCGTAGCCGAAGCGGAACATGAAGCCACATTCCGACAGCTGCGCGACGAAACTGTTGGGACAGCCCCCAGCCCTGTAGCCACAATGCCCGAAAGCTATCCCGGCGAGCTGCAAGATAATATGTTCGCCTTGCTCAAAGCACGCGTACTGCCGGATGAAGCGACAGGCTTGCAAGCCGTGGCAAAAATGCAAGACGATAAAGAGGCCGTGCAATTTGCAATTGCCTTTGAAAAAGACACAATTCTATTTATGCAGCAAATGCGGGAGCTGATTCCTGAGGCAGAACGCGAACGTGTGTCTGCGCTTCTGCAGCAGGAATATATGCATGTGCGTTTGCTCCAAGAGAAGCTCAATGCTTCTGCATAAGCCCGCGTTGTGTTTCTGAGAAAGCGCAGCTCATTCGTATGCGTGTCATTGCTGGCCGCGCAAAATCGCGCCGTTTAATCATTCCGAAATCGCCG
>CAZUOJ010000051.1:0-25650 GCA_964622325.1 uncultured Armatimonadia bacterium
CGATCGTCCCCACATTCACATGCGGCTTCGTCCGCACAAACTTCTCCTTGCCCATACCAAGGCCTCCCAACTGCGAGATATCGTTTTGAATTAGCGAAAGTGTGAGTATATGCGCTATGGAGCCCACGACCGGTCTCGAACCGGTGACCTTGTCCTTACCAAGGACACGCTCTGCCGACTGAGCTACGTGGGCGTTGCTGCCAAATAATTAAATGGTGGTGGGACGTGGATTCGAACCACGGTAGGCATTCGCCGGCAGATTTACAGTCTGCTCCCTTTGTCCACTCGGGCATCCCACCACCGGGAAATGAGACCTCGGGCTTTCAAACCCGAGGCTATTATAATAATAAAACTAGAGCCGGCATTTCGTCAAGGCCGACTCTTCTCTTAAGGTAAAAATTTTTTATGGAGCCGACGATCCGATTCGAACGGATAACCTAGGCATTACAAGTGCCTTGCTCTACCGTTGAGCTACGTCGGCCCGCTGATGATCATATCACAGCGAATGGATTTGTCTTGACACCCTTCGCCGCGGCCCGCCGCTCCCTTATGCCTCCGCTGCAGAGAGCGCGATCGCCTGCGCCATTTTCCTTTTGGCGCGCTGCAGCGCATTGTCAATTTGCTTGACCCGGCACGCCAGCTCGCGCGCGATTTCTCGATAGGACTTGCCCTCTAAATAACGCCGCAGCGCCTCCGCCTCAAGCGGCGAAAGGATTCTTTGCATATGGCCCTCCACTTCGGCATTGAACTCCTGCCGCAAAAACATAGTCTCTGGATCGGAGGGCCGTTCGGCAGGCAACCATTCGCGCAGAGCTGTTTCCTCGTCCCCTGCCGCCAGACAACCTTCTACCGAAATGGAATAATTTAATAATGAGTGCTTATGTCGACACGCAGTTTTGACAGCGGAAATAATCTGGCGCGTCACACACAATTCGGCAAAGGCGCGAAATACGGCTCCATTTCGAGCTACAAAATCCCGGATCGCCTTTAAAAGCCCGATCATCCCCTCCTGAATGATATCTTCGTGCTCTGCGCCAAGCAAGAAATAAGCTCTGGCCTTCGCCTCCACAAGCTGCCGATACTTGCACAAAATGTACTCAGTGGCCCAAAGCGATCCTCGCTTGGCGTGGGCTACGACCTGTTCGTCCGTCATCCCCTCGTAACTGTACCAGCGCCGGTTCAGCGCGTTTACAGCCATAGGCATCGCCTCCTGTATGATTGGCCCCTGCGGGCGACACCCTAGCTTGCCGGACGGACGCTAGCCCGACGGTCGCATGCCCACACCCGGTTGTGACCCTTGACCGTCGCCATGCTGAGCGCTATCCCTGCCGCGACTTGACTGTCAAAGTACGCCTGCGCCAGCTTATCCATATTTCTTCTGGCGCCCTATCGAGTGCTTTATATTTTAGCGAAAAAGACGCTATCTCGTCAAGCGGAATGAAGAAAGCTTTTGCGCCATTGAAGCAATTTTGTGCGCGTGAGCTCGCCCAGCCCGGCAGGGCGGCGAGCCCACGCCACTCTAAATCATTTGGCCTGACGCCCCTGCAAGTATGCGCCTCTCATTCCTGGGGCGCCGCCGCGGCGGGCGGGGCAGAAGGCTCCACCGCGACCTTGACTTTTGCCGGCCGCACCACGCGCCCATGCAATGTATATCCCGGCAAAAGCTCTTCCACAATTGTGCCTTCCGCAATTTCCGGCGTTTCCAGGCGTTCCACGGCTTCGTGCCGGGCGGGATCAAATTTTTGGCCCACAGTGGACATACGCTCCACTCCAAAACGCCCCAGCACCTCCATAAACTGCTGCAAGATCATGCATACGCCCCGATGCAGCGTGCGCCCCGAGTCGCCTTCGACTACACAGCCCGCTGCGCGCTCTAAATCATCCAGGACGGGCAACAGCTCGGCAATGAGCTGCTGATTGGCGAACTGAATTAATTGCGCCCGCTCCTCCGCCGCCCGCCGGCGGAAATTCTGCAAATCCGCCACGGCCCGCAAATGCGCCTCTTTGGCTTCTGCCAGCTCCGCTTCCAGCTGCGCCAAAAGCTGTTCGGGGCTTGTTTCCGCCTCTGCCTTGTCCGCCTCTGGCGCAAGCGCGCTCGCTTCTGGGGAAGACGCTGCGTCCGGCGTTGTCTGGGCAGAAGCGTCTTCGTTGGCGGCAGATGGAGCAGAAAAGGCGTCCGGAACGGAAGCGCCCCCCGCCTCTCCCGGCGAAGAATTTATCTTCTGCTCCGGCGAAGTTTCCGGATGTGCCTTCAGAGTTTCTTTGTCCTGTTCAAACATGCCCACACCTCCTCACAAAAACCCTTTTTTATACTAAGCTCTAAACCCGCAGGCAAATAAATAATATCACAATCCCCTTTTATATCGCAAAACGCCTTTTATTCTTCAAAATTCTCCGGACTCACAGCTTCTTTGCGACGAATGACTGTCTGAATCTTCAACAGTTCTGTGGCGATTTCGCCAGCCGCTCGCAGGGCATAGATTTTTACAGGCGCTGCATCCACAATTCCGAGCTGCCACATATCCGCCACTTCTCCTGTCTCGCAATCTATCCCCCACGCCTGGCCCGCGCTGGCCCGGGCGAGGACCTGCTCAATTTTTTCCAGCGGATTATAGCCGGCATTGGCGACGATTTGCGACAGAGGGCGCTTGAGGGCTTCTATCACGCAATCCACCCCATATGCCTCCATCCCCCGGGCCTGCGCACGCGCCTGCATGACAGCCGGCAAGGCGGCTATTTCGGCAGCCCCGCCGCCGGGCAAGACGCCGCCCCGCAAGCCCGCTTGCACCGCCGCCGCCACATCCTGCGCCATCCGCAGCCGTTCAGCCCGCACTTCAGGAGTGGCGGCGCTCACAATTATTGTCGCCGTCTCCTCCCCCACACCGCCGTATATCCGAATATGGCCATAGCGTTCCTCTTCCCGCACGCCCTCGGCCTGCCCCAGCACACGCTCCAGCTCATGGAGCGGCTTGCGTAGCGCCGTGCGTTTGATGGGCGCAGCGTTCGTGTGGCGCGCCAGCGCGGCTAAATCCCGCCGCAGCACCCGCCGAACCGCAAATATATTTTGCTCAATAAGGAACTCTTCGGCAATGGCAGCGATGTTCCGCTGGACAAACACACAATTGACGCCCAATTCGGCCAATTTGTGCAATTGATCCAGAAAATCGCGCTGCTGCGCGAGATAATGTTGAAAGCCGGCTTCTGTCGCCAGCGCCTCGGGCTCCAGGGCTTCGGGCTCCAGCGCATCTTCAATCAGCAAGAGGCGCGCCGGCGCGACTTCAGGAGGCATTTGCGTGCTCACACGCGATTTTTCGATGAGCACGCCGGGCAGAACTTCATTTTCGGCGCCGGCAACAGCTATTAGCCGTTCACGCAATTGAAACGCCTCATCCCGCAGGAGCTTGTCCTGAGGAATCCTGTGCGCTCCCTGGATGACTAAATCTGCAAGCTCCTTTTCGCCGCGGCCGGCAATGAGCGCCGCCTGCCGCAAAAGCGGATCCTCCAGCGTCACAGGACGCGCCGCGTGCTGCATCGCCTCTATAGCGGCGTTTATGCCCTGTTTTATGCCTTCCACAATCCGAATGGCGGGCACGCCCCGCTGGATTTGCTGGACGCCCTCCTGAACAAGCGCGGCGGCTAAAATCGTGGCCGTTGTCGTGCCATCGCCGATGTGCTCATCCTGAGCGCGGGCTGTCTGAATAAGCAGCCTCGCCGCGGGATGATGGACCTCCATTTGGCTGAGAATAGTGGCGCCATCATTAGTAAGAGTGATTTCGCCCTGCCGATCCACGAGCATACAATTCAAGCCCCGCGGGCCCAGCGTCCCCTCGACGGCCGCCGCCAGAGCTGTCACGGCGGCCGCATTATGCAGTAAAGCGGCTAGAGGGGCCTGCCCTTCTTGACTCGAGGCGCGTCTTCCTTCTGTCCCAAGCGTATCCATATTTCATTCCTCATTTGCGCGTTAAAAAATAAGCCGGCTCAGTATGGGGACGCAGGGAAGATTTATGGCGGCCTGGCGTCTGGAACGACAGGCGAGGAGCCTATTGCAAATCCGCCAGCGTTTCCCCCAGCTTGCGGGCAATAAAGGCTACAGTGCCCATAGCGCGGGCATAATCCATTCGCGTGGGGCCCAAAATGCCCACAACGCCCCGTGTTTGGCCAAAGGGATAGGAGCTGACGACAAGGCTGCAGGCGCGCATGGCGGCCAGCTGATGTTCCGCCCCAATTGTGACGGTCATCTCCAGGCTGGCTTCCGCTGCCTGCAAAATCCGCCGCAAGAGGGCATGCTGATCCAGAAGGCGCATCAAAGCACGCAGGCGAGCACGCTCGGCGAACTCCGGCTCATCCAATATATAGCTTGTCCCCTCGACATAGACTTCCGTAGGATCGTCATCCGCCACGGCAGCCGCAATCGCCTCTCCTAAAGCCTCTGGCACGGGAGATTCTTTGAGATAGGGCTGCAAAAAGGCGGCGGAAATCTGGCTGAGCGTGCGCTGGCGGCGGCCCACAAAGAGGCGACGCAGCACTTCCTCCAGGGATGCTATCTGGGCGGCAGTGACAGGCTCCGATAAGCTCAGGAGATGTTGATGTTCGCGGCCCTCTGAAGTCTTATAAAAAAACAAGACGCTCGTGGCGCTGATTGGCTGCAAGCGAATTTCCTCAATGAGCGGCTCCTGCAAAGGCGGCAAAGTGGCCACTGCCGGATGCGAGGTCAGGCGCGCCAGCAGCCGCGAGGTCTGGCGCAACAGTTCATGAGGCTCCCGCGCCAGGCGTCTGTATTCGCCCTCAATCCAGCCGAAGACTTGCGGATCCGGCAGGCCACATCCACGCAAATAATTGACATAAATGCGATATGCGCGATCCGAAGGCACACGCCCGGCCGAAGTATGAGGTTGATAGAGCAGCCCCGCCTGCTCCAATTCCATCATTTCATTGCGAATAGTGGCCGTGCTCGCCTCCACGCCATAGACTTCACGCACAACACGCGAGCCTACAGGCCGGCGGGTGCGGATATGCTCCTGGACAACGGCCAGCAAGATCTGTAATTGCCGCTCAGACAACGGCGCGCCCAATCGCGTCATTGTCATCGCACCTTGAATAAGAAAAATACAGGATGGGTTGTTAAACTTTTTATCCTAAAGACGATTATATAATAGCATAAAAATGGCAGGAGGCGAATGGGAAATTTCATTTAGTTCATTTCTTTTCTTTCCAGTGTATAAGGGGATACGAGGTCAAAAAATACATTCATATGCACATTAATCCGCCCCGATAATTTCCATGTACACAAAGCACGATGAATGTTTTCCTGAAATGACGGAATAAGCGCGATAATCGCTGAGCACAAGATGTTGACAAATCCCTTTGTTTTGTATACAGTTTTCTTGCGGTTAAAGCATTGGCGCCGCGCACTTTTCAGGAGGCGAGGGCTATGCGCGGCAGAGTTAAATGGTTCGACCCCAAAAAGGGGTATGGATTCATCCAGTGTCCGGGATACGAGGATATTTTCGTGCATTATTCCTCTATCCGCCAGCGAGGCTTCAAGACGCTGGATGATGGCGAAGAGGTGGAGTTTGAGCTCCTGCAAAGCGCACGCGGGCCGCAAGCCATTAATGTATTGCGGTTGGGGGGCGGCGACGCCTGGGAAGAACGGGGCGAACCGGATTCAGAGCCTTGGTAGCGCTGTAGCAACTAAGCACGGTGGGCCAAGCCCACTTCTGCCTTTGTCGGAAGGCAAGAGGAGGGCTTAATTTGTTTTTTAGGGAAACGGCTCAAAAGAAAGGATTGTCGCGACAAAAAAACAAAAAGCGCCAGGGACTATGTTCGGAAATAATCAGAAGAACAATCTCTGGCCCTGCAAACATTTATTTAAAGTGGCTCATTAAAATTAAATCTCATGATTGAAAAAATGTGATGGCAAGGAGAAAGGCTCATGCGTATTGAATTTCATGGCTTGCACGATCTGGATATTTCCCCCCGTTTTGAAACATACGCCCGGCCGCGCCTGGAAGGGCTGGCCCATTTTTCCGAACAGCTCAAGGAAGCCAAAGTGACCGTGGAGCGTGAACGGGGGCTGTACACAGTGGAAATCACCTGTGATGTTAATGGTCTTGTTTTGCGCGCCGAGACAAAGAATCATGATCAGCTCGCCGCTTTTGATGAGGCGCTGGATCGCGTGGAACGGCAGCTGGTGCGCTGGAAGCAAAAGCTCGTGAAGCGCCGCCGCCGGGCCGGCCAGCGCGGCGCTGCCTTGCTGGCGGAAAGCGCCGAACAAGAGGCTGAAGCCCCGCCCGCAGAAGAGGCAGCAGAAGAAAACGAAGAATTCCCCATCGTGCGTGTCAAAGCCCATATGCTCAAGCCCATGTCGCCCCAGGAAGCTGTATTGCAAATGGAATTGCTGGGCCACGATTTCTTTGTCTTCTATAACGACGAAGAGGAGCGCGTCGAAGTCGTCTATCGGCGCAAAAACGGCGGCTATGGCCTCATTGAGCCTGAAATCGGCGAATGAAGTGCCAGCCTTTTTGGGCAACGATGATTTTGTTGAATTTGTTGTTTTTGCCTATTTCAGAATCCTGTGAAAAATTCTCGCTCCAATAAATACGCCCTATCCAATCGGGGCTTTTTATTAAATTGGGCTTGCCGCCAGGCTCAAAATTGCTTCAATTTTGTTTGAAGAAAATTGCATCTGGACAAAATATGTTCAGCAACAGAATAAAAATAAAAATGGGGGATTTTTCATGTTTCGCCAGCTCTGGGGGGAAGAAGCGGGCCTGACGACTATTGAATATGCGCTTATCTTTGCCATTATGGGAATAGCTGCATTAGTAATCGGCATACAGCTTGGCAGCCGGCTGCAGGGAAGCGCCGATACAAGTGTGGGCAAAATCCCGACAGCAGGAAATTAGGCCTCGGCAAGAGGGCGCTAATTTTTTACAGCCTACGTGCGTCCGGCATTTCTGCCTTCAATAGGCCTCTTGTAACAGGGCTTTGCTCCCTCATTGTGCCTGGACAAGCCGTTTAGAAACACAGCGGCGCCCCTGAAACAGCTCAAAAAAAAATCGGCCTTTAAAAAATTAGCAACAATGTCCCTGTCCACATTGAGACCGCAGGGACTATAAAGCCCTGTTGCCACTAGTTTCCACAAAAAACACAAGCCCAGAAAAGGCTTTTATGTTGTCTCCGCGCTGGGCTCGACAGGCGTCTGGCCTTCTTTGAAGGCATCGCCAATCGCCGCCATAGCGCCCAGAATGCCTGTGGCCTCCAGCGGCAAGAAAATCTTTGTCGCTTTGCCATTCGCTATACGGCCCAAAGCTTCCAGATATTTCACAGCGAGCAAATCGGCCGTGGGCTGCCCCTCGTGAATGGCGCGGAAAACAGTGCGAATGGCTTCCGCTTCGCCTTCTGCGATTGTAACTTGGCGATATTTTTCGGCTTCGGCCACGAGCCGAATGGCTTCCGCCTCCCCCTGGGCACGATTAATCCGGGCCTGGCGTTCCCCTTCCGCTTTCAAAATTTCTGCCTGTTTAATGCCTTCAGCTTCCAAAATAGCCGCGCGCTTGTCGCGTTCGGCTTTCATCTGCCGGCTCATCGCCTCTGTGATGTCACGGGGGGGCTCAATGCTTTGCAATTCCACACGCGTGACGCGCACGCCCCATTTGTCCGTCGCGTCATCCATAATCTGACGCAATTGCGCGTTGATGCGCTCGCGGGACACGAGGGCTTCGTCAATCTGCATCTCGCCAATGATATTGCGCAGATTTGTCTGGGCTAATTTAATCGCCGCCAGCCGGAAATCTGTTACATTGTAGACATTGCGGACTGGATCCGTGACTTCAAAATATACGACTGCATCCACCGTCAAAGTGGCGTTATCGGCCGTGATAACAGTTTGGGGCGAGACATCCAGCACTGTTTCCCGCATATCCACATAGATAATCGTCTGCACGAAGGGGATAATCAGCGTGAGGCCGGGCTGGGCCGTGCGCGTGTACTTGCGCCATGTCTCCACAATGCCACGCTGATATTGAGGGACAACTTTAACAGATTTGGCGATTAAAATGACGACAAAAACAGCCAGGACAAACAAGGCGAATTTGCTGCCGGGATCCATTCTTGGGCCTCCTTTTATGAATTAAGCAAAGCTTTTAATTGTAAAGCCGATTTATTGCGGGCGCTGCACGCGTAATGTCGTTCCTTCAATCGCCTGCACGACAATTTTTTCGCCTGCGGCAATTGTTGTGTCGCTGCGGGCCCGCCACTCCTCCGATCCTATCCGCACGCGGCCTGTATTGGCGACAGGATCAATGGCTTCCAGCACGACGCCTTCTTGGCCAATGAGGCTGTCGACATTAGAGGGCACAACGACGCGGGCATGCAATTTATGCGCCATTGGCCGTGTCAGGATTAACAACACAAGCGCCACAAACACAAAAAAGAGCCATTGCGCCCACATGGCGGAGACCAATAACGCCAGCAACGCTGTGAGCAGAGCCGCGGCGCCAATCCACATTAAGAAAAAAGAGCCGACAGCCATTTCCAAAATTAAGAGCACAATTCCTCCAATAAGCCAAAAAAGCGCGGGATGCATTCTCAAGCCTCCTATTATGTCCTAGTTTTCGAGCTGGGGAGCTCGCCATGGGAATGCTCCAGAGGCTGATCCGGCACAGCTGTGGCTGTTAAGCCCCCATGTTCCACGCCTCGCAAGCTGAGCAAGCGCTCCGCAATTTCGCGCACATTTTGGCTGGGGCCGCGAACCGCAATAAGCTCCAGACAATGATGGGCATCCAGATGGATATGCGTCGAACAGATGATGAATGAATGATATTGATGCTGTAGCTCTGTCAGCGTATCCTCCAGCTCCCGTGTGTGATGATCATAGACAAGCGTAATTGTCCCCACGACATAAGCGGCAGGATCTTGCCATTGCCGGCGGACAAGATAGTCCCGCACAATGTCCCGGATGGCTTCCGAGCGATTTTTGTAGCCCGCTTCGGCAATCGCTTGATCAAATTGCTGCAAAAGAGCTGAAGCCATAGACACGCCAAATCGTTCCAGCTGCTCCATAAACACGCCTCCTGGGACTAGCCCAATAATTTTTGATAAATTTGCCAGCGCTGTCGATGTATGTTATCAATATGATAATGCTTCAGGGCATAAGCGCGTCCGCAAGCGCCTAACTGCTGGCGCAAGGCCTCGTCCTCGGCCAATTGTTTGAGCGCCGCGGCTAAAGCCTCCACATCGCCCGGCGGGACAACAAGCTTTGTCACGCCCGGAAGGCCAACATCCCGCACGCCCGGCAAATCGCTGCATATTACAGGCTTTCCACACATCATCGCTTCCAGCTGGGCAATCCCAAAAGACTCGCCGCGTGATACAGAAGGCAAAACGACAACATCAGCGGCGTAATATTGGGCAACGAGTTCGTCATGAGAGGCATATCCTAACAAATGCACGCGCTCTTCTATTCCCAGGCGATGAGCTTGAGCCTGAAGAGATGCCGCTAGCGGCCCGCGGCCCACGATATATAAATGGCCCGGCGCCTGTGTCATTGCCGCAACAAGCGTTTCCAGGCCCTTGTAGTGCGTCAAACGGCCCACAAAAAGCACGCGAAAGTGGCCAGATTGGCGCAAAGCGGATACACGCAGCTCAATGGCTTTTGTCAAAGCAAAATCCTGGGGATTGCAGCCATAAGGCACAAAAATACATTTGTTCAGATAATTCCGCAACACAGGCGATGTTTCGGCATAGCTGAGGGAATTGACAATAATATAATGGGCGCGGCGGAGCGTGTCTGTAAGCAGCGGCTGAAAGAGCGGCTGTAACAGGCGAAAACGAGAAATATCGAAATGATAATAAACAATAAGTGGGCCGCAATAACGCGCTTGCTTTACAGCCCACATTCCAAAAGGATAGGCGTGATGCAGCTCAATAAGATCCGGCTTCAGCTGCGTAATCCAAAGGGACATTGTGGGACATAAGGGCGTATTGGCAAGGGAGCCCAGGCGGGCACAGCGAATTATATTTATTTTATTAATATTCTCGCGAATTGTCCTGAGATTAGAGGAGCTGGCGAGGACAGAAACATCCTGGCCTTGCTGAGCCAAAAATTCGCAAAAGCTCCGCATTGCTGTCTCAATGCCGCCTTCATCCGGATAATAACGGCGATAAATATGGAGCAAATGAGCCATAGAGGAGTCACGGAATCAAGGCTAATTAAATATTGAAATCATTGGAAATAATACATGCTTTCGTATAAGCTGTAAAATATTTTCCTCTCTGAGGCAGGATAAATGCTTCACACGTAAGAAAAATTTTACAATTATCTCCTCGCAGAAAAATAGTTGCCAGAAAAATCTCAGGAGCGTGGAATGCATATTTTAATCACAGGAGCGGCAGGAGTTTTGGGGCGGCTTGTCACGCAATTAGTCGCGGCTGAAGGCCATCAGCTGCGCCTGACGGATATGCATCCTCTGGAAACAGCCCACGAATTTGTGTGTGCGGATCTGAGCGATGAAAAACAAACAGCCGGCCTGTGCGAGGGCATAGAACAAGTTTTTCATATCGCGGCCATTCATCCCTGGAAGCCTTATTCGGCGCAGGAATATCTGGATTGCAACATAAAGGGCACATATAATGTGTTAGCGGAGGCGGCGCGGGCAGGCGTGGCGCGTGTGATTTATACAAGCAGCGTGGCGGCTATGGGCTACAATCATTTGCCAGACGCGCCTTTGCCTTGGGACGAGAATTGTCCGTGCCGTCCCACAGATTCTTTGTATAGCGTGACAAAGCATGTGGGCGAGCAATTCTGTCATCTTTTTCAGCAGACGGCGGGCCTGGCCTGGCTCGCCTTGCGCCCCGGCTGTTTTATTCCCCGCCCCGAAGAAGAGCCGGCGTTTGGCTTGAGCTTGCTGGGCATAGGCGTGCATTGGGAAGATGTCGCTCGGGCACATCTGCTGGCCTTAAATAGCGACATTGTCAACGAAGCGATTATCATTGCGGCAGGGACAACATTTACGCGGGCAGATACGGAAAAATTGCTTTCTGAGGCTTCGTCGTTAATCTTGCGGGATTTTCCCAAGGCCCAGCAACTAGTGGAAGCGGGAGTAGAGCTGCCGCAGCGGATTACGGCCTGTTATGACATCACTAAAGCGCGCCGTTTGCTTGGCTACAATCCCCAATGGACATTCTCCACATGGCTGGAACGCTGGCTAGAGCGGCGAGGGATTGCTGAAAAAGCTTAAAATCTTAAATGCTCCTTAATCAAAACGGGAAGCAATGATTCTCGCTCCGGATGTTTTATTGTTTCACAGAGCTTATTTTTGCCAGAATATCTGTAGAAAGAAGGGAAAAAATGATGATGAAACGATTAGGGGTCGTTGGGGGCGGGCTGCTTATGTTGTTGGGCTGCTGTATATTATGGGAGGCCGCCGCCCAGCCGCCCCGCCCACGAAATATCATTATTATGATTTCTGATGGCTGCGGCTACAATCATGTCATCGCCTCCAGCCTGTATGCCTTTGGGCGATCAGACGGCTGGGCGTATCAAAGATTTCCGGTGCGGCTCGCTATGGCGACATTTCCGCATCAGGGCTCCTATGATCCGGCCAGGGCATGGACAGAATTCGCTTATGTGAAAAAAGGGGCGACGGATTCGGCGGCGGCCGCTACAGCAATGGCTTGTGGCGTGAAAACATATAATGGCGCCATCGGCGTGGGCCCCGATAAGCAACGAGTGCGGAATATATTGGAGAAAGCCGAAGTGCGCGGCCTGGCGACAGGCGTTGTGACAAGCGTCCCCTTCAGTCATGCGACGCCAGCTGGATTTTTAGTGCATAATGAAGGCAGAGGGAATTATGATGAAATTGCTCTTTCCATGTTGAATAGCCGCGCGGAAGTCATTATGGGGGCAGGACATCCCTATTATGACGATAATGCGCAACGCCGCGAAAAGCCTAAATTCGCTTATATCGGCGAAAAAGAATGGGAAAAGCTCAGCAAGGGCATGATGGCTTCGGATGCGGACGGCGATGGCCGTCCCGAGCCCTGGACGCTTATTCAAACTGAGCAGGAATTTCGCGCCTTGATGTCTGGGCCCACGCCCAAACGCGTCATCGGCATTGCGACAGTGGCCTCTACATTGCAAGCCGGACGCAAAGGCGAGGCCAAGGCAGACGCTTATGTCGTGCCATTTAACAAGGGCGTCCCGACACTGGGCGAGATGACACTAGCCGCCTTGAATGTGCTGGATGAGGATCCGGACGGCTTTTGCGTGATGATTGAAGGCGGCGCCATAGATTGGGCTTCGCATTCCAATCAAGCGGGGCGAATGATCGAAGAAGAAATTGATTTCAGCCGTGCTGTCGAGGCTGTTATGAAATGGATTGAGCGGCATAGCAATTGGCAGGAGACACTGCTTATTGTCACAGGCGATCATGAAACAGGCTATCTGACAGGGCCCGGCTCCGATCCGAAATGGACGCCGCTTGTCAATAACGGAAAAGGCAAAATGCCGGGATTGGAATGGCATTCCACAAGTCACACCAATAGCCTGATTCCGCTTTATGCCAAAGGCATTGGCGCTGAACGCTTCTGGCAATATGTCATTGGCCGGGATCCCGTGCGCGGCAGATATGTCGATAATACAAGCCTGGCTTATGTGGCCAGCGCTGTTTTGCCATAAAGTCATCTTTCCCTCTTGAAGAAGGATAGCAAAATGGACATCCGTTTGCGACGCTTGGAGTCGGTGGAGTTGCGCCGATTTTGGGCTTCGGAAGATGGGGATTTTACGAAATGGCTGGCTCAGCCGGAAAATTTGCAGCTATTGAGTCAAACATTGGGCTTCGAACTACAGCTTGTCGGGACAGAAGAGCACATTGGGGACTTTCGGGCGGATATCCTGTGTAAAGATCCCCACGATGCTTCGTGGATAATAATTGAAAATCAATTTGGCAAGACAGATCATAAGCATTTGGGCAAATTGCTGACTTATGCGGCTATTTTGCAGGCCACAAAAGTAATCTGGATTGCACAAAGTTTTTTGGAAGAGCATCGTATCATCCTGGAATGGCTTAACATGATGGCTAATTATCGTGTCCGCTTCTATGGCGTGGAAATAGAATTGTGGCAGATCGGCCATGCGCTTCCCTTGCCCCAATTCAATGTTGTGTGTCAGGCAAACATGCTCAGCCCATCTTCCCATGAAACAATCATGTCCAAAAATGCGGAGCGGATGCTATTAGATTTCTGGACGCAATTCGCCGAACGAATAAAGGCTCACAAGGGCCATTGACTTAAAAGCCAATGAAGCTCGTGAAAAAAGAATGATAATAGCAGTTGAGGATCTGAGAGTTAAGGCTAAGGATGGAGAAAATGACAGACATTGCCGCCTATACACAACAGCTTATTCCCGAAATCACAGCCGTGCTGGCGGATTTAATCGCCATTCCTTCCACTGTGGGGCAGGAAAAGCCAGTGGCGGAATATCTTTATGAGCGGATGCGCGTCTTTTGCGATGAATGTGCGTATGTGCCCAATGACAACAGCTTGCGCGAAGATCCGGATTATTCATTTCCGATAAAAGGCCTGGATTACACAGATCGGCCCAATGTCCGTGTGGCGATGAAAGGCAGTGGCGGCGGCAAATCATTGCTTTTGAATACGCATATGGATGTAGTGCCGCCCTCTGCGACGCAGGAAAATCCCTTTTTGCCGCACATGCGGGAGGGGGCAATGTATGGCCGCGGGGCCTGTGATGCTAAAGGCCAAATCGTCACGATGTATTTCTTGCTGAAAGCCCTGCGCGATTTGCAGCCAGCCTTGAAAGGCCATGTCATCGGCCATCTTGTGATTGAAGAGGAAGTGGGCGGCAATGGCACAGTGACGATGATTCGCAAAGCGGGCGACATCACGGACGCGGCGCTAGTGCTGGAGCCCTCGGATTTTGTTCTTTATCCCCAGATTCGGGGGGCTGTTTGGTTTGAGGCCACTGTATACGGGCAATCGGGCCATTCGGGCAAGCCTGGGGGCACTGTCAGCGCGCTATTAAAAGCCATCAAAGCCATTGAAATTTTCACAGCCTATCACGATCGCTGTATTGCCGAAAGCCGGGGCAAATTCCCGCTGTTTGATCAATTTCCCGATCCGGCGCCGCTGACGATTGGACAGCTGGAGGCGGGCGATTGGCCGGCCCAAGCCCCGCAAAAATGTGTTTTCCGTGGCGTGCTGGGCATTTTGCCCGATCGGACAAAGGAACAGGTGATGCAGGAGCTACAGGAAGCCATTCGCCACGGCGATGATCCCTGGCTGGCGGAGCATTTTGAGATTGAATTTACATATCGGCATGATGCCAGCGTCATTCCGCCGGATCATCCGCTTGTGGAAGCGCTGGGCTGTGCTTTAGAATCGTGCGGGCTAGAAAAGAAAGTCTCCGCAATGACAGCCTCCTGCGACGCCTGGATGTACAACAATCAGTTGCGGATCCCGACATGCTGGTTTGGGCCCGGCAGCCTCAGCGTCGCCCATAGCGATAGCGAGCACATTAAAGTGGCGGATATCGCCAAGGCCGTAGAAGTGCTCTATCGTTTTGTGTGTGATTGGTGCGGCTAACAGACGGCTTGCAGTGCTTGCAGGAAAGGCGCCCACGCGAATACGCCAATCCTCTGCAAGGGGCTCAGCGCCTAAGAATGCCTGAGAATCGTAAAGCAGATGCTCTTATGACGACAAGGACGAGGCGACAAGGATGAGGCTATAATTGAAGGAGGCTTTTGCCAGCCTTTATTGGGAAAAGAATGTGTGAGAATAACGGGAGCTTAAAAGCTTTTCAATTTGCCGAAAAGCCTCAGCGCCGGAAACGCCGGGCTAATTGATCCGCTGTCAGGGAGACAATTATTGGATCGCCATGAGGGCAGACAGCCGGAGCCTCTGTTTGCAATAAATCATTGATGAGATTCTGCATTTCCGCCAAAGACAGGCTAAGGCCCTTTTTTATGGCTGTATGGCAAGCGAGCAGGGCCAAAAGCTGCTGGCGCCTTTTTTCGGCTGAGCTGGGCGCCTGCCAGGAAGCTAATTCTTCAATCAGCTCCCGCAAAGCGACTTCATAGGGCTTTTCGACAAGCGCAGCTGGAATAGAACGCAGCAAAACAGCATTGGGGCCAAAAGCCTCCAGCTCAAAGCCAAGCTCCTTTAATTGATCGCTATGGGCTTCCACGGCGGCTCTCTCTGTGGGGGACAGCTCTATAGGCACAGGCACGGCCAAAAATTGTCGCGCCACAGGCCCTTCCGCGTGCTCTAAGGCATGAAGCAGGACGCGCTCCGCCGCTCGATGCTGATCAATGATTAACAAATCGCCCCCCAGGCGCGCGATAATATATTTGCCGTCTAATTGGCCCAGCACTTCCGGCTCCTCGGCGGCGACTTCCTCTTCCATTAGAGGGCGGGCAAAGCCTTTTTTCAATGGCTTATCGCGTTCGGGCGGCGTAAAAACTTCCAGGCCATCGGCGCGTTGATCCACAAGATCCGCGAAGGGATTTATGCGCAGTCGTTCCGCGCATTGGCGTTTTAGTCGTTCGATTTCTCCGGCGGAAAGCTGCTCCGTCTGCGCGGGCGTCAATATCGCGCTCGAATTTATGTCCGCAGCGCTTGCCGGAAGGGGCGCCACGGAAAGCGAGCGGAAGCCTGCCCGTACGAGCGCCTCAGCACAGGCGCGGCTGCACAATTGATACACGCGGGCCGGAGCGCGAAAGCGCACTTCGATTTTTGTCGGATGGACATTGGGATCTACATCTGACGGCGGAAGCCACAGATACAATGCGCACAGCGGATTTTTTCCCGCCGGCAGAAGCAGCCCATAAGCCTCTGTCACGGCCTGGCTGAGCTGGCGGCTGCGCACAAAACGCTGATTGACAAAAAAGAATTGATGTGTGCGCGTGACGCGCGTCAAACGCGGGCCCGAAATGAAGCCCTGCAGGGCCATATCTTCCTGCTGCGCTTCGACAGCTAAAAATTCCCGGGCGGCAGTGCTGCCATAAATGGCCGCCAGCACAGCCCGCACATCTCCCTGGCCTGTTGTAACAAAAAGCGTCTGGCCTTCAGAGATGACTTTAAAGGCAATGTCGGGGCGAGCCAAAGCGAGATGCTGCACCCATTCTATACAATGGCCACGCTCTGTGGCTGTAGAGGCCAAAAATTTGCGCCGCGCGGGCGTGTTAAAAAATAGATGCGTGACTTCAACAATTGTTCCCGGCGGGCAGCCCGTCGCCACAGGCCCTTCAATCTTGCCGCCGACAACTGTCAGCGTCGCGCCTTCCGTTGCCTCAGGGGGACGGCTTGTTATCCGCAGATGAGCGACAGCGCCGATGCTGGGGAGCGCTTCGCCTCGAAAGCCCAATGTCATAATCCGTTCCAGATCCGCCGCCTCCGCAATTTTGCTGGTGGCGAAACGCTGGACAGCCAGAAGCAAATCCTCCGCGCTCATGCCGCTGCCGTTGTCCGAGACTTTGATAAGCTTGCAGCCGCCTTCTTGTAGCTCCACAACAATGCGCGTGGCGCCAGCGTCAATGGCATTCTCCACAAGCTCTTTCACAACGCTGGCGGGGCGTTCCACGACTTCGCCGGCGGCAATGCGATTAGCTAAGCTTTCAGGCAGAACATGTATTTTGGGCATAACGAGCTTTTCTTTTGCCAATAAGCTTTTTGAAGGGCAGGGAGCGAAGAAAAATATTGCGAAAAGTTTGTATTTAATAGATATAGCAAGAGCCCCAGGCTTTTTGTTTCCCCAGAAAAACAATACATCATTGAGGCTTTGTTAGCAATGGCTTGGCAAAGATTATTGCTGCGGGAACATTCCGTATAAAGCAGGACACAATCCCTTGGCACAGAATTGTTCAGCGGGGAGGAAAGAAAATGCCCATTCGCAGTCGGGCGCCGACAAGAATTGATTTTGCGGGCGGCACAACGGACCTGTATGCCTTTGCCAGCCGGGAGGGCGGCGCTGTGCTGAATGCCGCTATTGATCGCCACGCCTATTGTACATTACGCCAGGGGGATGTTAATGGCATCAAAATTCATTCCCAGGATTTAGAGCAATTCGTCGAAGCCGCGACAATAAAGGAGCTGGAATTTGATGGCAATCTGGATCTATTAAAGGCGGCCGTCAAGGCTTTAGATGTGCCGACAAGCCTAGAAATTAGCGTTCGCTCGGATGCGCCGCCCGGCTCGGGAACAGGCTCCTCCGCCTCCATCGGCGTGGCGTTGCTGGGGCTATTAGATTATTTGCGGGCGCAGGAGCCGAGTCGGCGTCGCGCGATTATGAGCCGCTTTGAATTGGCCGAATTAGCCTGCCAATTAGAACAGCAGCTGGGCATCGTGGGCGGCAAGCAAGATCAATATGCCGCGGCGCTGGGCGGCTTCAATTATATGGAATTTACACGGGAATGGCGCGTGGCTGTGGAGCCGCTGGAGCTGGCGCCTTCTGTCATCTGTGATTTAGAAAAACATCTTGTGCTCTGCTATACAGGCGAATCGCGGCTTTCGGGCAGCACAAATCAAAAAATGATATCCGCCTACGAAAACGGCGATCCCTGTGTCTGCGCGGCGTTGCGGACTGTCAAGCGTGTGGCGCAGGAGATGCGACGCGCCTTGCTGGCCAAAGATCTTAAATGGTTCGGCGAGCTAATGGACGAAGAATGGCAGGCGCGACGCCAATTGGCGCCGGAAGTAGTGACGCCCAAAATGCAGGAATTACGCGAGGCGGCTTTACAAGCCGGGGCGCTGGCCGGCAAAGTATGCGGCGCCGGCGGAGGCGGCTGTATATTATTCCTGGCGCAGCCCGACAAAGAGGGCGCCGTGCGGCGGGCCTTACAAAAAGCAGGCGGACGAATTATTGATTTTAGCTTTGACTTTCGTGGGCTGATTGTGTGGGAATCTGAATAACACATATTCGCCTGCAGGGACAATTCCGTTTTAAGCGATGGATTTTTGCGCCGGCCGGGACATGTTGCTGCTGGCTTGACGCTCACGGCGTTTGTTAATAGACTATATCCTCAATGGCTCCGCAGGAAAATGAAGCTTTTGTAGCAAGGCCGCAAACAGAGCGGGCTGAGCTGGCGGGCCTGGATTGGCGCGCGGCTTTCCTCATTGTGCTGGCCACAGCTTGTCTCACGATTGTCCATTATCATGGCAATCCTTTGGGGCTGGATGAGCGTTATCGGCTGTTTAGCTGGCATATTTTGAATTTCCTCGTCTTATTTATCGTGCCCGTTCTTGTCATTCGCTTTATCTTCAAAGAGCCTTTGCGTGAATATGGCCTGCAAAAAGGCGAGGCGCGCCTGTGGGGCAAATGGCTGCTCCTTTTGCTGGCGCTATTCATTCCCATCGCGGCGATTGCCTCCCGTTTGCCTGATTTTGCGCAATTTTATCCGCGCTATCGCCCTCTCGTAATGCCGCATCGTCCCCTTTTAGGCGGGCCCGGGATGATGCCTGCCGATCCGCGTTTAATTGGCCTTTCCATGGCCGGCTGGCTCGTGTATTTCTGGGCCTGGGAATTCTTTTTTCGCGGCTTTTTGTTGTTCGGGCTGGGCAAGCGCATAGGGCCTCTGGCGATATTTGTTCAGATGATGCCCTTTGTAATGGCGCATTTCCCCAAATTAGAATTGGAAACATGGGCGGCAATCGTTGCAGGAATTGTTCTGGGGATAATGGCGTGGCGCAGCAAATCCTTTTTAGGCCCCTGGCTCTTGCACTGGCTGGCGGCTACAAGCATGGATGTATTTGTTGTCTTTTGGCCCTTGCGTCCTTTTAATTAAATTCTGCTCCGGAGGGATGTATATGTGGCGCTTATTTTGCGGGCTAGCATTAGTCTGTATGGCTTTTGTGGGCGCCGATGAAAAGACTAATCCCTTTCCATTAGGCGTATATTGGCCCTGGGAAAGATTATGTGGGCATGCGCAAAAATTGGGCGTTGATAAATGGCAGCTTGTGGCGCAACGCCTGGAAGATTTGAAAAAACACAATGTGGATGCAATATGGGTCGTCAATCTGGGCATTGCCGATTTAGGACGGCTTGCCGAAGAATGCGCCCGGCGAGAGATCCGCCTTATCCCCGCTTTAGGCGAATTGCATTACAATGTCCCCTGGCGACGCAATAACTGGGAATACTTAGAAAAACAATCAAAGGCGGCGTTGGCGGCTGCGGGAGAAAATCCGGCCATATTGGCCTGGGCTTTATGTGACGAGCCGCGTAAAGATATTGTTGCGGAAATGGAGCAATTCCGGCAAAAGTTCCATCAGTGGGGCGCCAAGCAGCCCGCTGTTGTGGTCACAATGTGGCCCGACACGCCCACATATGCCCGGGAAGCGGGATTTCCTTTTGTCTGCACAGATCTGTATCCTTTTTTCTCCGATGGCAATCCCAATGGGCCCAATCCCGCTCCTGTTTCGCGTCAATGGTACAGGCGCCAAACAGAGACGACAGTGCGGGCAGCTTTGGAAAATGGCCGCCTGCCGTGGATAATGCCCCAGATGTATGCCGAAGCCTGGGGGCCGTGGAAATATGATGAAAAGGGCGAATTAATTTTAATGCCGGGCGGGATTCTGAACTGGCGAACGCCCACTGTGGGCGAAATTCGCTGGCAAATCTGGAGCGCCCTCGGCTTGGGCGCCCAAGGCATTCTCTTCTTCGTATACGAATCTCCAGTCACGGATGCAGCCACAGCCAAGCCATACGAAGGAGAATTGTTTCCCGAGCGAATGAAGGCTACAGAAGAGAAGGCGTTACATATGCCTTTGGCTTTGCTCCGCCCGGATGGCTCCCCCACGCCCCAATATGAAGCAATGGCAGAAATCTTTGCGATCTTACAAAAAGAAGCGCTGTCTGTTTTGCGGGGCGCCAAGCCTGTGGATCTCTGGCCCGTCCAAATCAGTGCGCCGGGCTGGATTGGCGTGCTTAAAAATGAAGATAAGCTTTTATATGTAGTGGTCAATGACGACACGGAGGCGGCTCAGGAATTCACAATTGCAGGATTAAATAAGGCCGTGCAGGATTTGCGCACAGGGGCTGTTTTACAGCCTCAGGAAGGACGCGTGCGCCTGCGCCTGGCCGCAGGCGATGGAACAGTGTTGATGGAACAATAGCCAGGCTTATTCGCCGGAAATAATAAGCTCTAATAAAAATTAGCGGGGCGCAACATCTGGGCCCCGTTTTTTTCTTCATTGAAGATTAAAGGGGAAAGCCGAACGAGCGGGCATAGCCCACTTTTATGCAAGAGTCATTTCCGCTGATGGCCGTGCAGGGAAGCGTATGAAGCCGCTCAATCTTCTTCGCCAAAAACTTCGGCCTCAAAACATTCAATTTTTGTGCCGCTATCCCGCCAGGCTTCCGGCGGCAGGCCTGCTTTCATACATGTATGTTGTAAAAATTCCTCGCGATCCCAATTGTATTCCGTTGCCACTTGCGGCAAAAGCAAGCCTCGCCGTCCGCCGCGGCTGATGATCAGTCCGTGCCGCCCTACTTCAATTTCATTAATATCCTGTATTTCTCGGGGCAAAGACAACACGGAAATTTCAATATGAAGATGGGGCACTTCAGCACAAGAGACAGGGGGGAAACGGGGATCCTGTGTAGCAGCAGCTATCGCCATTTCATATACAGTCTCAATGAGCGGAAGACGAGCCTCAATCAAGCCTATACAGCCGCGCAGGGCGCCCTCTTTCGTATGCAAAGTCACAAACGCGCCGCAAAGCGCCAGAAGCTGGGGATCATCTGTGCGCAAATCAGGCTCTGGCTCGCCACAGCACGCCGCACGGATGGCTTGCCGCGCCACTTGCAATAGCCTTTTTCGTTGTGTTTCGCTGAGCATTTCTCTTCTGTCCTCCTGCATTCCCGCATCCCCTGCCTATGCCTCTATTTTTTGATGTATCAAAATATATTGATGATGTATGTTTGACACAAAGGCAAAGGGGACGCCAAAAGGATACAAATTTTTGTTGTCCTGCAAAAGAATTGTTATGCCTTTCAGCGGCAAGCCAATTTGTTCAATCCTGCGGGCTAAATCCGCATGATACAAAACAAAGCGGGGGCCATCACGAAAATCAGAAACGATCACAGCCAGATAGCGTTTGGGCTTGAGCACGCGCCTGCATTCGGCAAAAATTTCCGCCAGCTTGGCCAAAAAATCCTCATAGGAGGGGATATTGCCCAAATCCAGAGCGCTTTCGCTATATTTTGTCGGCAAATGGCGACTCTCGCGTTCTGTTTTAATTTTGAGGCCTTTTTTGTCCAAAATGCGCCAATAAGGCGGGCTTGTAACAATAAAATCAAACATATTGTCGGGAAAATGCGAAAGCTCTGTCTGCGCATCCCCTCGGATCACGATTTGTCCATTCATCTCTTGGGACGCACAAGGGGCAAAGGAGCTTGTGTGGAAAGGCTTTGCCCTGGCGAGACGTTCGCAGGCAATCTGCGCCCATTGCTCCACGAGCTCAATGCCTACGCCTGAGCGCCCGCACTGTTGACAGGCCACGAGCGTCGAGCCTGTGCCCACAAAAGGATCCAGCACTTTTTCGCCCTTTTTCGTAAAAAAACGAATGAGGCGCTCCACATCCTTTTCCGAAAAAGTGGCTGGATGCAAGAGCTTGCGCGAATCACGCGGCGGAGCCTGAGAATACATTGTGCTGGGGAATATCTGGGACAACATCTGGCCGGCGCGTTCCTCGCCATGGCGTTCACAAAGCCATTGCGTGAGCGCGGCCAAATCTTCCTCTGTCCACGTCCCCCGAGGCCCCTGCGAAAGCCAAAAGCTTTTTGTCTCCTTCAGCCATTCTCGATTCGTCAGATCATTTAAGGGATTTGCGCGTCGGGCCATTTTCTTTTGCCGCATTTATTGTTTGTTGATATCATAGATGGAGTTCTTAATACATTTTTTCCCTTCTGGTTTGGGGAATTTTTATTAAAAATGAAAATAAATGAAGCTGCTTGTGTTACTCTAATTGTTGTATTTGTGTAAAATCTAACAGTTGAAAAATTCGGGGAAGACAATTTTTATTTTTATTTTTATTTCATTGTAGCAGAAGGCCAAACGGACAACAATAGCGTTGGAGATTGATATGCGAAGCCGAATTATTATCGGCAGCGCTGCGCTGCTCTTCATTTTGGGCATTGTGCGGATAAGCCGCTATTTCGTTCAGGAGCTGCCCTTAAGCGAGGAGCAGCAATTGGCGCTGCTTGTGGCACAAGCGCAAAAAGCCGCCGAAACGCGCTATAGCCGCGGCCTGACGCGCCTCATTTCGCAGGATTATTATGATCCATATGGCACGACGCGGCAGCAGCTTGTGGGCTATATTGTGGAATGGATGCGCAGCGGGATGGATGTGGCTATTGCGCCGATTATCAAAAGCCTAATTGTGCGCTTGCCTTATGCGGATATGATATTAGAAGTGCATGTGTGGAGGCTGGGCGAGGAGGAAACAGAGGGCGAAAAATATCTTCTTAAAGTACGCTGGCGCAAAGAAGGACGCTATTGGCGCGTCATTAGTGCTGAAGGCTGGGCGGAAGCGCAAACAGAAGGGGGCGCAGGCGAATAAGAGCTCCTAATTATTCGATATTGAAAACTCGTAGTCCTCGCCTGTAGCTTTGCGGAAGGCGGAAAGCATGTTATAATGCAGCTTAATTGCCTGAGGGCTTTCCCTTGTAAGCTTTTAGAAAAATGCTTTTTGAGGAGGGCGTGAGAATGTCTAAGCCCAAATGTGTGTTAGCCTATTCTGGCGGGCTGGATACATCTGTCGCCATTCGCTGGATTGCAGAAAAATACAATGTGGATGTTATAGCTGTGGCTGTCGATGTGGGGGAAGAAAAAGATTACGAGGGCATTCGGGCCAAAGCGGAAAAAATTGGCGCCTGTGAGGCGCTTGTGATTGATGCCAAAGAGGAATTTTTTTCCGAATACATTACGCGGGCGATAGCAGCCAATTTGATGTATGAGCACAAATATCCGGCGTTCACAGCGCTGGCGCGGCCTCTTTTAGCGAAAAAACAAGTGGAAGTAGCTTTGGAGCGAGGCGCTGAATATGTAGCCCATGGCTGTACGGGCAAAGGCAATGATCAAGTCCGTTTTGAAGTCACATATGCCGCGTTAGCGCCCCATTTGAAAGTCATCGCTCCCGCGCGTGAATGGAATATGACGCGCGAGCAAGAAATTGATTATGCGGAAGCCCACGATATTCCTGTGCCTGTGGGGAAACAATCCCCCTATTCCACGGATACAAATCTCTGGGGACGCTCCATAGAATGTGGCGCTATTGAGGATCCGGCGCAAGAAGCTCCGGAAGACGCCTGGGCCTGGACTGTAAATCCTTTAGAAGCTCCCGCGGAGCCTCGCTATGTTGTGATTGAATTTGAACAGGGCGTGCCCGTGGCCCTGGATGGCCAAAAAATGAATGGCGTGGAGCTCGTGAGCACGCTCAATCAAATTGCAGGCGCTCACGGCGTGGGGCGCGTGAATATGATGGAAAATCGTCTCGTGGGCATTAAGAGCCGCGAGCTTTATGAGACGCCCGCCGCCACTGTCTTGCTGGAAGCGCATCGGGATCTGGAAAGCCTGACTCTGGATCGGGAAACATTCCATTTCAAGCCCATTCTGGAGCTGCGCTGGGCAGAGCTTGTTTATTATGGCTTATGGTTCACGCCGCTGCGCGAGGCAATAGACGCTTTTATGGCGGAAACACAAAAATTTGTAACAGGAAAAGTGACTGTCAAGCTTTACAAGGGGCGCTGCGAGGCCGTGGCCCGGGAATCGGAATATTCATTATACGATTATGCGCTTGCCAGCTATGGCGAAGCAGACACATTTGATCAATCCAAATCCAAAGGCTTTATCGACATCTGGGCTCTGCCGGCGAAAGTGGCGGCAGCTGTTCGACGTCAATCGCAGCCTTAGCGACATTTTGTTTATTTTTGATTTTTCATTTGATTTTAATTTGTATAAGCAGGGCGGCTATGCTATAAAGTTGCTTTGTCCCTGGACGGCCTTTTGTGCCTGAATTGGCGCTCAAAGGCCGTTTTTTATTGTGGAAAAGAGCCTAAGAGGGCTGTAAAAATTCTTTCAGGGCTATTATTATCCATGTTAGCTTATATTTGATGAAAAAATTTTATGTATAAATCGGCATGGCGAACATAATAATATCAGCAATTGGCGTTGTTCAAAAAAGATTTCAAACACAAATTAAAAAGGCACGGGCATAATAGATCTCTGTGGCATCAATTTTTTGTAAGCGTCATTTGATTGTTCCCTCGTTAAACAGACATAGAAGGCCCTCCTATGTTCAAAGTTAAGCTCAAAGCCGCATTGCTGCTCATATTTTTGTTGCTAATAACAAAGCTTTCATTTGCTTCTACATACGATCGCATTACGCTTTTTCCGACTCCGCCAAATAAATTAAGGATTCCTTCTCGGCTGCCGCCCCAATATGTGCCCAAGCGATTTCGAGGGCAAATTATCACACGAAGGCCCGAGCATTTTAGGGAAAAAATTGTTGCGCTCACATTTGATGACGGGCCCGATCCCTATGTGACGCCGATTATATTGGACGCTTTGCGCCGCTTTAAGGCCAAGGCGACATTTTTCATAATTGGCGAGCGCGGCAAAGAATGGCCTGAGCTTTTGCAACGGGAAGCTCGCGAAGGGCATGCTGTGGAATCGCATTCCTTTAGCCATCCTCAAGAGGAGATATGTCCCTGGCATGCATGGCGGGAATTGCAACGATGCGCTATCGTCATCGCTACATGGACAGGGCGCCCTCCGACACTGTTTCGGCCGCCTTATGGGCATTTGCATAATAATTTGACAAAAATGGCTCTGCAATTAAATATGTGTGTTGTGCGCTGGACAATTTGCGGCTATGACGGCAGCCGCCAGACAGCTGAAGATATCGTAGAGGCAGCCACACGTTCCGTACATCCCGGCGACATCATTTTGCTTCATGATGGGCGAGATCGGCTGGCCACGGCAAAAGCTCTCCCCGAAATTTTGCGCCGCCTGTCTGAACGGGGCTTTCGTTTCGTGACAATGCCTCAGCTTTTACGGCGCTGGGAGGCCTGGGAAAATAAGCAACGCGGAAAATAATCTGTGGCGCGTCAATTTTTGTGGAGCCCAAAACGATTAAATGCGACGATTAAGCTTTTATTTATTTCTAGCGTTAGCATTAGCAGCAGCTCTGGCTAGCGGGACATACGGAGTCAGACGCTATTGCAGGGCCTCTTCCCCATCAGCAACAATAGCGCCTCTTCTTCCCCCACAATATGTATATGGGGAATCTCAAACACAAAACAATCCTGACAATCCTGAAACAAGCCCTTTAGCTGTCATAAGCGCCTCTCATAATGTTTCGTATCCTGAAGAAGCTATCATCCCGGACATTTTTCGGGGACAAATTATCCGTCGGCGTGTGCGCTATTTCCCCCAAAAGCTGTTGATGCTAACATTTGACGATGGGCCCTCCCCGCAAATAACGCCCCAAATCTTGCAGGCATTGGCGCAATATAACGCGAAAGCTACATTTTTTGTGCTGGGAAGCAATGCGAAAAAATGGCCCCAGCTGGTACGGCAGGCTTTCCAGCAAGGCCATGCTATTGGCAGCCATAGCTTCAGCCATCCTGCGCGT
>CAZUOJ010000052.1:0-24123 GCA_964622325.1 uncultured Armatimonadia bacterium
TCGTGCAGGACGCGCGGCATATCTGTGAATGCAGCCATGTCGGCATTGTCCTGCACGCCGCGCATATTCCCCTCCATCCCGCTGTGCCCGAGATCGCGGCTCAATTAGAAACGGAGCCGCTCCTGTTCGCTTTAACAGGCGGCGAAGATTATGAATTGCTTCTGACAGCCTCTCCTGAAGATTGTGAAGCCTTAAATGCTGTCTTAGATATCCCGCTCACAAAAATTGGCGCTGTCGTGCCCGGAGACAATGTTACAGTTTTAGACGCACAGGGGCTTGAACTGACATTGCCCGCCGCCGGCTGGGATCATTTCCGCAACATTTAATCTGTATTCAGGAATACATTCCCTTGTGAAGCCAATTTCGCTAACAGCTGACAAGGGGAGGAAGAGCCATTTTTTCTTTTACAAGCTCTTCATCCTTGCGACGCTTCTTATTAAAAAGCTGAAGATTGTGGCGGGGAAGACGTGTTAGGGGAACGGCTGTGACAATTCACAATCTAAACGGGGCGTTGGGGCTGTTTTTTAGATCCGCTGCCCGCTTAATCCTGCTAAAAAATCATTTCCATCTCCCCCTTTACTGTCTTTAAATAATAATCCCGTCCGTGATAATCATTTTCAAGCCCGGCGTGATGGGAAACGAATCGCGTCGGGCATGCAAATCGCGGCGCAGCGGCTCAATTTTGTCTTCGTCCATGACAATCATAATCACGGAATTCAGCCCGGGCCAGATGGGATTGCCCTGCCGGATGCCTGTTTCGCCCGCGCCCTGACAATCTGTCCAGCGCGTATAATGATTGAGGCCATGTTGTTGCATAATCTCCATCACATCTGGCTCTATGCCCTGCTCGCATACAATGAACACAAGCTTAGTGTGTGGCCGCTCATACGCCATGCCCGTTCCTCCTCTGTTCTCGGGGCGCTTTGCCCGGCTTCCGGGCGCATTTATTGCCGGAAAAGTCGGCGCAGGAATTTCCCCCAAATGCATCGTGCACAGAAATTCCCTACGGAGTCCCAGATACAATAGGACGCCGGCACTACGACTAAGGAAAGCAGCGTGGCGAGAAGGAGGCCAAAAATCACAGCCACAGCCATAGGCGAGCGCCATTCGGAGCCTTCATTTAAGGCGATCGCCGTAGGCAGCATAGCGATTGAAGTAGAAAGAGTTGTCATTAAAACAGGCTTCATTCGCGTCGGCCCCGCTGTTTCCAGTGCTTCTGTGCGCGACATCCCCCGCTTGCGCAGCGTGTTCGTATAATCCACGACGAGAATGGAGTTTTTGCCCACAATCCCCAATAGCATAATAAATCCCACAATGGCGACAACGCTGATATTCATATGGAACAGATACAGGCCCAGCAGCGCGCCCACAAGCGCCATCGGCAATGTAAGCATGATATTAAACGGCTCTAAGACATTGTTATACAGGGCGGCTGTAACAATGTATATGAGCAAAATGGACAAAAGGAGCGCCTGGCCCAGAAAGCCAAAGCTTTCCTGCATCATTCGCATCCGCCCGGTCCAGGCAAAGCTGACGCCAGGAATTTTGATTTCTGCCGCGATTTGCTCCACAATGCGCCTGGCGGTGTCCGCGGGCAATTCGGGCAAAATTGTGGCCGTCAGGGCAATTTTGCGCTGGCGATTATAGCGTTCAATGAGGCTGGGGCCCGAAGACATGGCTATTTCTGCCACATCTCGCAGCCGCACCGGCTGACTTTCTCCGGAAGGTGTGTGCGCCAGGCCCACAAAAAGATTGGCGACATCCTCAATCTTGGTCCGATCAAAGGACGCAAATTGTATCCGCATATCATATTCATCCCCGCCCTCCCGATATTTGGCGCTCGTATCGCCGGCGAAGGCGGTGCGCACGGCGGCGGCAATTTGCGCCGCCGTCAGGCCATAATCCGCAATGCGCAGCCTGTCCAGGCGAACATGGATCTCGGGCCGCCCCGGCTTGGACGAAAGATCCACATACATAAAGCCCGCTTGCTGCGCCAGCTCCTGTTGCAAACGCTGGGCGGCTTGCTGCATCAATGACATGTCTTCGCCCAGAATGTTATATTCAATCGTATTGCCTCCCGGGCCCCCGCGGGAGCTCCCTGTATTCACTTTGATCGTTGCATTGGGCAAAGAGGCGAATTGCTGCCGCAAATCCTGCGCTAATTGTTCATCCGAACGCTGCCTTCCGCGCACGCGTGTCTTCCGTCCTGTCATGGTGATGCTGATGTGGGCAAAACGCCCGCCGACATTGCCCATCCCCAAAAAAGCGCCGCCGCCTGTGCCCACTTTTGTCGTCACATGCACAATTTCCGGATATTTTTGTTTGTTCGCCAGTTCCGCCTCCATTTGCCGCACAAGCCGATCTGTCTCTTCTAAGCGCGTCCCCAAAGGCATTTCAATCTCAATTTCGACTCTTCCCTCATCACTGCGGGGAAAGAATTCAAAGCCCAGTCGCGGCGCAATGCCCAGCATTATCAGAACTAATATCGCATAGCCAATGCCGACAGTAATAAACGGATGGCGAATCGCGGGCCGCAGCAGCTTGAGATACGCCCTCTCCAGACGCTGATAGCCCCGATCAAAGCCGGCAAAAAAGCGCCCCCACAAGCCCGTGTATTCGTCATGCTGATTGCGTCCGACGCGCTGATACCACCAGGCGGCTAACATTGGCGTAAGCGTGAACGCCACAAACAGAGAAAACATCGTGCAGATAAATACAGTGATGCCGAAGGGGAAGAAAAATTGCCCGATGATGCCGCCCATGAGCGCGACGGGAATGTACACGACAACATCCACAAGCGTTAACGCCACTGCTGCCGCGCCGATTTCCGTGCGCCCATTATAGGCCGCCGCCTTGGGCTGCTCGCCCATCCGCAAATGACGCTCTATATTTTCCAGCACAACGATGGAGTCGTCCACGAGAATGCCCACGGCCAGCGCCAGGCCCAGCATGACCATCATATTCAGCGTGAAGCCAAAGCCCAATCCGATGGGCAAAAAGGTCATGATAATACAGGTCGGAATGGCCAGCGCCACGATAATCGTGCCCCGGAAGTTGTGCAGAAACAAAAACACAACAAATGCCGCCAGCAGCGCTCCGTACAGCAGTGCATCCCGCACATCATAAATGGCTTCCTTCACGCGTTCGGCATCATCGCGGGCAATGACGGCTTTCAGATCGTGTGGCATAATGCCGGGCCGCTCTTCTGTCCCCAGCAAAAACTCTAATTTCTTCTTGACTCCCTCCACGACCGCCACCGTGTTGGCGTCGGATTGTTTCAGCACCTCCACAGTCACGCTGGGCTCTTGATTTACGCGCGCCAGCACAGACGGCTCCACGACCGTATCCTGCACTGTCGCGATTTCCGCAAGCGGCACTGTCCCCACGGGCGTCCGAATCCGCAGCCGCCGTATTTCCTCCAGACTCCGCAATTGCCCCAGGACGCGCACGACATATTCCCGCGCCCCCTCCTTGATAGTGCCGCCCGGCAAATCCATATTCTGCATCCGCAGTTGTGTCGCTAAATCCGCAATGGACAGACGCACTGCCTCCAGCCGTGCCCGATCCGCCAGAATCTGAATCTCCCGCTCCTCGCCCCCGGAAACTTGCACGGCCGCCACGCCGGGCACTTGCCCCAGCGCCGGCTTGATTTGATCCTCCACTAGCTTGCGTAAATCCCGCGGCGGCCGCTGCCCTGTGATGCCGATAACGATGACAGGCATTGCCTGAATATCCAGCTTATAGATGGACGGCGGCTTGATGTCCTCGGGAAATTCCGCCTTCGCCCGATCCAGCGCATCCCGCACATCCGCGGCAGCCGCGTCCGTGTTGATGCCATAGCGAAAACGCACAATGACTGCCCCAATGTTCTCCTGACATTGGGATGTCACTTCATCCACCCCATTGATGATGCTGACCTGATCCTCCAGCGGGCGAACAATCCGTTGTTCAATTTCTTCAGGATTGGCGCCCGGATAGGGCACCGCCACGGAGACAATGGGAATATCCACTTTCGGATTCAAATCCCAGGGCATGCGCGAAAGCCCCACTAGGCCCAACAGCATCAGCCCCAGGATAATCATGGACATCGTGACACGCCGATTTATGGCAAATAAAGTGAGCCACATCGGACCTCAAAGCCCCTTTTCTCCAAAACAAATTCTTTCCCCCCAATTGGCGCCAATTTGGCACAATGTGCTGTGTGTAAGGAATGCGCTGTCACACAAATTCAGTGTGTCGCCTGGCGACAAAAAGAATGCGGGCCGCGCCTTCTGTCTAAAGGGAAAACAGCGCCCTCGCCGCCTTAGGGGGCGGCAGAAGATGCTTTTTCGTTGCGAGGCGTGGGCTTCACGCGCTCCCCCTCCGCCAGCATGCTCTGTCCCCCAAATACAAGCGTTTCGCCCGGGCGAACCCCTTTCACAATCTCCACTAATCCATTAGTGCTGGCGCCAATCTCCACGCGGCGCACCTGCACGCGCTGATCCGGCTGCACCGCATAAACCAGCCGCTCCTCGCCGCGCTCCACCAGCGCCTCCCGCGGCACGAGCACCGCTCCCCGATGTGTGCCTGTCACAATGGACACGCGCGCAAACATTCCGGCTTTCAAAACTCCTTGCGGATTGGGCACCTCCACCCGCACGATATAAATCCGCTTATCTTTTACGCTTTGCGGAGCAATATCCGTGATTTTCCCCCTGAAACGGCGTCCGCCCAAAGCATCCACCGCAATCTCAGCCTCCATCCCCACCCGCATCCGGGCCACTTGCAATTCCGTCGCCTCGCAATTAATCCGTGCCGGATGAAGATTGACAATGCGAATGAGTGGCATGCCTGGCATGGCCCCCTCCCCGGGATCCACATAGCGGATCGCCACTACACCGGAAATGGGGGCATAGACAATATGCTTGCGCACTTGCGTCGTGCTGAGGCGCACGGCGGCTTCGGCCTGTTGCGCCGCTGCTTTTGCCGCGCGGACTTCTTTTTCCGTGGCCGCCACCTGCGATTGTTGCGCCCGGGCCAGCCGCAGCGCCTCCTCGGCTTGCGCCACGGCCACTTCCGCTGCCTGCACCTCCCGCTGCGCAATTTCAATCTGCTCCCGTTGATTTTCCGCCTGCGCCAGAGCTTGCCGCGCCTGATTGACTTGCAATTCCGCCAGCCGCACCTGCTCCGTCCGCGCCCCCTCCTGCGCCAGATCTAACGCCTGCTCTGCCACGCGCTGATTGCCCAGCGCTGTCTCATATTCCACTTGCGCCGCATCCACTTGCGCCTGCGACACAGCGCCGCTCTTCAGCAAATTCTGCAGCCGTTCCAGATTGAGCTTCGCCAGCCGTACGGCCGCTTTCGCTTGCTCCACGCGCGCCTGCGCCTGCGCAATCTCTTGCTTCCGCGCTCCGGCCCGCACATCCGCGAGTTGCGTCTCCGCCTGGCGCACGCCGATTTGCGCCTGCGTGATGGCGTCTTCCACGCGCTTGCGCGTCAATTCCGCATTGATTTTTGCCTGCCGCAGCCGATTGCGCGCCTGTTCCAGATTCTTCTCCGCCTGCGCGATCTGGCTGGCAGTCTGCTCCCTTGTCAGCTTCAGCGCCACCTGTGCCTGTTCATAGCGCGCCCGAGCCGCCTGCGCGGCCGCGGCACTTTGCTGCGCCCCCGCCGCTGCCAAAGCCGTATCCAGCCGCACGAGCGCCTGGCCCCGTGTCACGCGATCTCCCACATCCACGCCCACCCACGCCACTTTGCCCGCGATTTCCGTTTGCACATCGGCCTCTTGCTGGGGCTCCACGGAGCCTGTGAGACTCTCCCTTTGCTCAATATCGCCCGTTTCGGCCTGGATGACAAATACAGGGGTGGCTAATTCTGTAGCGGCAGCTTTCTCCATTCCCGCCTGGGGACGCCGCCCGCAGCCACTTTCCAAAACAAACAGAAACAGGCAAAACAGCACTGATCCCCATAAAAGCCCAAACTTCGCGCCTTTCATTCAGCCGACTCCTTCATAAAATCCGTCTTGCCCAATGCGCCATAAAGCGCCACGGTCGCCACCTGCACATTATAACGCGCACTTACAACCTCAGTTTGTGCTGCTGTTAAGGCCGTTTGCGCGTCCAGCACTTCCACGCCCAGCCCCATCCCGTTCGCAAAACGCACCCGCGCAATGCGCAGCCGTTCTTGCGCCTCACGCTCTCCCTGCTCCGCCACTGTTAACGCTTCCTGCGCATTTTGCAACGCCAGGAGCGCCTGTGTGACTTGCAACGCCACATATTCCCGCGTCTGCTCCAGATTCAGTCGCGCGCTCGCCAGAGCCGCCTCCGCCTGGGCTATTTTAGCCTGCTTTTCTCGCCCTGGATAAAGGGGCACTTTTAATGCGGCGGCGATATTCCAGTTAAATTCCGGCGTGGCTGCTGTCGCCGTCTGATTGTTCAGTTGCCCGACGAGCGCCAGCGTCGGATCATAATTGGCCTGCGCCAGCCGCAAATTGGCTTCCTGGGCGCGGATAGCGGCTTCTGCCGCAGCCATTTCAGGCCGATTCTGCCACGCCTGCGCAATGAGCTCCTTCAGCTCCCCCGGGGGCGCTGAAGGGACAATCCCTTCCTCCACAATCAGCTCCATCTCCTGGGGCAACACGAGGATTTGCCGCAGCAAAGCCTTTTGCTGCGCCACGGCTGTGCGCGCCTGAATGAGATCCCCTTTTGCCCGTGCCAGCTCCGTTTCCGCCTGCACAACTTCGAATTGCGGCGCTGTCCCTGCCTCATACATCGCTTGCGCAATCCGTCGATGTTCCGCGACGGATGTCAGCCGCTGCTCCGCCACTACAACGAGCTGTTGCAGCCGCAAAACTTGAAAGGCGCTCTGACAGGCGCCGACGATGACTTCAATTTCCGCCGCCCGCTTTTGGGCTTCCGCCGCCTCCACGCCCGACTGCGCCGCCCTTGTAGCAAATTGCGGACGGCGCCCCAAATAGAGGGGCCATGTCACTTGTATTGTTTCTTTATGCAGCGATGTCGGCGCAAATTTAATTTCGGCGCCGCCCATGGCTTCCGGCAGCCGCAGGCTTGTCCCCGGCCCGCTATAGGAATAGCTGATTTGCCCCTCCACTTGCACATCGCGCATAGCCTCTGCCTGCCGCAATACTGCCTGGGCCGCAGCAATCTGCTGCTCACTCAAAGCTAAACGCGTGGCGCGCTCCAGCGCTAATTTCGCCGCTGTCAGGGGCGTCACGCGCACAGGCCCCGACAATTCCGGCAAGCGCGCAGAAGCGGCCGGCGCTTGCCCCCACACTGTGCCCATAATCCCCCACAGCCCCAGCCAGCACAACGCCCACATTAGCCCTCCCCTCATTTCTACTCCTCCTGCTTTTCTGACTGCGCCTCACTACTCACTCTGCCCAGCATGGCTACAACGCGTTGCATTTCCTGTAAGGCTTCCTGGAGCTTGTCGAGTTTCACAAAATCCACGCCATAGCCCATCGGATGTATTAATACTAACAGTTTGTCCCCGGGCTTAATTCCCAGCTTTTCCCGCGCCTCCGCCGGAATCACAACCTGTCCCCGTTCTCCCACTGTGGATGTCCCCACAAAATGTTGTGTCAGATCAAATCGGGACATCCGCATCACCCCTTTTCATGAATTGTAGGAAAAGTATGATTTTCATTCTCAACATTTTCTTTCTTACGATTCTAATATTTCCTTTTTGTTACGTCAAGCCCCTTCGTCAAAATATTCCAAAATCCTCTCAATGAAAAAGAATTAAAACAGGGAAATTTCGAATGCCAAAAAATATTAATAGTATAAAGTACGCTGATAAAACTTTTAGGATGATACAGGATGAAAATTTCTTCTCTTCAGCATGCGGCCAACTTGTATATAGACGAAATCGTGGCTATGCGCCGCGATTTGCATCAGCATCCGGAGCTTAGTGGCCACGAAGAACGCACCGCTTCTTTAGTAGCCGCGCGTTTGCGCCAGGCAGGGCTGCATGTACAGGCAGGCGTTGGGGGCCATGGCGTTGTGGCCTTATTAGGATCTGGCGAGCCCTGCATCGCTCTCCGTGCGGATATGGATGCCTTGCCTGTCCAGGAAGAAACAGGCCTTCCATGGGCTTCTGTGCATCCAGGCCGTGCGCATGCCTGTGGCCATGATTTCCACACAGCGTGGCTTGTTGGCGCCGCCTTAATTCTACAGGAAGTAGGCCTCCCACGGGGCAGCGTTAAATTCATCTTCCAGCCGGCCGAGGAGGCCATTTCCGGCGCGGCCGCTATGATAGCCGCCGGCGTGCTGGAACATCCCTCTGTAGCGGCTATTTGCGGCGCTCATGTCTGGCCCGAATTGACCGTCGGCGAAATCGCGCTGCGCTCTGGCCCCAATCTTGCCGCCGCCGATCGTTTTTCCATTCTCATTCACGGCGCCGGCACACATGGCGCCCATCCCCATCAGGGGCGAGATCCCATCCCAGCAGCAGCGGAACTTATTCTGGCCCTGCAAACGCTTGTCAGTCGGCGCCTGAATCCTTTGGAATCCGCCGTCGTGAGCGTCTGCCGCGTCGCTGCTGGCTCCGCCTTTAATATCATCCCCGCCTCGGCAGAATTAGAAGGCACAGTGCGGACATTGCGCCCCGAAGATCAGGAAATGATTGAAGGGGCTATGGGCCAGCTCGCGCGCCATATTGCCCTGGCGCATGGCTGTGAGGCCACGCTGCATTATGAGCGCGGCGTCCCAGCAACAATTACGGATCCCCAAATGACAGCTTTAGCGGAGAGCGTCTTGCGGGATGTCCTTGCGCCAGACGCCGTCAAGCCGCGGAATCAATTATCAATGGGCGCGGAAGATTTTGCGTTTTTCCTGCAACGCTGCCCCGGAACTCTCTTGTGGGTTGGCTGCGCGCCTGAAGAAGCCTCTGATGTAAAGCCTTTGCATCATCCCGGCTTTGTGGCTGATGAAGGCTGTCTGAAGCCGGCTATGTTAGCTTTGGCGGCCATTGCCCTGGCTTATTTGGCTCAGACATAGAGCCAGCGAGAAATTTTATTCAATTTGCATGGCGTCGAAATATGAGCAGGCCGTGGCAACGGAGCTACAAACAAAGGCCACAGAAACATTTTGCGGTCCGGCACGCCAGCTTCTTCTCACGCTTCAATCTCTGAAGGCTTAAAGCGTCACAGGCACAATGATAGTTATTTCTTCCGCCGCAGGAGCTTGATAGCCTTCCTCCAGCCGTCGAAAATCTTCCTCCCCAATAAATAGCGTGATATGCGGTCGCAAAGCGCCCTGTGCATCAAAGAGGGCGTCCGCCAGGGCCGGATATTTTGCCCGCAGCCTTATTAAGACATCGCCGACAGTGTTGCCCTCAATTTCCATCTGCAGCAGCGGCCGCCCCTCCACGAGCGGCCGCAGTGGCGCTGGCACATGTATTGTAACTTTCATCCCCTTATTTTCTCCATCTGATAGCCTAAGCCCGTGCCTTGCAAGCTCGCCGTTTTTGCGCGTCCGCGTGTCAGCCTGAATATATCTGCGTGCACACGCTTCTCCGCCTCGCTAGTGGCATCCGGGAAAAATTGGCGGCTATTGGCTTCTACGCCCATAATCGGATACAGGCGAGCCGCCAGGCCTACGGAATGGAATAGCGCCAGGCTGGGATTTGTCAAATCCTGTACGCTGTAGGGAATCCCTTTTTCCCGGGCCAGGGCAGCAAAAAGGAGCGACTTGGAATGGCCCTTACAGGATTTGAGGGCAATGCCTGTCCAGCCTAATTCCAGCGCCAGATGAAAGCTTTCCAGATCCGTGAGGCTTTCATCCACAATGACAGGCTTCAGCTGCGAAAGAGCTCGCATATCGTGGCAATGCGCTGTTAGCTCTCGTTCCGTCGGCTGTTCAATATACAAAATTCGATCATAGCAATCTGGCGAATGCGCCCGGATTTGCTGAAGATATTCAATCATATATTCCGGGCTTTCGCATTGCTCATTTGTATCCGCCGTCAAATATAGCTCCTCCTGGCCCTGTTTTTCCAGGCTTTCACGCGCCACCTCATATACAGCCAATGTCCTTCCCACATCCCATTCCAGATCTGTGCCCCGCAATTTTATTTTCAGACAATACACACCCTCGCAGGCAATCCATTCCTGCAGACAATTTGGCCGCCCGTCTTGCGGATCGCTGTCCTCAATTTCCGCCCGTGTAAGCTTATCCAGCCCCCCCACAAGATGAAACACAGGAATCTCTGGCACATATTGCGGGCGAATATAATCGGCGATATAGCGGCCGGAGAATGCGGGCCCCAGATATCGGGATAGATCGCTCATAAAATCGGGCCCATAGCCATGATATGTGTCGATGCCATTCACATTGCCGAAGGCGTCATGCAGCGCCGCATCCACAGGCGAAGCACAAACTAGCGCGCCTAAAAAGGGCTGGCAAGCAGGCAGGCCGCTGGCTTCGAAGGAAGCTAAATGTTCCCTGCAGACTTCTTGATTAATTCGCCGCAAATCCTTTTCCAGCTCCCAGAAAATATCCACAGGATGAGCAAATTGGTCATAGGAAGCGACGAGCTGCATATAGCGCTCTGTGACCTCTTTCATCACAGCGGCTTTAATGTCATGCGGCACTGCAGGCGTCGGCCAGGCCCACAAATCCATCAAAAAAATGCCTCCATAGCCGCGCGCCAGATGGCCGCGTCGATTTTCCACAAGCGCCTCCACACGGCAAAAATCCACGCCGTCTACAACGACAGCGCCAAATTTTAAGGGCGTGCGCGCTTTCTGGAATGTGTATGTCGCCATAATTTCCCTGACGCGAATATCTGATTGCATACACGCCCTCCTATTATTTTTGTCTTTTGTTCATAAGAGCGCTAAATAGCCTGGGGGGAGCCGACAAATGCATTCCCGCCGCTGAAATCAACTAACGCGTGAGCTTTCGCAACTTAAAAGCTACATCTGTTTGCAAAAGGGGTTGGCGCAGCTGTAGCTGCCCCTGACGCACAATCACGCGCTCCCGTCGTTTCATCGTGCCCTGCCATGTTTCCCATTCTTCCAGCAGCCAGGGCCCGTCTGGAAGGCCTTTTAGCGTCACGATTGTTGGGGGGATGGGCTTGACATTTCCCCATTGATGATTGTACCAATCGCTATCCTTATTTTGTATCCACAAAACAGCCGCACGAGCTGCCTTCATCCCTGCTAACAATACATTGGGCGTCCGACGCAGCACACAGCCCGTGAACACATAACGATCCACAGCGACCCAATCCTTGCCGAAATTCTCCACTGTAATAGTATGTTTCCCTGCGGGAATATCAAAGGCAAAATCCTGATCGTATGTTGTCTCCCACAGCTTCCATTGCTCCCGCCAAACGCTGTCTTTGCCCATATTTTCGCCACAGGGCAAATCTAATTCCGCGATTTGCTGCCCATCCAGCCAGACACGAACAAGGCCAGAATTCGACACGCGTCCGATAGTCATAATAAATTTTCCCGGCTGGGGATAATTCACATGAAAGATGACGGGCGTCTTCAAATCTTGATGGCCCTGGCCATGCAAGAGCTGCTGGGGCCGTTTGCCTTCTGCAATTGTGCCGTCATCCAGAAGTGTGAATTCTGTATCTTCCGCCTTGCCCCAGCGACTCACAGGAGTAATCACGGCATCAACTGTTTCTGGAAGCAATGTCTTGTCCTGAAATTCCACATTCACCTCTAAAATATCCCAGCGAGCTGTGCCCAAAGGCAAATCCGCCACAAAATTAGCCAGCGCCGTAAAATGAAAATAGAGATTGTGGGGTTCGATATAATTTTCGTGCCACCACGGCATAGGGCCCCCGGCGCAAAAGCTCGTCAAGCCCGCCCACAAGGCATTATGAATCGCCCAGCCTTTGGGATCCTTTTCTGCTGTTCCAGCGCCGCTGCGGATTCCGAATTCCCCAAAAATATGCGGCTTGGCAAAACTGCGCCATTGTTTGAGGCTCATTTCCCGCACTGGCTCCGCCACATTCCCATCGTTGTTTGTATAAAGATGTGTCTGTACGATATCGATATTAGGCAATTGCCAGTATTCGGGGAAGCCTGTATGGCTCCAAAAACTTGTTGTAATTAAATGCCGATAGGGATCTATAGCCGCCAGATAATCGCTCATTTCTCGATGCCAGGGCAGCTTGACGCTATCGGGAGAATTCTCCCAGCCCTCCATTTCATTGCCAAATTCCCAGGCGAGCACATGCGGGCTATAGCCCCAGCGCGCCACAAGATAGCGCAGCCGTTTTTTGTATAAGGCGCGTGCCTGTTCGTTTGTGAAAAATTCTCCCGGATGCGCACAGGGGCCGCCATTTTTCGCATTATAGGGATTGCGCTCCCATCCTGTTGTGCGAAAATCCTGATGCGTGTCCAGGCACATCATGTAATAGAGGCCCAGCTCCTGGCCCCATTCCATTAGCCAATCCAGCCGTGCGGCCCGTTCCTGCTTGTACACGCCCAGTCGATCGCCCCATTCCAGGCCCAGATTGTAGGAATAGAGCCACCAGCGATTATAATTCTCCTTGGCGGCGGCAAATTTACGCAGCGCTTCATCGGCCAGCTGGCGGCTTGTATGATAGCCGGGCAGATTATGCCCGATGGCAAAAAAGCCCGTCCCATCATCAAAAGCCAGATAATGAGGATCTATTTTGCTGACGCGTATAAAGCCATGACTCTTTCCTGGGACGCAACGAAAGCTGCCGCGGCCGCCTTCGATTTGCCCCGTTCGATCTTTGAGCCGCAAGAAATATGTCCAATTTCCTGTTTCCGAGGGCGCAAAGCGTACTTTCCATACGCCCGGGCCCTGTGGAATCGTAATCTCGTGTCCCATCCTTATTTCTCGTCGATACGGCAACATAAAAAATCCCGGCACATTAAAGCGCTTCCCTGTTGGAGAGATGAACACAGCATCCAGCGCCACATCGTCAGGATCAAACGGATTATCGTATGTTGCGCCTAAATCCACTGTCAGCTCCAGCTTTTCATAGCGCGGGACAGAATTGGCATTGGCAACAACGCGGCGCAATGTGAGCGGCTCGCGGCGGGGATGGATTTCGTCCGGAAAGGAGGCGGGCATTGTAGAGAAGCTGATTTGCAAAATGCCTGTAGCGGATTGTGTTTCAGGAAAATCGCCGGGCACGAGATTCATCCGAAAAACATAGGCATTCGCGTGGCCTTCACTATTGATCTCCCGAAATTCAGAGGCTGATAGGCATAGGCTCACGCCGTCCTGCAGCTCTATGAGCAATCGTTCCGCTGGGCCTAAAGAAGGAGCCTTCAGCTTTCCATGCCCCACAGGATCCGCCCATACGCGCTCCTCGCCCGTAAAGCTTTGGCGATCCGCATAGATGTGCAGCCAAATTCCGCTTGTCAATTTTAGGGGCCCAGATTTTGTGAAGGATAAGCTTACACGAACGCCTTCTGGATTTGGCTGTGCCCGCAGCGTATAGCGCATGGGCGCGGAGCCCTCCCGCGCGGAGAATAATCCTGCCATTGTCAAAGCGCCGTCCGCTTCCAAATGGGGCCCCTTCTCAATCTGCCCGCCCTGCAATGACTCGTACAGCCAATTATCATGCCATAAAAAGATATGAAAGCGAATCCGCTTGCCGCCCGCTAGGCCGGCTTCCCAGAGGCCCTTCTCAAAGCGAATTTCTTTTCCATTTTGCTGCCAGACATAAGCATTCTCCCTTTTCTCAAAGCCCTGCGCGTAAAGCCCTGTCGCTATAAAAACGAAGAGCAAACAGAGAATGTAATGCATGAGCTTTTTCGCCTCCAAGAGCAATTTTTGTCTATTTTCATTGCGCGCGTGGGATAATCCTTTTTATTCTTCATGTGCGCCAAGAAAGCCTGAATGCTTTATCCAGCAGAACACATCCTCTGTAAACAGGGCAGGAATTGCATACAAACTTTGGGAATTAATATTTATGTGGCGTGCACATGGGCTTGGATTGTTTATTTTGCTGTGTTTGTCAGGGGCCGCTTCATATGTTGCGCCTGAAGGCCTGTCCCTGCTTGTGAGCTATCAATCCCCGCTGGACAATTCCATGCATCAATATGGCGTTTATCTTCCGAAGGCTCCGGCGCCCTCGCCGGCAGGATATCCGGCTGTGCTGCATATGCATGGCTATGGCTGGGCCGTCAGCGCCAATTTTTCCGAATTTCAGCAACGCTGGGCTGATGAGCATGGCTGGATTTTAATCAATGTGAATGCCCGCGGGCCACAATTTTATGAGGGCGTGGGGGATGTAGAAACACATAATGTCTTGCGGGATGCCCATCGCCGTTTTGGCTTGGATTTGCGCCGTATTTTCGTCACAGGCGGCTCCATGGGCGGCACAGGCGCCTTTCGGCACGGCATCCGTTATCCCGATATCTTTGCTGCTGTCGTCGGCGTGGACGGCTGGACGGATTTTCGCGAATGGCATTATCATTGGTACGCCCGCACGGATCAGCGTTCGGAGATTGAAGAATTCCGACGGCCTCTGCTGGAAGCAGCTTCGCCTCTGTATTGGGCAGGCCGCGCGCGCTGGAATGCCGTACAGGCCTCTGTGAGCGGACGTGATGATGTCGTACTGCCGGAAAATGGCATATTGCTTTACAATGCGTTGCTTGCCCGGGCCCAGGATGTGCCGGGCGCTTATGCCAATCGTCTCTTTTTAGATTACAACGCCGGGCACGGAGGCAGCTTCCGTTTGGAAGAAATTTATAATTATTTCTTGCATCGCCAAGCTCATCTGGATATTCCCAGCTTTCTCTGCGAAACGCCTCTGCTCACACATGGGCAGCTTTATTGGGGCAGCATGCTGCGGATGAAAATTCAAGGGGCTATGGCCTCCCTGGAATCTTATGTTGAAAGGGACAGTCCTGCCGCCCTGCCAGCAGAGGGGAAAGCGAGCGCCCTTGCCATTTCTTCTGCCACAGCCCCGCCTGCCCGCATAAAGCCGAACTACAATGTTTCAGCCGCCTTCAAATCGGACAGAGGACATACGCGAATTCGGGCTGTGCCGTTTCGTTCCGGATTGGCGGCCTTATCTCCACACGACAAAGCCTCTTGCGCGAATACAGATGGGGATTCCTTGAAACAGCAAACAAAAGCAAATGTTTATGTGTTGACGAATAATCTGAGCGAAATGGCCGTGCATTTGCAGGCCTCGCCAGCGGCAGAAGCTAATTGTGTGTCTTTGTATGCCGATGGCTTTTTAGCGTATGAAGGGCCGCCCCGTACAGTCCATTTGCGAGCGGATTTTTCTCCTCACGGGGAATTATGGGGCTGGCAAGAATTTTCTCCGGAAACATCGCTGCGCAAGACGCCCGATTTAGAAGGGCCTATTGGCGAAGCCTTCAAGCGGCCTTTTATTGTCGCTTTTGGCACAGCCGGCCCTGCTTCCGAAATCCAACGCAATCAGCGAGAAGCGGAGGATTTTGCCCGCGGCTGGAATGATTTTATGATTCACGCTCCTGTTGTTGTGCCTCGACCAGAAGAACAAATTAGCGCCGCAGAATTAGCGCATCATTCGCTTATTTTGTTTGGCACGGAGGAAAGCAGTCGTTTGCTGCGCGAAGTCAATGCCTTATGGGAGCTTCCCGTGCATGTGCGCTCCACAGGCGTCATTGTGCGCGATCCCCAATGGGGCGATCGGGCTTATTGGGGCTCCCAATTCGGCGCTTTCGTGTGTGTGCCCAATCCACTAGCGGCATTTCGGCAATATCTTCTCATCTGCCACGGACAATGGGCGACAAAGCCCGATGGCACAGCCTGGCAGGGTCTGGAATACGATCTGGAAAAGCTTCCCTGGGCTTATCCTGATTATGTTGTCTTTAATTCTAATCAGCAGGAGTTGCCGTTTGTGCTGAATGTCAATAATAAGCCTCCTGTGACATGTTATGAAGCGGCGTATTTTGTGGAGGCGGGCTATTTCAGTCAAGATTGGCAGCCCTATCGGGCTGTGACTTTAGATCGTGTGCAGGCGCAGCGTTTGCCCACGCGGATCATCCATGTAGAAGAAATGCAGCATACAGAAAAAGGCCTGCGTGTGCGGATTGTCGACGCTGCTAATCTTCCTGTATCCAAGGCGCGCGTCACAGTGCTGGCCCACAGCTGCCCAAAGGCTGCGTATTCAGCCGTGACAAACGAAGCGGGAGAGGCTTTCTTCCCAGCTATCCAGGCCCCGCTCGCTGCTGAAATTCTTAATGTCATGGCCACAGGAGCGGAATACGATTGGCAGGCGGATCGCATGCAATCGACGCAACAAGGCGGCGTCAAGCTGATGGCGCAGGCGACGAAGCTCGACGAAAATGGCCGCTGCCAGATTATGCTGGAGCTCTGCAGCGATCATAATGATGAACTGGAAATAAGCTGTCATCCGAGCTATGGCGATATTGTGCCCGCTAAAAGGCATATGTCATTAGCTGAAGGCGTCAAATACACAATGGCTTTTGAATGGCGCTTGCCCCAGGCGCCAGAGGGAAAATATCGGGCCGATGTTTGTGTGCGGGCAAAACGCAAGCCAATATGCTTTTCTCGTCCTGTATATGTGGAGGCGAAATCCTGGCCTGAAAGCCCCCTGCGGATTGTGGAACTAAAGACGAAAGACATTCTATGGGGGGAACGCTGGGAGGCTAATGTGTGTCTGGCTAATTTAGATGACGAAGCTCATAATGTCACAATTCATTTGACATTGCCGTCAGATCGGCAAAGCGCGGCGCCCCAAAATGTACAGGTGCCGCCAGGAAAAGAAATTGTTGTGACATTTGCCCAGCCCCTGCTTGCGCCCCTCCTGGATAAAGGCGTACATCTCGTCAGGGCTTATGTAAAGGGACATCGGGGCGTAACGGCTTTAAGCGAATTTACAGTGAAATAACATTTTGCTGCCATATTTTTAGTATAAAAGGACGGAGATTGAGCGATTAAGCGTTTAAAAGAGACAAAGAAAAGGAGTGCCAAGATGGGCAAATTGTGGCTGGCAGCATTGTTTCTCAGTATGAGCCTGGCGTTTTCTGAAATAGCGTATATATGGGAGCCGGGGAAGATGACAGTGACGCTCCTGCCGGGCAGCAGCCGGGCGCTCATCCGCGAAACAAGGCTGCTTGAATTGCCGGCCGGGAACAATGAATTGAGCTTTGCCTGGGCAAAAGCGAACATAGATATCTCGTCTGTCAGATTGTCTTTGGAAAGAGGAGTGGTGGGGGAGGCGATCCGCTCTGCCGGCCAGGAGCGTATGCTGATCTGGCGTGTGGAATTGCCGCAGACGGGGACAATACAGGCGACATTAAGCTATTTTGTCGAGGGGCTCAAATGGCAGCCCTCCTATTTATTGTTTTTGGAGGAGCCCGCGGACTGTGCGCGGCTGGAGGGACAGCTTTTGCTCATGAATGAAACAGGCATTGCCTTCCGCTGCGCCGAATGGCAAATGGGCATTCCGGGCCCGGCGTTGGCGGAACAGCCCTCTCAGCAGCCTGCAGCCTTTTTTGCTTCCAGTGCCTGTTTGGAGCCGGGCGAGCAAGCCCTAGTGCCATTTGTGTCATGGCGAGATATTCCGGCGCGCTGCCGCTATGTGTATCAGGCGGATCGCTATGGGCAAAATGTGGAGAGGCTATTGCAGCTGAGGCTCAATCAGATAGGCTCGACAGCCCCATATTTGCCAGCTGGGCCCATGCTGATTATGTCCGCCCAAGAGCCGGCCATGCCGCTTTACAAGACAAAATTGGATTTTCAGCCGGGCCAGGACTATGAAATAGATTTGGGCCCCGAGCCAGACATTGTTGTTGAGCGGAAGTTGCTATCCAGCCGTCGCAGCAATTTTGATTTTGATCGCTTCGGACGCGTCACAGGCCTGGATACAACGGAAGAGATTTTGATTGTCGCCCGCAATCGTCTGGGGAAGGATATACAGCTGGATATCATAGAAACAATGCTTTCCACATGGGAATACAAGGGGCCGCCGCCCGCAGAAAAAGAAACAAGCGCTTATCGGTGGGAGCTGCTGCTGCCACAGGGCCAGAGCGCCGAGCTGCGCTTTACAGTCATCAAACATTCCGGCACGCGAGCCAAAAAATAGCCTCTGCCTATATTTTTTTCTTGCTGAAGCATTTGCCTTGTTGCCATTATTAAACATATAGAGACATAAGAAGGTGCTAATGATGCGTATATGGGGACTTTTATTAGTTATTGGTTTGGGCTTTCCCTGGCTGCCTTGTGGCTGGGCGCAGCCGCTGGTGTTTGAGGCGGAGGCGGTTTCGGAGCCAAAGGAGGCGTGGCGCGAAAATATCACGCCGCAAGATAAATGGAATCTGTGGAGCAAAGACACGGATGCCGAGAAAAAATGGTCAGGCGGCGTAGTCTTGCAGTCGCCGCCAGTGCTGGCAGATCGGGAAAAGCCCGAAGATGGCGCCCCCGTGCTGCATACAGTGCTTACAGGAATCCCTAAAGGCACATATATCGTGCAGATTAAATATGGACGGGATCTGGGCGTTTCGCTGGATAACAAAACATGGCAGCGTCTTTCAGAGCTTGGCGGGCGGCTGGGACGCTTTGAAATTGACGGAAAATTTGAGTTCTGGGTGGACGATCGCTTTGCCGACAAGAATAATCCTGGCTTTGCCTATTATGATTGCATCATTTTGACGCCTACATTGCCGGAAATAGGGGGCGTGGTAAACGGCGGCTTTGAATATGGACGGGGAATTGCCGATAGCGGCTGGACAATGTGGTCGCGGGACAACAAACATACGGCGGAGATTGTCCCTGAAGGGCAGAAAGGCCGGGCAGCCAAAATCACACATGCGGGCGAGCGCGATTTTGCGTTCACAAATTCAGGACGGCTCAAAGTGCAGCCCGGCGAAGCCTATCTGGCGACAGCCTTTATGAAATGTCAGGACACACATAGCGCCAGTCTGGATATTGTGGCGATGAGCGGCGGGAAAGTGCTGAGCTGGAGTCTGGCCTCTGATGGCGTGTGGGGGACAACAGACTGGCGAAAAGTGGAGGCAAAGGCGTTTATTCCCAAAGGCTGCGATGAGATTTATTTGCGTGTGACAGGGAGCGGACAGGCGACGGTCTGGATTGACGAAGTGGCGCTGCAAAAGCTGGAGGAAAAGCCGCCTGCGCCCCAGCCCAAGACGAAAGTCAACGGCTGGGCCAAACAGCGGGTGGAGGAAAAATTGGATCGAGGGCTGATGGCAAGGCCTTTGGAAGGGGGAAAAGTCTATCTGGGCTGGCGGCTGCTTAAATCTGATCCTCCCGATGTGGCTTTCAATGTCTATCGGGCGACGGGGCGTATGCGGCCCGTAAAGCTGAATAAAGAGCCCTTACAGCAGACGACGGATTTTGTCGATGAGAATCCGCCGCTCAATAGAGATAATCGCTGGTTCGTGAAGCCCGTCATCAACGGAAAGGAACAGGCCGCCTCGGACACAGTGAGCCTGCCGGCTAATCCTGAGATTAAGCCCTATATTTCTATCAAACTGCAGGGGGATTATACAATCCAGAAAGTGGGCCTGGGGGATTTAAATGGAGATGGCAAGCTGGATTATGTCATTAAGCAGCCCGCAGATAATATTGATCCGTATGGGCCTTATTGGACGCCCAGCCCGGACACATATAAGCTGGAAGCGTATTTACATGATGGGACATTCTTATGGCGTTATGATTTGGGCTGGGGCATAGAAAGAGGAATATGGTATTCTCCTTACATCGTATGGGATCTGGATGGGGATGGGAAGGCAGAAGTCGCCGCGAAGACAAGCGAGGGCGATCCGCGGGGCCCTGATGGCCGCGTGATATCTGGGCCCGAATATCTGAGCATTCTGGATGGCCTGACAGGACGCGAAAAAGCCCGCGTGGATTGGCCCAGCCGCAAGGATTTCGGCGGCGGCTTGTCAGGCTATAATTTAGCTTCCCGCAATCAGCTTGGCATTGCCTATCTGGATGGCAAGACGCCGTGTTTGATTGTGGCCCGCGGAACATATTCCGTGATGCTGGCGATTGCCTATCAATATCATAATGAGAAACTAGAAGAGCTATGGCGCTGGGACAATCGGGAGGAGGCAAATGGCCGCAACTGGTGGGGCCAGGGAGCACACTGGATGCATTGCGGCGATGTGGATGGCGATGGACGAGATGAAGTTGTGCTCGGCTCGTGTGTGATTGATGATGACGGAAAAGGGCTGTGGACGACGGGCCTGGGGCATCCCGATCGCTGCTTTTTGACTGACATTATTCCGGAGCGGCCGGGGCTGGAGATTTTTTATCATCTGGAGCCTGCCCAAAAACAAAATGGCCTGTGTGTCGTGGACGCGAAGACGGGGGAGATTATCTGGGGGTTGCCAGAACAAACATGGCATGTCGGATCAGGCAATGTAGGGGATATTGATCCCTTCCATCCGGGCCAGGAAGTGTGGGCCCACGAAGATCCTAAAGGCGATCCCAAAGGCGAGCGCTATAAGGGAAATCCGCCCAAATGGCTGCTCACGGCCAGGGGAGAACTGCTCGCCCGCGATGAAAAAGTGCCGCCCGTAGAGACAATCTATTGGGATGCCGACGCGCTCAAAGAGCTCATTAGCGGCAATCGGATTTACAAATATCAGGGCGCCACAGTCTTTCAGGGTCTGGAAGGCGGGCGTGTCTTTTGGGGCGATATTCTTGGCGATTGGCGGGAGGAAATCATTACATCCGTCCCCGGCGAGATGCGTATTTACACGACGACAATTTCCGCCACAGATCGGCATGTCTGCTTGCTGCAAGATCCCATCTATCGGATTGATGTAGCGCATCTGGCGATGGGCTATGCTCAAAATCCTGTGTTAGGCTATTATCTGACACAACGCAGTCCGGCGCTGTGGCTTGATAGTTCAGCAGCTTCGTTGCGCTATGGGGAGCCGGTGCGCATCACAGCCAGGCTTATCTCGCCTCCCAATCAGGCTACAGCCGGCCAGCTCCGCGTGGAGGCTGATCTAGCCGCGCTTGTGGACATCACGCCTGCCCAATGCCCCATAAGCGTCCCCGCTGGCCAAAGCGCCCAGGCTGAATTTACAATAGCCTTGAAAGAGCGTCCTTCCCTGCTCGCCGGAGGCAAAATTGTCAACATTAAAGTCCTGCTGGAAGGAGCCGCAAAAATCAGCAATATGATGGGGCTGAAAGTGGAAGAGGAGCCCCTGCAAGATGTTTCGATGGCACAAGCAGAAGATTTTGTGAGCCAAACAGGGGGCGCTGTACAGATCCGGGAGGATAAGGCAGGCGCTGTGGGCAAAGCGATTTCCCATTGGGATACACAGGGCCACAGCTTGGAATGGAAGATTACAGTCCCCCAGGCAGGCCGCTACTGGCTTATCTTGCGCTATTGTGCGCCCACAAGCGTGCAAAGAGAAATTATTGTGGACAATCTGCCGCCTTTGCAACAAACATTCAGCGCTACAGGAGGCTTCGGCAGCGCCACAGTCAGCGATTGGGCGCATCAGGCTGTCCGCGGTGCGGACGGCAATCGTTTTGTGTTTGACTTATCAGCCGGAGAGCATATAATCAAGATGAATAATGTGGACGGCAAGGGAATGAATCTGGATTATCTGGCCTTTGTGCCGGCAAGATAAGCGTATTGGCGCCAGAAAGAAAAGAGATTGATATTTCTTGCGAAAAGAGCCAACATTTTTTCTCAGGAGTCGGGGGGAGCGTCATGCCCAAAAACAGTGACAAGGCAGCCAGACGAAGCGAATTTGTTGTCGATGAGCTGCACATTATTGGGGCAGCTATTTATCTTTTGGCTGTTTTGATTGTCGGGACAGCCGCAGGAGCGTTTTTGGCGCGGCAGGGAATAGGGGGCCAGGGCGCCTCTGGGCGTCTTTTGCCTATCTTGCTGACTGGGGAGATTATCATCTATCTGGCCTTATTGATAATGCCTAACGAGCGCGTCGTGCCGCCGCGGCGTGCTGTTTTCGGCGTTGGCCTGGGAATCGCCACAAGAGGCCTGATGGCTTTTCTAACAGCCGCGGCTTTGCGTCTGGGCGATCCTTCTGCCAGGCAGGCCGCGATGTTTATTCAGATCTACGCCTCCCGCTGGATTGTAGCTTTAGCACATATTCTGCTTGTCCTGTTTTATCTTTGGCTCATTCGCAGCGCGCTGGAAAGGAATGAGAGGCGAATTCTCCGCAGTCAAGAAACGGATGCTAATTATGCGGAATATATGCGGCAACAACAGATCAGTGCGGAAGAACGTCGCAAAAGGCTGCTGGAAGTGCTGCAAGATGTCAAAAAAGAGAAAATTCCTTCTGCGGCTTCGTCCCTGGAGTCTGTTCAGGCAGTCAGTACAGCAGCTATAAATCAAGCCGCTTTGCCGTCACAAAAAACACAGGAGGAAATCCTTTCTCCAGAGGAAACAGGGGCGCAAAATGGGGGAGAAGCCGAGAAGAGTTTAGCCGGGGCAGATAGCAGCCAATCGGCGCCAGAGCAGGATGTGCAGGAGAGAATGCCTCCGGAAGGGAGCGCTCCGCCAGGCCTAACAGAAGAGGCTGTGGATTTGTCGGCTGCAGACGCAGCGGAGGCAGCCGCGCCGCTTATTGATGACGAGCCAGGAGAAAATGAGCCAAGCGCTCCGGCTGAAGCAAAGGAATCTATCTTGCCTGCGGAAAAGCAAGCCGATGCAGCCAGCGTTTCTCCCCCATCTGTCATCCCGCCCGCGGACATTTTTGAAAGTCAGGAGGAGGATTTGGCTGCGGGAATATCTGCTCCTACGTCTGCGCCAACAGAAGATGAGATAACAGAAGAAGAACGTGAAGCCGCAGCGGAAGATACGGCTGTTTTGCCGCCTGTGCCGCCTGCGGAGCCGCTGCAATTGTATCTGGAAGTCGAAGAGCCCAAAGAGGCTGATGCCCCAGCGCCTTCCCAACAAATCAATCCGCCCCAGCCGAGGAATGAGTGATGATTGTCGCACATCGCTATGCCTGGCCCGCCATTGCCATCATGGGAATAGGACTTCTCAATTTGGCTTTGATTTTGAAAGCCGCGCAGACGGATATGCCGCTGCAGCCGCCGTGGATTATGGGCGTCGTGGCGGGCTTATACATTGTTCTGGCGCTTGTGGCGCAAGGTTTTTCAGGGCGGGCGCTCTTATTGCTTGGAGCAATGATTGCTGTCCATGGCGTGTTTGCTTTATTGATGGGCTGGGGCTATTCGGCCGTGGAAGGCATTCCCCGCGCCTTTCTTGCGGCCTGGCAGCATGGCCTGTGGAATTATCTGCCTGGCACAGCCCTGCAATTCGGCTATGCCTGTTTTGTGGCGATTATGCTGGATTTATGGCTGGAAGCGCAAAGCGAGACACACGCGCCTTCATGCGCGGAGTTGGATGTAAAAGAGGCTGAAGATATTTCATTATACTTTATGGACATCGCCCAGGCGCCTGATATCTCCGCCGCATTAGGAGTAGCAGCAAGCTTTCCGGGCATCGCTGGCGTTCTTGCGGCAAATGAGTCTGTGGCTATGGCCACGGGCGTCTGGGCCTCTGATCCCATTGGCGCCTGGCAACGCGTGCAAGGCCTGGCGCGGCATCTTGGCAATGGGCGGGCTTCTGTGCCTTTAGGCGAAGCTTTGTTGCTCTTTCATATGCAGGAGAAGGCTGTTGTGGCGATGTTAATCTCTTCCCAAATTGCGCCTGTCGTCGCGCATTATGTTCTGCGGGAGCTTTGGAGCCGAAGCCAAAAAGAATGGACAAATCCAAATGAAGAAGAATAAAAAGCCGTTTTCTCATCGCAAGCTTGGCCTGTGGCAGCGCTTTCGCCAGGGCTGGATACGGCTGAGGCGGCAATGGCAGCAAATCGCCCGGCCCAGCCGCTTTTTATGTGATAGCTGTCGCTATGATTATGGGAATGCCTGCCGTCGCCTCGGACGGCCTAATGTGAAAAGCTGCCCGGATTATTGCCCCCGTTAGCCCATAAAAGCTATCAGGGCTTTTTGCAGAAATTATTTTTGAAAGGAAACATTTTATCCTGAGCATTATGTCCAGAGAGATTATTATTGCAGCGTCAATGTTGAGCGCAGATTTTGGGCGCTTGAAAGAAGAAGTGGCGGCTCTGGAAGAAGCCGGGGCTGATTGGCTGCACTGGGATTGTATGGATGGGCATTTTACAGTGCCCCTCACACATGGGCCGCT
>CAZUOJ010000053.1:0-24016 GCA_964622325.1 uncultured Armatimonadia bacterium
TCTCCTGCACCCATTTATTCAATTCCTGCTGCCGATCCAAAAGCTCCTTGTATTGGCCGCTAATCTGATCAATATCCACGACGGCTATTTTCAATTCCGCGGTCTGGGAATATCCTGCCGCCAGCAAAATAAAACCGTACAGCGTTGCAAAAGCCAGGACAAATAAGGGTTTCTGCATTTTCCACTCCTTCTGATAGTCTCACACTAGGCCCAAATGACCGTATGCACAAGTTTAGTTTAATAGATAAGAAACGCTGCGCTTACGCTTCGCTTTTCCCTTAAAAGGTGTGGCCAAAGCTGAAATGAGCCTGGCCGCCTTCTTCGCCCCAGCCGAAATCGAGGCGGATGGGGCCCAGCGGCGTGATTACACGAATGCCGACGCCGGCGCCGACATGAGGCTTAAAGGTTCTGTCTTCAGCGGGAATGCGGAAGCCGGGCACAACAGTTTCGAACACGCCCCCAAAGGCGCCGCCCACATCGACAAAACCGACTGCCGTGAGGCGATCGGTGATTGGGCGCCGATATTCCAGCGAAAAGGCCGCCATATGCTTGCCGCGATAACGATCCTCCTCATAGCCGCGCAAAGTGTTGGCTCCGCCTACGCTGAACGATTCAAACAAGGGCAAATCCCCGATCGTCGTGCCGAGCATTAAGCGCGCCGCCAGGACATCCGGGGATTTGGCCGAGACTTTCCGATAATAGCGTTGCTCAGCCATGATTTTGCTGAAGGTAGTGGTGCCGCCTAAGAAGCGTCCGGCCTGCTCTAAGGTCAAAGCCGTGTACAGGCCGCTGGTAGGATTGGCGATGAGATTGCGCGTATCCCGCGTCCAGCCCAACTGAAGGGAGGTCAATTGCCCGCCATGATGCAGGGGCGCCGCAACGATAATGGGTCCCAGGGTATCCCCCGGCTCCGGAATTTCCGGCAGCAAATCAGGATTGCCCGGGGGATATTCGCGCCGCCGCCAGTAATCGGGCAGGCGGCTCCATTCCTGGCGCGCGTGCATTTCCTCGCCGCTGCCGCTGATAATCCGTGTGCCCTGCAAATAGGAGCTATACACTTTTTCGCTGCGGAAACGCAACGACAGGCGCGTCGTGGGATTAAGGGGGCGACTAAAAGCCAGTATTCCGCCCGTGCGGCGCTCATCAAAGCGGTCTTCCGCCACGCTTAACGCTGCGGCCGAGGGCAAAAAACGCCGTTGCCGCTGCGTATCATACAGGCGGGTCGTCAAAGTCGTGCCGCGTTTATCCAGATAGGGCTCAAAAAAGCTGAATTCATAGCTCGTGCGCCCAAATAGCTCCACATTGAGGGCCACGCGTTCCGCACGCCCGCGAAAATTGTTTTCGGCAATCGACAGCATTAACACGAATTTATCCAAATTGCTATAGGCGGCCGCCAGCGCCAGTTCGCCTGTTCGTTTTTCCTCCAGATTAATCACGAGGATCACGCCGCGTTGCGGGTCTTTGACGCCCGGGCGAATATCGGAATTCACTTTGCTGAACAGTTCCAGATTGTACAGCCGCTGCAAATCCCGGGCAATTTTCTTGTCGTGAAACAAATCGCCCGGCTTAATTGTCAATTCGCGTTCTACAACCCAGCGCTTGGTCTTTTTCAGCCCTTCAATGACGATGTCTTCAATGCGCGCCTCTTCCAGCACAAAAGTCAACACGCCATATTCATTTACGGAAGCATTGGACACATGAGCGATGTAGCCCTGTTTGGCGTACGCTTCTTCGATGCGGCGCACATCCCGCCGGATCAAGCGATCATCAATAATATGGCCGACCCGTGTAAAAATGGCTTCGCTGAGCGCCGTGTCATCAAGCACAGTGTTGCCGACAAATACAATCTTTTGAATTCGTTTTTTCTCCACGACGCGAATGACGACAATCAAGCCCCGCGGGCCAGGCTCCGTTGTGATCTGCACATCATCAAAATAGCCCATCCTCAGGACTGCCTGCTGGGCGGCCTGGGCGCTTTCGGGCGTATAGGGTTGGCCCGGCTGCAAGAGATTTTTGACTTCATCCAGAATGCCTTCGGCCGGAATGTAATCATTGCCCACAACTTTGACGCTTTCAATGAGCTGAGGCGCTGAGGCCTCCTGCGCCCTCCCGACTAAGGGGCAGAAGAGGGCGATGGCCCAGAAGGCGAACACTGCCGCACGGATTCCCTTCATTGGACTTCTCCTTGTTGAGAGGCTGACACAGAGTGTTCAAACAAATAGCGGCTCAGGCGCTCCCTTAGGACGCTGCGCGCGCGAAAAAGACGCGACTTTACGGCCTGCACACTGCAGCCCAAGACGGCGGCAATTTCTTCATAGGATAAGCCTTCGTAATCCCGCAAGACAATAACTTCACGATAATCCCGCCGCAGGTGCCGCACCTGGCGCGCGATAAATTGTTTGAGTTCCTCGTTCAGTACAATACTTTCCGGATTTTCCCGATAATCCTCCAGTTGCCGAAAAATTTCTTCTTGAGTAGTGGAGAGTTCCAGCGGCGCTTCTACGGATATGCCTTCAATTGCCCGCTGCCTTCCGCGCCGCTCCAGGCGATTTTTGGTCAGATTGAGCGCAATGCGATAGAGCCAGGTATAGATTTGCGCTTCGTGCCGAAAATTGGCATACGCCCGGCAGGCATTCACAAAGGTGTCCTGCGTCAAATCCGCCGCCTCTTCGCGATCTTCCACTAGCCGCAAGATTACATTATAGACACGCTGATAGTGGGTGGCGACAATTTCTGCAAAATCAGGTGGCTTGCCTCCCTGCCTCACGGATAATTCCCATCCATCGTATTCCTGCGCCGCCCGCCCCCAGCTGCCCTTAAAATATGATTATGGCGGCCCTCATTTTTCCGCCCCTGGGCTCTTCCTCCAGCTCCCAGAGCGGCATTAAAGAGCGTCGCCTTCAATTTAGACAGACTGCTCCGCTTGCAGTTCCTCATGGCGTCAAAACTGGAAGCTGCGTCCTTGCCGCGGAAACAGCCCTGCGCTCACTTTATGCGTAATAGAGTGAAGGCTCAGTTAAAAGCCGATCGAATAGCCGATTTCGATTTGATTGATATTTCGCTCATCGTTATGATACATAATTCGCAGGCCGTGTGGCAACTCATAAGACAGCCGAATATCATAACGAGCGCCGCCTTCGCTTAGGGGACGCTCATAGGTGACCTGCAAATTCCGCAAGACATATTTTCCAATTTGCAAGGTAATAGGCTGATTAAAAGCAAAGCTCAAGCCTAACTCCAGCCCCAAAGCTTCCTCTAATTCTTCGGCAATGGGCTGAAAGACGCGCAATTGGAAGGCAGTGGCCAGGGCGGACAGGAACTGTTCGGACATGACAGCGGCCACTTTGCCTTCGCTTTCGCCGGCGCCGGCCAAATAGGAAAACGGCACGCCGCCTAAAAGCGCATAGATCTGGCTTTCGGAGAGGACGGGCTCTGAGGAAGCCGTCACTTTGACACGATCCGGCAAAGCGCCGGCCAGACGGACAACAATGTGGAGGGGCCTGGCGCCGGGCCGACTGATTGTTTTTTCCGCTTCGCCCTCCACAAAGCCATAAAGCCATAAGGACACAGGGTCCGCATGATCGCCCGGCTTAGGCGCAAGAGCGTATTCGAGGTTAAAGGCGCGCACGCGCAGGGTAGCTGTAGGCAAAATGGTGGTGCCGCGGCTTGCTGCCAGGCTGCCTTGAATATGAGGCGCTTGCGGCGTGCCGGTGAGATGGAAAGCCAGCGGATTAGGCTGTAAATACGCTCTTATCGTGGGCGCTTCCAGGCGCATATCCGGGCCTAGGGCCAACGCAATATCCATTTCGGGCGTGGGGAATTCGGAGCTGAGAGCCTTGATGGACTCAGTCGCCGCCAGCCCGGGCATCATTCCCAGCCAGCCCTGCGTGAACTGCCATTGGCCCGTGATCCGCGCCGGGGCCTCCGGGGCCGGCGTGAGGATTTGCAGCTGGCCCGTGGCCACAGCATCCAGATAAGGGCGATAGCGGATCCTGCCTGCTTCCAGTTTGAGCTGCAAATTGTATTGATTGTGGGCTAAACGGGCGAAGCGAAAATCGTCAAAACGCGCTTCCCCGCTGAGTTGAATGCGCCCGCCCCCGAGCTGGGCTTGCAGATTCTCGGGCCACAAGACTTGCTGGCCCTCTACAGTCTGTAATCGCACTGCGCCTTGCAGCCCGCTGAGCTCTGTCCCGCCAGGCAGCAGTTGTTTTGCCGCCTCCAGAGCTAATTTGAGATCAAACTGATTCTGGCGCCAGAACTCGCGCGGCTGCAAAGTTTTCAGCCCAATTTTTCCCGTCATCTGCGCCTGCGTTTGCTCATAGCGTCCTTGCGCTGAAACGACTTCGACAGTGTTTTCCCCGCCTGCCCCACGGAACTGCAGCTCCAGCTGCACCTCATTCACGGCGGATTTCCAGTTCTTCGCCGCCACGCTTCCGTCCTCAAGTTTCAGAAAGCCCTGCACTTGCGGCTCCTGTACGGTTCCGGAGATAGACACAGAGCTGTTTATTTTGCCCTTTGTTTGTAAAGAAGCCCAGGAAAATGGTTTGTCCCGATTGGGCTGCAGGGAGGAGCGAGCATTCAGATATTCATCCAGCAAAGCCAGGAAGAAAGCCGGGGGCGTATCCTGGATCCGCCCGCCCAGCGCTATCGGGCCGTCCGGGATGAGTCCAGGCCCCTTTAACGCATTATGGGTATCCGCACGATGCCAGCTAAAGGGCAGCCGGCCATCCAGGACAATTTCTGTATCGCCGCGTTTGATGAGCAATGTGTCTATATTAATCTCGCCTTCGCGAATCGTGGCGATCGGCACGGACAGCACATCGAATTGCATCCCGGCCAGATTAAAGTCATTAATATCCAAAGAAGCGGTCACATCAGGCGCGCGTGTCGCGCCTGAGGCCACGAGGCTAAAGCCTACGCGCCCGCCGCAGGGAATATCCCTTGGCAGCCAGGGACGCAATTGAGCCATATTAATGGCGCTGCCATCTATATTCAGATGCAGGGGGCCATCAAAAGCAATCTCTCCTTCCGCCGTCACAAGAGCCTCCCTTTGCCGCAATGTCAAGGACAGATTTTTGAGCGCGTCTTTTGTAATTTGCGCGTGGGCTTGCAGCTCCGGGAGAGCCTGCCCCTCGAAGGCCAGGGAGTCGCTTTGTATAGAGGCCTCAATAAGCGGCGCTTCCGTCGTGCCTGTCAGCGTAACAGCGCCGTTAAAAGGCCCCTGCAGACGCAAAGCATAGCTGCGCAAGAGGAAGGGCACATCATTCGTTTCGCCCGCCGCATCCTTCTGGAATGCTTCTACAAACGGCGCCGCTAAATAAAGCAAATCGGAAATCTCCGTGCCCTGCAAGCGCGCCTGCGCCTCCCATTGCGGCGGCTCGGCGGCTTGATTATACACGCCGCTTATCGTAATGCGCCCTTCGGCCGCCTCAAAGCTTGTTTCCTGCAATTCCAGTCGCCCCTGGCTTAACGAGAGCCTCGCGTCTAAATTCTTTATCGTTTCATCCCCAATGATAATTTCAGGCGCCACGAGCCGCGCCTGGCCGCGCAAATCATCTACAGGTCCCTGCAGCCAGGCTTCCGGCAGACTGGCTGTGCCTCCAAGCGGAATGTCTATGTCCAGATAAGGAGCCAAGCCCTCCAGCCGCAATTGCTGGACGCTCAAATATGCCTCAATTTCTTCCTTTTGGTCCGCTTTGAAAGTGACGCGGCCCTGCCCCCGCACAGGCGCATCCCACATCACAGCCTGCACATCCTCACAACGCAGACAATCCTGCTGCCAGACAAAAGGCGTTTCGGCGCTTGTTATCATCCAATCTTCATAGCTCACATTCGCCAAACGGATATGCCCTGAGGCCCTAGGCTCGGCCAATGTGCCCTCCAGATGAGCCTTAAATTCTCCCAGCCCGTGAACAGGCTTTTCCCATTGAAATAATTGGGACAGCTCGGCCAGATCCACGCCTTCGCCCGCCAAATCTCCGCTTAGGGCGATTTCTTCTTGGGGGCCCCGCAAATTCTGTAAAACGATCTCCCCACGGATAATGCTGCTCATCTGATTAAAGTGCAGATGGCGCAGGGCCATTGTGGCGTCGGCATAATGCGCTTGCGCGCTCAACGCAGCCAGTTTGTGCTCTTTCCATTGCGGCTGAAATACAATAATTTTCCCGGCAAAGCTGGGATCTGTCCAGGAGCCCTCCAGTGCGCCCTCCCCATAAAGAAAGCCGCTCAAAGGCAAAGCCTCATCGCCAGCACGGAATTTTTCGGCCAGACGCTCGACAGGCAATTCCGCCCCCCGCACTTGCAGGCTTGCCGTTTGCGCCTCTGGATTGATATGCCCACGGGCCCATAGCATTCCCGGAGGGCTTTGCGCGTAGGCGCTCAGCACTTCGATATACGGACCCTGAATATCTAGTAATGCTTCAGCGCGTGATAACGCGATATCTTCATAATACATCTCCGCTGTGTGACATTGGACGAGCCCCCTCAGCTCGTCAGTGACGTTAAAGCCAAATTGCCCGGCGGCGACTTGAATATATGTTTCGGGGGCTTGTATTTGATGGGCATGAAAATCCCCGTATGCGGCTAAACAGCCGGAAGCAAAATGCCCTTGAAAATCAACATCTGCTCGCCCCTGAAGATTTTCTGGCGGATGAGCAAGCGACAGCTCCGACAAATGCGCCAGATCCATCCCCTGCAATTGTCCTTTGAAAAGCAGGCTGGGAACAGGCTTTGAGATGTTGAAAGCCATATCTGCTTTCAATGTTCCGCCACAAAAAGCCGCCTTGAAAGGAGAGAAACGCACAACATCTTCCAGCCAGATTGCCTCTGTATGAATATCCTGGGCCTGCAGCTGGCCCATTGTCATATAGGGCAGATTTAAGCTTGCCTGGGCGAAGGGATGACCTCCACAAAAGCGAGCCGTAACGCGCAAATCATTTACAGGCCCCCAGGCCCATTTCTGGGGCAAAGCCGTCAGGCCAGCAGCCCCTGCCGCGGCGGCATTTAATTCCAGCTCAGGCAGCTGGAGTCTTTGCGCCGTCAAATGGGCTTCAACGACGGGACGCCTCCGCGCTGCAATGATTTCTGCAGCCAAGCGCGTGCCATATGCTTTCAGCTCGCCCAAAGACTTTGTCCAGAGAGTCAGCCTCCGGGGCGCCCAGAATTGCAAACGCACATCGGGATTTTTCACAGGCCCCACAATTTCGACGCGAAAATTGGCCGGGCTGGCCTGCGCAATTTTCCAATCTTTTCGGTTGGCTGGCGGCAACAAATTCAAAAGAGGCGTTAAATGGGCATTGGATGCCGCAATGGCGACATCCAGAAGCGGATTTTTCAAATTCCACGCAGAGCCAGAAATCTTGTAGCGATTGCCTCCCCAGAATATCTGCAATCGCCGCGTCGCCACAGCCTCTTTGGAAGCCCACAATTCGCCATTGAGATACATTCTTGCGCCCGCGTGCGGCTGCAGTGTCAGGCCCACATGACGCAAACGCAGCTTCACAGAATAATCTTGCCGAACACGCTTGTTATAGCGGACTTTATATAAGGTGCCTTTAATATCCGCCCGGCCTGTTTGCGGCGTGAAATCAGACGAAATTTTAATATGTTGCGCCAGCCAGCCCACATCAAGATATGTCAGCGAAAATTGCAAATCGGAAAAAGGAGGGCCATCCAGATTCGCCAGCAGGCGTACACTGAGCTTTTGGGCGCGGCCATCCATCGCTGTGCCTTTGGCCTGGGCCACAAGACGCGTGGGCTGCCGCAAATCGGCTTGAGCCTCGATATCCTTAACACGCAATTGCAGGGGAGCTTTTTGAATGCCGGGGCCATAATCCAGATAAATGAGCGTCGTCTCATGCAGCCGAACACGCCCGCGAAAGCGCTTTTCCGGCGGCAATTTCACGGGCGCCAGTACATTCATTAAGTTGAATTTTCCCTTTGGGTCGCGAATGAGGCGAATTTGGGCTCCCCATATCTCTATCAAGCCCACAGAAGCTAAAGGGGCTATTTCTCCGCGCAACGCGGCGCGCAGATTATATTTCAATACGATGCGCTGTGCTGTAAAAACAGCTCCCTCCGAGAGTTTTTGGTGTTCGGCAATGGCCAATCCTTCAATAGTCAGGCCTGTGAAAAGATCTCCTTTAAGGGGCCCTACAGCCACTTCTCGGCCTAAAAGTTCCGCCAGTTGGCGTGTCAGAGCTTCATGGAGCCTGTGCCGCGCCCATTGATTGTGCCTTGATATCACTAAAAATCCCGGCGCAATCACAAGGCAAACAGCGCCTAAAGGCGCTAAAATATATAAGGACACACGCCCCAGCATTTGTTTGCTCTGCCCTGTGGAATTTGTGCCCAAATCAGATAAAGCTGTTTTCAGCTTGGGCGCGGCTTATCTCAACAGCGAGGAAATCAACGACACAGGAGTTCAATTTTTGCCTGGATGCATAAGAGCAAGCCGCCACATTCAACATATTTTGTAAATGATTTCTTGTTGCGAAGCTAATTTTCAATTTCAGAAAACATCATTGGCATGCCAATGTAATTTGAGATGTATTTTCCCCATTGAGATTTTCAGAAGCTCCCTTGAGCGAGCACTTCTGAGGCCAAATAGCTGCTGCGCACAAAAGGCCCGGCCACAACATGCGGGATGCCCATTTCCCGCGCGATGTTCGCATAACGCTCAAAATCTTCGGGCGGCACATAGCGCTGCACAGGCCATTGTTTGCGGGAAGGCCGCAGATATTGGCCAATTGTCAAAATCTGGCAGCCTGCGGCGTAAAGATCCCTCATAAGCTCGAAAATTTGTTCTTCTGTTTCGCCCAATCCTACCATAAAGCCAGATTTTCGTTTAATTTCCGGAGCACGCCGTCGGGCCTGCCTCAACACTTCCAGAGAAAGTTCATAATTGGCCTGTGGCCGAATAACGGGAGATAGTGCGCGTACTGTTTCGACATTATGATTAAACACAGTAGGACGGGCATCCAGAACTTTTTCTAAAGCCGCCCAATTTCCCCGAAAATCGGGCGTGAGCACTTCAATCTCGGAAATGCCGACAGCGCGCAGCGCGCTCATTGTGGCGGCAAAATGAGACGCGCCGCCGTCGGGCAAATCATCGCGCGTCACGGAGGTGAGGACAACATATTTTAAGCCCAATTTTTGCGCTGCTTCTGCTATTCTCTGCGGCTCTTGCGGATCCGGCGGCGCGGGCCGGCCGTGGCGGACAGCGCAAAATTTGCAATCGCGGGTACAAACATTGCCCAAAAGCAAAAAGGTGGCGGTGCCGCGCGAATAGCATTCGCCAATATTCGGACATTGGGCATTTTCGCACACTGTATGAAGCTGATGGGCAGCTAATAATTCACGTGTCTGAGCACACAGTTTGGCTTTTCCTGTTTTGACGCGCAGCCAGTGGGGAAGAGGCATAGGGGAGTGTTGCCCACAATATTTCTCATTATTGTTATATAATTTCGCCATTTTAGTTTCCTGAGGCTCGTGAATCCAACAACATAAAACTGCCCAAGATTTTGTATCGCAATAGGGCCTGAGAGCGCATTGTTTTCTTTTCTTTGTGCCCCACAAATTCGCTTTTGCAATAATAATAGAAAATCTTGTACAGGGTCAAGCAAACTACATGAGGGCTTAATTCATATCTCTATGAAAAATACAAAAAGCCGAAAGCAGCGTGCTTTCGGCGGAAAAAACGATGATATTATTGCTAAACAGTAGCCATTCGCGTCAGCATTTGCGTCAGGCTTTCCAGAAAGCCAGCTTTTTTTTCTATATGCAAACAATCCATTGCTGTAGCTCGTGCGATATCCTGGGGACTGACAGCGCGTCCCGTGACGATGACAATTTTCGTTTGGCTCCACAGGGGATTAGATTTCACGGCCTGAAGGAATTGCCAGCCATCCACTTCAGGCATTATGATATCCAGCAAAACAAGATCGTAAGGCTCCTGACGGACCGTCGCCTCACATAATTTCTCTAAGGCACGTCGGCCATTTTCCGCCTCTTCGCAACGGAAGCCTTTACTTTTTAGCGCCAGGCGAAGGGCCTGTCGCAGCTGCGGATCATCATCCACAATTAAAATTTTTGCCTTTGCCATCGAACTTAGTCACCTCCTTTCTGGCGGCGACGCTCCCAATCCCGCCATTCCCGTTCCCCGCGTCTTTGCTCTTCACGTTCGGCGAGGGCCTCACGCTTGTCATAGAGCCGTTTGCCCCGCGCTAAACCGATCTCAATTTTAGCATACCCGCTGGGCGCAAAATACATGCGTAAGGGCACGAGCGTATAGCCTTTTTGGCGCACTTGTCGCTCTAAACGGCGAATTTCGCTTTTCGTGAGCAGCAATTTGCGAGGGCGGACAGCAGGCGGAGCTCCATGAGCAGTGGCCTCATAGGGCGCAATATGCATTCCCTGAAGCCACACTTCGCCATTGCGCACTTCGGCATATGCTTCCGCCAGGCTCACTTGATGCGCCCGCACCGATTTTACTTCTGGCCCCAAAAGCACAATCCCGGCCTCGATTTTATCTTCAATAAAATAATCATGTTGCGCCCGCCTGTTTGAAGCCACAAGCTCTGTTGCATTCTGGGCCAGGCGTTTTTGATTTTTGCTTTTTGGACTTTTCTTGTCGCCCACACAACATCCTTTTCTTCAGCAGCATCTTTTTAAACGCTATTGTTATAAACACTCTGCCAACTGTCGTCAAGCGTAAATGATGTTTCTCCTCAAAATGGCAAAAAGGAAGCGCAACTATAAGACATATTTTTGCAAATTTTTTGAATTTTATTATAATGGAGATGTTTTCAGCCAGCATTCCACAAAGGAAAATTGCCCATAGGCCATGCCTGATCAATTTCTCCTCAACATTTATCCTTTACAGAGTCCTCATTGCGCCATAATTAGTGGCTCGTTTGCACATTCCTCTGTCCAGTCCTTCTGCAGAAAAGCTTCAGATGCGCAAATCGGCCTTCTGATTTACAGGCCGCTGTTTCTGCCGACGCGTCAAATTGTAGATACAGCTGCGCTGCTGTCGCAGCATTGCCAGAGACGCCATATTCCCCTGCTGATTGCAGGCCGTGTTGATGTCGCCCTTGCTGTGTTGGCGGCCGGCGTTTATCTTCAGCCTGAGGACATGCCCGTCGCTTTTGCGCGGCGGATTTTAGGGCCGGAAGCTATAATTGGTGTCGCTTGCTACAGCCAAGCTGACGCTCAGGAAGCCCAAAAACAAGGGGCTTCTTTCGTGTCTTTTTCTGCGCAATTATTGCTTCAGCTCATTCCCCAGCTTCTTCACAATGATTTTGGCCTGGAAAAATCTCTCAACGCAGCATTGGGCTTCAATAATCTTCCTGTATGCGTGGAATTAGAGCACTACGACAAACAGGAAATCGCTAAATGGCGGGCTTTAAATGCCCAGCTTATTGCCTTTAATTTCACTGATTTTGGCTAAGCCAGCTTTTTTCAGCGTATTTTGGGCTTCCGTGTGTATTATTCCCCATAGATAAATTGCAACAGGGTATCGCCTGCTTGATACAGCGCATCTGGCGAGCAATGTTCAGGCGTATCATCCGCTGTATGCCATTCGGGCGGAGGAAAATCAATAATGTTGATGACGCGAATTCCGGCCGCTATAAGGGGCACATGATCATCAATAATGGCGCGTCCTTGTTGCCAGATAAACGCTCTATGTCCCCGGCGTTGCGCAATTGTCCAGATCCGTTCCACAAGCGGCCGATTGGCTTGCAGCGAATGCAGCTCCATCGGGAAATCCAAAATGTCATTGCCGCCAAAGCGCGGCGGCAGCCGCGGATTGGGCTTATCATCGCCTCCTACTAGATCCAGCAGCACTCCTTCGGCCGGCCTGGGCAGTTCAGAAGGCCAATGTGCAGCGAGATATTGTGAGCCCAGGCAAAAGCCTTGATACGGCAAATCCGAGCCCGAACGGCCCGAATCTTCCGCGTCCAGGAAAGCAATAATAATGGGACGAGGCGGGGCTGAGGCTTTAAAGGCCTGGACGATTTCCAAAAGCACAGCCACGCCGGAGGCTCCGTCGTTGGCCCCCATGACAGGCAATGTCCGTTTGGCTGGATCCGGATCTTCGTCCGCCTCAGGACGGCAATCCCAATGCGCACACAGCAAAAACGGCACGCCCGGCTTGTCTTTGCCAAAAAGGGCCAGCACATTCGTGAAATCGTAAGGCCCGCCGAAACATGTCTGAGCGCGAAAATGCTGGCGAATAAGCGGATCCGCGCCAGAAAGCTGGGCGACGAGCCATTGCAGACATTCTGCATGTGCCTGGCTGCCCGGCACACGCGGCCCAAATTCACATTGCTGCACAAGGAATGAAAAAGCGCGGGTGCGATCAAAGGAGGGAATAGAATCCGGTGGGGGAGGGGGGGATGGATTATTATTTTGGCCCCCACAGGATGTGCAACCTGTTAATAAAAGTATAAAAAAAGGAAGCCATAAGATTTTGGGGCGCATCACGAATTCTCCTGAGCATATAAATGTAATAGCTTTTTTGTTGGCTCAAAAGTTTTTACGGCGCAAATGTAAATATCCAGTCTTTTAGTAGTGTAGCGGCGGGCGGCAGCGCTCTATCAAAATCAATTCGCACGCTACGAAAGCTTTGCCCCTCCATTCGTTCTGCACGCAGCGCCCATTGGCCGCTTTTGCCATTTGTCGGCACAACTAATTTTGCCTTTCGTTCATAAGGATCCGTGGGCTTTTGGACGATGATTTCTCCCGCTGGATTAAGCACACATAAATTGATTTGCGATGTGCTCCATTCGCATTGCGCCGAGATTGTAAATTCGCGCAAGCCCTCCGGCACATAAAAATATAGCGTGCCGCCCGGCCCGGATACTTCAAAGCGCGAGCCTGTCCACAAGGCACAGGGCGTATTTGTTCTTTTTAACACAGCACAGCCATAATAGCCAGCAGTTAGGACAATGGCATATAATCCCGCCTCTAGCGCTCTGCATTTAATCGTATATTCCTGCCCGGGCGGCATCTGGCCATTTTGGATAATCTGTTTTTGAGGATTTAACACAGCATAAGAAACGCCCCAGACATCGCCCGCCGCGGGCTTTTTAACTTCAAAAACAAGTGTCGCCTCCGCGTCCGGCGATAGGAACAGCAACAAGACATTCGATCCTGTCAGATTCAGCGCGGGCAGCGCGCACATTATGGCGTTGTCCGTGGGGCCTTGATATGTGAGCTGGGGCGGCTTGTATCGATTGACATCATAGCCCACATGGCGATAACGGACAGGCTCAGCCACATATTCTAAAGGCGTCACATATTGGACATCGGCTGCTAATTTATCCAGCTCCTCATTGGCGCGTTTAATTTCACGCAAATAATCTTGCGGACTGCCCGCGGCCAGATAATAATCGCCGCTTTGCGCCTCTTCGGGAATGCATAAGGTGTGCACTGTAAATAGCCAGTAGCCATTAGTTTTGCGAGCGATTTCAAAGATATGTTTGGCCAAATTAGCCGCGGAATAAAAGCGTAACAGCATGCCTCCACAGTAATACGCATAGATTTCTTGGGCGAAAAATTCCTGCTGCCAATTATCCGGAATTTTGGAGGGGCCGCCGCCGCCGTATGTGCTTGTCGCCCACAAAATCAGCGGATGTTCAGGCTTGCCCAGCCCCTGAGCTACAGCCTGCAGATGCCAATTATGAGGCACAGGATAAAAGCCCAACAGGAAATGGGGATTGGCGGAAAGCACGCGTTCGCGCATTTGGGCTGCATATTCCCGCACGTGCTTTTGCAGATAGGGATGATACTGTTCGAAGAGCTTATGCTCTCGCAGCCAGGCCACGCGCTGAGCGAAGGGAATTTGCGCACTGACATCTGGCAAGCCCTGAGCTTTGAGAAATCCGCCCCAACAAGCATCGCAATAACAGGCATCCGTATAATAAATCTGCCCGCCTTTGTCCGCATTGGCGTACATTTCCCAATCAATGAGGCAGCCGGAAATCTCCAGCTCAGGGCGGCGACTCGCCTCTGCCAGGCGGAGCGCACGGCCTGTGAGCACTTCCTCCCAATAACGCCGCTCCAAAGGGCAGGGCAGGATGCTTTCGTAGCCATTGCCGAACACACAGCGCCGCAGGCCGGCTTTTGCCCCGTCAAAAGAAGCCCCGACAACGCCAAATAGGCGCATTTGCGCTCGTTTGGCTTCTGAAGCCCATTGCAAAAATGTCTGAAAATCTTGCTCCGTGCTTCCGGCTGATGTGATGAGAGCATTCAGGCCATGCTGTTTGAAGAAAGCCAATTTATCGGCGCCGTCACTGTGATAAATCCAGCCTGCGCGGATTTTTTCGCGTGTAATCCAATCCTCAGCAGCAAAAGCTAGGGCGGCCAAATACAAAATTGCCCCCAACAAACAGATAAGCTTCATATTCCTCGCCGGAAGCATGTGCTTCCCATCATTTAGCAGATGTTTAGCCCAATTTGCCCCAAGCGCTGTTTTTATTTGGCTTTGGGACGGCCTCGCCTAATTTCTTTTTAGTCTGGCTCAAAGAATGCAAAAAGGGGCAGGCGTTTTTTCAGGAAGTGCTATTGTCGCATCAATGCCTGCCCCTGCCTTTTATGCCCTGTCGCCTAAATGCTGTTTTATTTGCCCATATCTTTCAAACGCTTCAAGCACAATTCCACAGCTTCTAAGGGCGGATACAAATCGCTTTCGTATTCCACAATGTACCAGCGCGCCCCGCCAATTGTTTCCAGGAGATTAAAAAGCTCTGTCCAGGGAATGCTGTCATCGCCGATGAGAGGCCTGTAGCCCAAAGCAGGATCCTCTTTTCCTAATTCCAGCGAATAGGGCTTCAGATGCACAGTAAGGGCGCGATAGGGATATCGCTCTATAAAGGGTGCCACATGAGCGCCTCCCCGCAAGGCGTTGCCTGTATCTAATTGCATGATGACATCATATACTGTATTGCCGAAAAAGGTGTCCCACGGCATTTCGCCATCCAGCGGCGTGAACTCTGTATGATGATTGTGATAGCCAATCCAGCAATTCAGCTTACGGCATCTCTCGCTGATGTCATTGAATAATTCTGCGGTTCGCTGCCAATTTTCGCGGCTTCCTGTATATTCGGCAGGCAAGCCGGGACAAATGAGATAGGGATTGCCCAAAATCCAATTGAATTCGGCTGTTTTTTCCAGCTCATCTCCCAAAAGTGTATTGATGCCCAGATGTGCCCCACAGCACACAAGGCCATTGTCATCCAGCATTTTGCGCAATTCTTCCGCCGGATAATCATAATAGCCGGCGAATTCCACGCCTTCATAGCCCATTTGCGCCACTTTTTGTAATGTTCCCGGCACATCTTCTTTCATCGCTTCCCGCACGGAATAGAGCTGCAATGCTATAGGCACACGCCGTTGAACGCTCATCAAATATCCTCCTTTAATTTATTTGATTTTAACAGTTCTGCGCCCCTGCTGTTAAGAAGGAGTTCCTGCCTTCGCCGGGAAATTCCTTTTAGATTTTTATATTTTTGGCTCAAGGAGTGAAGATAATGGCGTTGTTTCGCGTTGGCCTTGTGGGCGTGGGGCGAGGCTCTGGCTATGGACATGTATTTGCTCAAGATGAGCGCTGTGAAATTGTGGCCTGTTGCGACGCCAATCCAGACGCTCTGGCTCGTTTCCAACGAGAATTACAGCTCCCCGATAATCGTTGTTTCACAAATTATGAGGATTTTGTAAATGTGGAGATGGACATTGTTTTTATAGGCACGCCCATTCCTTTCCATGCCAAACAAACAATTATGGCAGTGGAAAGCGGCAAACATGTGCTGTGTGAAGTGACGGCGGCATATACAGTCCAGGAATGCGCGCAAATCGTAGAAGCTGTGAAGCGCACGGGGAAACGCTATATGCTGGCGGAGAATTGTTGCTATTGGCCCTTTGTCAAGCAATGGCGGCAATGGATCCAAAGCGGCCGCTTAGGGGAAATTTTTTATGCCGAATGTGAATATATTCATGAAATACGTTCGTTGATAGTGGATCCTGAGACAGGCAATTTGCGCTGGCGCGCGAAGCGACCGCCTTTGCATTATTGTTCGCATTCTCTGGGCCCGATTCTGGAAATCACACAGGATCGCATTGTGCGTGCGTGCGGCCTCGGAGACAGCCGTCGCATTCTGCCCGAAGGCGATGTCGGGGGCATTGATATCCAAGTCGCGCTATTTGAGACACAAAAAGGCGCCATAATTAAGCTTTTGCGCAGCTCCGTAGCGCCACGCAAGCCTCCTTTGCATTATTATATGCTCCAGGGCACAAGGGGCTTTGTAGAATCCAGCCGGCGCGGCATCCCAGGCACAGGCATGCTTTATGTGGAAGATGAAATGACGGAGCCCCAAGAAATTGAAGTCAACACAATTGATGCCTCGCTGCCCGAAGCCGCCCGCGCGGGAGGCCATGGCACAGCCGAATATGCGCTAGTCCAGGATTTTCTTTTGGCTCTGGAAAGCGGCCAGAAGCCCCCTTTGGATGAAATCCGGGCGATGGATCTTACAGTGCCAGGACTTATTGCTCATGAGTCCGCAATGCGCGGCGGCTGCTGGCTGGATGTGCCTTTGTTTGAATGAAGCATTATTCAAGGGCAATACATAGAGCTTTTTATTTTCAATTAGAATAGTTTAAAGCAAAAATGGGCACACATACGCCTCGTCGGACTCAGCGTTTTAGCAGGCGAGCAGGGCGGCTTCTTTTTTTCTGCCTGATAATTCTAATGGGCTTGAGCGGCTGCCCTCGTCCGATTCCGGAAGAGATTCAGGTGACAGTCACGGATGAAGGCGGGGGAGAGGCGCTGCGCCCGCCCTCTTTAGACACATTAATATCCTTGGCGCGTCAAGAAGGCATTGTAAATTGGTACACATCCATTACAGAACAACAGGCTTTGGGATTCGCCCGCCAATTTGAAACAAAATATCCTGGCATTCGCGTGCAGCTCCAGCGCGGCGGCACATTCAGCATAATTGAGAAAATAGAAAAAGAAATCAGCAAAGGACGCGTCCAGGCGGATGTGTTGCAAGTGCTGGATCCTGCGATATTTGTTTCTTTAGCTCAACGCGGTGAATTATTCTATTATGAAGCTCCTGAAGCGGCGGCTGTGCCTGCGGCCTACAAGAGTCCGGGGTATTGGACAGCTGTAAGGCTCGTGGCCTTAGGCCTGGCCTACAATCCCCAGCAAATCGCTCCTTCTCAGCTCCCTCGGCGCTGGAGTGATCTGCTCCAGGCGCGCTGGCAGGGCAAAATTGGCCTCAAGGATGCTTTGACGGCGGGCTCCGCTTACGCCCTGTATTATCTATTGCGCGAGCTGTATGGCGTGGCTTATTGGCGGAAGATGGCGCAGCTGCAGCCGCGGATATACAAAACAGAAGAAGCTATGCTGGAGGCGCTCAGCCAGGGCGAAATCAAAATTGCGGCGGGCCTGGCAATCAGCCGCTTGCTCAGCGAAGACGCCCATGCCAAACACATCAAAACAATTTGGCCCCAAGACGGAATTCCTTTGATAATTGGTCCCGTAGCCATCTTGAAACGGGCGCCGCATCCCAATGCCGCACGCTTGTTTGTGCGATATATGCTTTCTCAGGAGGGCCAGATGGCGCTGCGGGATTTGCTGGGCACATATCCCGCCCGTTCGGATCTGGCAGAGCCTGCAGGATGTCCGGCCCTGGCTTCGCTTCCCCTGCTGCAGCCCATTTCCGATTGGACAGAATATCTGGAAAAACAAAGCGCTTTGCGGACAGAATTTGTGCAGCTATTTAATCGGGAAGAAAGCGAATAAGCCCTCTCCCGATTCATACTTACAATTGCAAAAATTAAAAAATATATATTCTAATAAATAAAAAATAAATTGCTAATGCAGGAGGCTGATTGTGCTCACAATAAAATCCCTGGGCCATGCGTGTTTTACGCTCAGCACGAAAGAGCATTCTATTGTTTTTGATCCTTTTTTACGCGACAATCCAGAGGCGATTTGTCAGCCAGAAGATCTCATTGTGGACGCCGTATTGCCTTCCCATGGCCATTCCGATCATTTAGGAGATACAATTGAAATAGCCACACGGCTGGGCTGCCCCGTGATTAGCGCGTATGAGCTGTGCATGTATTGTGCGCGTCAGGGCTGCGAAGTGGCGCCTTTGCATATTGGCGGCAGCCGCACATTTGATTTCGGCACTGTAAAGCTTACGCCAGCCTGGCACGGCTCTGCATTCATAGGCGAACATATGATCGAATACACAGGCCCCGCCGTAGGCTTTGTCGTCACAATGAACGGCATTAAAGTCTATTTTTCCGGAGATACAGGGCTTTTTTCGGACATGCGCTTAATCGGCGCGCTCGGGCTGGATGTCGCAATCCTGCCTATCGGCGATTGCTTCACAATGGGGCCTGAAGAGGCTTTGCAGGCGGCGCAATGGCTTAATCCCAAGCTCGTCATTCCCATGCATTTCAGTGCTTTTGATCTTATTCGTCAAGATCCGTATGCTTTCGCGCAATCTCTGGAAAACATAGGGCTACGCGCGGCTGTGCTCCAGCCTGGGGACGAATTAGAGATTTGAAATGAAAAAATTTTCGCCCAATGCGGAATATCTTCGTGATGTTTTACGATTATAGCCCTTAAAAGCCATTTTATAGCTAATTAGAGGGCTCATATGCAATTTTGACATAATCTATATTATGTTAAGTTTTGTGTCTCTTTAGCTAAATACAACATACTCTAAAAAGAACTCATTCAAATCAAACATTTCAAACATTGTCTTCTGTGCTTCTCTGCCCTCCCGCGCCTTTTTCCCCTCATAGCTAGATAAAATATGCTAATCCTGCTTGTCGCGTTTTTGCGACAAGCCTTTTGCGCAAATTACGCTTTTCTGAAAAGCTTTGCTTGGCTGCAGGCGCAGACTCATGCAAATAAATGGGGCGCTCTATTCAGAGCGCCCCACTGTACAACATCCCCATCAAGCTTTATCGCTATTCCACTTCTGGCACTGTGGAAAGCGATTTTTGTATCTCTTCTTCCGGCAATACATAATCTTCCAGTTGGCCACTCAAAAACTTTTCGTAGCCTCCCAGATCCAGCATCCCATGGCCTGACAGATTGAACAAAATAACTTTCGCTTCTCCACTTTCCTTGCACTTCTTCGCTTCTACAATAGCCGCATGAACCGCGTGTGATGTTTCGGGGGCGATAACCCAAGACTCGGTGCGTGCGAATAGAACTGCACTCTCATAACACTCCAATTGGCCATACGCCTGCGCTTCAATGACGCCCTCTGCAAGCAGCAGGGACGCCAGCGGCGCCGCCCCATGATAGCGAAGCCCGCCGGCATGAATGGGCGCGGGCACAAAATCATGGCCTAATGTGAACATCCGCAATAACGGCGTCATTCCTGCCGTGTCGCCATAATCATATGCATAGGGGCCCCGCGTTAAGCTGGGGGCAGCTTTTGGCTCTACAGCAATTATCCTTGTGTCGCGGCCTTCTTTGATCTTTTTGCCGGCAAACGGGAAAGACAGGCCGGCAAAATTGGAGCCGCCGCCAAAACAACCGATAACAATATCCGGATATTCCCCCGCCAGTTCCATCTGTTTCATGGCTTCCTGGCCAATAATGGTCTGATGCAGCATCACATGATTGAGCACACTGCCCAGCGAATATTTCGTGTCCTCTCGCTGGATGGCATCTTCCAGGGCCTCTGAGATAGCAATGCCCAGCGAGCCAGGATGATTGGGATTTTCGGCCAAAAACTTTCGTCCCACGCTTGTGCGATCCGAGGGGCTCCGATAGCATGTGGCGCCCCATGTTTCCATCAAAGTCCGGCGATAGGGCTTCTGATCATAGCTGATGCCGACCATATACACGACACATTCCAGGCCAAACATCCGGCAGGCCATGGACAAAGCGCTCCCCCATTGCCCGGCCCCTGTTTCTGTTGTAATGCGCTTCGTGCCCTCAATTTTATTGTAATAAGCTTGAGGGATAGCTGTGTTGGGCTTATGGCTCCCTGCCGGGCTGGCCGCCTCAAACTTATAGTAAATATGAGCGGGCGTATCTAAAGCCTTTTCTAATTCCACAGCCCGATAAAGCGGCGTGGGCCGATACAGAGCATACGCATGCAGCACTTCATCAGGAATTTCAATATAGCGCTCTCCGCTCATTTCTTGAGCGAGCAAATTCATCGGAAAGATCGGCGCCATATCCGCGGCTGTTACGGGCTGTTTTGTGACAGGATGAAGCGGCGGATCGGGAGGACGAGGCAAGTCTGGAACGATATTATACCAGCTCTGAGGCATTTCACTTGAAGGCAAATCAATGCGGCGGCTATTCACAAGGCACCTCCGATTTTTTATATTTGCAATTTTTTGTTACATTCTGTGAAAATATTCACATTTGCCTCAAAAGCGTTGTAGCAATGATACATTTAACAAGAAGCGTTGTCAATGATATTTTACAGAATGTAAAAATGAAGCTAAGCGCGTTGAGACTTTATGGATGATGAATTAGAGTTTTATGTTTAAATGAAAAGCGAACTGGGAACTATATTAAAGTATAAAGCAACGAAACTATATACAGTGTTTTTCATTTCCAAAGGAGGGCGTATATGCGCAAAGGATTCACGCTGATTGAATTGTTAGTTGTGATAGCGATTATCGCTATCCTGGCCTCTATTTTGTTTCCCGTCTTCGCACGCGCGCGGGAAAAAGCGCGTCAATCGAGCTGTTTGGCAAATATCAAGCAATTGACACTGGCAGCCTTAAGCTACGCTCAAGACTATGACGAACAATTGCCCAATGAAGATTGGGATACAGATGGCAGCGGCAACGAAAGCTCTGGCGATACGACATGGCGCACCGCCATTTTGCCTTATTCGCGAAATGTTCAGATTTTCTTCTGTCCCAGCGATCGCAGTCCCAGCGGAACTCGCTATGATGGCAGCCTGGGGGATCATGATCTTGTAGCAGGCTATGCCTATAATGTTGCCCATTGGGATCCCGGCAGCCCCACGCCTCCTCGAATGGCTTCGTTAGGGGCGGCCGAAGATGCTTCATCTGTCGTATTGTTGTGGGAAAGCACGGGCTCTTATCAAATTGGCGCTCAAAGCAATTCCCACGGCTATGTGCGCTCCGATGCAGCCGCGACGCGCCACAACGGCGGCCAGAATTGCGGCTTTATGGATGGCCACGCCAAATGGATGAAGCCCACGGCATTGTGCCCCACGAACAGCGATTGTCTGCTCAGCCTCGAGCTCGAATAAATCTCATTTTAATCCGATTTGTTCACAAAGCCCCAATTGGATAAATAACAATTGGGGCTTTTTCTTTTCGGACTGTTACTTTAAAATAAAATTGTCATGTTGCATGAATCCTGCACATCCCCTGGCGCTATGTCCCGCGAATATGTGCCCTGCAATCTTTGCGGCAGTTGGGAACATGCTTTATGGGCTTTTGTTGATGATGTACAGATTGTGCGCTGCGTAAAATGCGGCCTGATCTTTACAAATCCCCGTCTGCCTATCGCCTTAATACAACAAAATTATGAGGAAAGCTACAGCGCCTCCCATGAAGATCCTGTTTTGCTGGCCCAAAGAAGGCGAATGTACGCATTAGAGCGTCGGGAGCTTATAAGATTTATCAAAAAGCGCCAGGCGCAGGGCCTCTTCCCTATCGCCCCGGCCGGGGAGAAATGGGGCCGCTTTCTCGATGTGGGCTGCGGCACTGGAGAATTTATAGCGGGGCTGCAAGATATTTTTGATGTATACGGAACAGATATTTCCCGGCATTATATTTCCTGTGCTCGCCAACAATATGCGCTTTCTCAGCTGTTTGTGGGCGAATTAGCGGAAATTGGCTTTCCAGAAAATTTCTTTGATGTTGTTCAGATGCGCGGCGTGTTGCAGCATCTGCCTGATCCGTCAGGCGCTGTGTGCGAAGCGTATCGCATTACACGGCCCGGAGGGCTGTTAATCATTAGCGCGACTCCTAATATCGCCAGCCCTGCCGCCCGCGTGTTTAAGACCCATTTTCGGCTTTTAGCGCCTGATCAGATGCTCTATAATTTTTCGCCCCGGACTTTACGACTGCTTTTGCAGAAAGCGGGCTTTGATATTTTATGCTTCAAATTTCCCTATCTGCATACGCCCTACTTCCGCTGGACGGATATCCCGGATTTTGTTTTTAAAGCCCTAAAGCTCTATTGGCAACGCCTCCGCCGCCAGGAAGATATCAGTCTGCGCTCGCCGCCGTTTTTTCGCAGCATGATGACATGCTATGCCGGCAAGCCTATGGATTAGATTAAGCTGTATCTTATTAAAAGTATCTTATTATAATTAGTGAATGCTTAGCGAACACAGAAATGTGTATATAAGGAGTGAGCGGCTTGGAAAATCTCCTCGCTTTCTTTGTTGCTCTCGCAGCATTGTTCATTGGCTTGCTTTTGGGCCTGTTCATGGGAAAAAATTCCAGTCTGACGCGCTTACGCGATTTACAGCAGCGGCAGACAGAAACACAAACAGCTCTGGAACAGGAGCGTCAGCGCGTCTTGGAACTTACAGGCGCTAAAGAAGCCTTAGAGGCCCGATTACAGGAGCGGGAACAAGCCACACAGCAGCTTATGGCCCAGCTGCGGGAGACATTTAGCGCGCTCTCTCAGGAGGCTTTATCGCGCAATAGCCAGGAATTTTTGCGGCTGGCCCAGCAGAGCTTTGAAAGCCTCAGCAAACAAGCAGAGGGGGCATTAGAAAAGCGCGGCGAAACGCTGCGCACTGTTATCCAATCTTTAGCCGAGAAGCTCAAGGAGTACGATACAGCTATCCAGGAAATGGAGCGGCGGCGCGAAGGCGCTTATAGCGCCTTGGAAGAGCGATTGCGCCATCTCTTGGAATTGGAGCAGAGTCTGAAAGACGAAACGAATAAACTTGTTACAGCTTTGAAGCGGCCAGAAGTACGGGGAAGCTGGGGCGAAATGCAGCTGCGGAATGCCGTCGAGCTGGCCGGATTAAGCCCTTATTGTGATTTTGTGGAACAGCATTCGATCCGCACAGAAGAAGGCGTCTTGCGGCCCGATATGATTATTCGGCTGCCCGGCGGCGGCTTAATTGTTGTCGATAATAAAGTGCCCATGGACGCCTATCTGCAGGCTTTAGAAGCGGCTGATCCAGAAGAACGCCAAAAATATTTGCAGCGACACGCGCAGCAATGTCGTCAGCATATCAATAATCTGGCGCGCAAGGCTTATTGGGATCAATTTGAAAAAAGCCCCAATTGTGTTGTGATGTTTATTCCGATGGAGTCGCTTTATGTGGCAGCCTTAGAAGTGGATCGCGAATTAATGAAAAGTGCGCTGGAAAGCCGCGTTGTCATCGCGACTCCTGCGACATTCATCGCCCTCTTATATGCCGTGGCCTATGGCTGGGAGCAACAAAAGCTCGCGGAGAATTTACTGGAAGTGCGGAATCTGGCGGCAGAGTTTTACAGTCGTTTGCAAATTTTTGTTAAACATTTTAGCGAGGTTGGCCAGGCGCTGAATCAGGCGATTGATAAATACAACAAAGCAGTCAGTTCGGCCAATATGAGGCTATATCCGCAAGCTGTGCGTCTGCAGGAGCTTGGGGTGCCGGCCAAAGAAGAATTGCCCGAGCTCAAATCAGTCGAGACAATCGCCGCTGACTTGCGGCCCGAATTGCAGGCCGCTGTGACAACACACAACGAAGATTCGGAGCTGTCTCTAGAGGGAGAAAAATGATAGAGGCAGATTCGGAAAGCAAAAATAAAATGTTTCCATAAATAGAGTGTCAAAACATTTTTCACAGGAGGAACATCGCGCGGCTTTCAAAAAATTTCATTCTCAATTCATTTGAAAAAGAAAGGAGCACATAGGAAATGGATAAATTGGGCATTGCGGTCATAGGCTTACATATGGGGTATAGCCATTTTAAACAGGCTAATGAGCATCCTCAGGCCCAGCTGGTGGCAGTGTGTGATATTAATCCAGCGGAAG
>CAZUOJ010000054.1:0-23964 GCA_964622325.1 uncultured Armatimonadia bacterium
ATTGTTTCGGCGCGTTCGGATTGGAGCGGCCAGGAATCATTGCTTGTGTTTAAATGCGGGCCGTTTTTGGGGCATGAAGCCGTCAAGAAGCTGAATTTCGATGCTGGGGGGGGACATGTGCATCCAGATGCCAATCATTTTGTGCTTTTTGGCGCCGGCGAATGGCTAATCCGCGACGACGGCTACGCCAGCAAATGGACAGGCCAGCATAATACATTGCTCGTAGATGGCCAGGGCCAATGGGGGGAAGGACAACGCTGGCTGCAGGGCGCTGTGACATTGCGTCTTCCCCAGCAGCCCCGTATTCTGCGCGTCGAATCAACGCCCCAATTAGATTATATTGTAGGGGACGCTACAGCCGCTTATCCCGATAAGCTGGGCCTGAAGCGCTTTGTGCGCCATCTGCTTTTTATGAAGCCTGATGTGCTGATTGTTCTGGATGACATTGCAGTCGCTGGGCCGCAGGCGCTGGAATTACGCTTTCATCCTGAACAACAAAAAGCAGAAGAAATGGGCACAGCTTTCTTATGCCGCGGGCAAAATGCTGTCCTGCGCCTGGAGCCGCTTACACAAGAAGATGTGCACGTGACAGCAGAAATTGTGACGGGCCAGGATCGAAATGCCCAAGAGCTATCCTTATTTACAATCCGTCTACGGACGCAGCGGTCACAATGGCGCCAGGCGACAGCATTGAGCTGGAGCGCCAGCGATAAGCCGCCTGCGGCTGTGAAGCTCCACAGGCAGGGCGATATCTGGATGTTTGAGGCGGAGGGCAAGATTGCAGGCTATGATTGGGCAAAGCACGCGCTTATTAAGCCTGAGGAGCGATAAAGCCGTAAATATATTCCATTAGCCCTCTCGCTTAAAAATAGGAACAAGCAGGCGCCTAATCTAAATATGGGCGTCGAAAAGCTTTTTAGCCCGATAATACTGCCAAAAGGAGAGGAAACATTTTATTATGCGTGCGAATACAGATTGGCTGCGAGAGGCCCGTTGGGGCGTATTTATGCATTATCTGGCGGATTTTGCCAGCAATACAGAAGTGCCTGACATTCATCCTGCAGAATGGAACGCCCAAATTGACAATTTTGATGTCGAGGGATTAGTTCAACAGCTGGCCGAAATCCAGGCAGGATATTTTTTCATTACAATAGGGCAAAATTCGGGCTATTATCTTTCGCCAAACGCGACATACGACGCCCTTGTGGGCCATCAGCCGAGCCATTGTTCGCAACGGGATCTTGTGGCGGATTTGGCCGACGCGCTGGCGCCGCGGGGCATTCGTTTGCTCGTGTATTTCACAGCCTGTGCGCCGGCTCTGGATAAACAAGCGATCGAGCGGCTGAAATGCACGCCGCCAAATGATGCCTACAAGATAGGCTTTCATCCGGAATTGTATGAATATCAGCCGGGCGTAGATGATCGGCTGACGGAATTTCAGCAGATGTGGGAAAGCATCGTCCGGGAATGGGCGCTACGCTGGGGCAGAAAATGCCATGGCTGGTGGATTGACGGCTGCTACAATGCGGACGTGATGTATCGGCATCCCGAGCCGCCCAATTTTTCCAGCTTTGCGGCCGCTTTAAAGGCAGGCAATCCAGAGGCTCTCGTGGCTTTTAATCCAGGAGTAAAAGTGCCTGTGATTTGCCATTGGGAAGAGGAGGATTATACAGCCGGCGAAATTTCCGATGCTTTTCCAGTGCCGTCACTATATGGCCGCCAGCGTTTGGGGCGATTTGTGAACGGCGCCCAATTTCATATTCTGACATATCTGGGACAGGGCTGGGGGCAAGGCGAGCCGCGCTTTCCCGACGAATTTGTCATTGGCTATACGAAGCTGATTAATGCGCATGAAGGCGTCATCACGTGGGATGTGCCGCCCACGAAAGAAGGCCTCATCGCCGATTCTGCGTTTCGTCAGCTAGTGAAGCTGGGCAAAGCCACGCGGGGCTAAACAGCGTTTGTCTGTTTTGAGCTTCAAGGCTTGAGCCTATATCGCTCGGAGCATAAAATAGGCGCAATCGGCCTGGCCAAGAAAGGAAGATGCGTATGTCTTTGTGGGAGCCCAATTTTAATCGTGTATTGACAGTTGTATATCGACAAGGGGAGCCGGACCGCGTGCCCTTTTTTGAGCTGTTTCATGATGCTGAAATTATGGCCGCAGTCATGGGCAGCCCTCCTCCCTCAGATATGGAGGCCCATCGGCAATGGCGCCTGGAATTCTTCACAAAGCTGCATTATGATTATATGAACGCCTATCATACAGTTAATTTTCCCCTTGTGCCCGCTTTGCTGGCGGAGGATACAGCGGAACACAGTCGCGGCCAACGCAGCTGGGAGGATGAACATCACGGCCCTATAGAAAGCTGGGAAAATTTTGAAAAATATCCCTGGCCGGAAGTGCGCGACTCTGATTTTGAAGATATCGAAAAATGCGCGGCGATATTGCCTGATGGGATGAAAGTGACGACAACATTGCCCGGCGGCGTGCTGGAAAATCTCATCCGTCTAATGGGCTATGAGCCGCTGTGCTATGCGCTCATTGATCAGCCGGATCTCGTGCAGGCTGTCGTGGATAAAATTGGCGAAATTGAATTGGCTATGTATAAAAAGCTGTGCCAATTTGAGCATGTGGGCTTGCTGTGGCTAAATGATGATTTGGGCTTCAAAACACAAACAATGATCAGCCCGGAGCATCTGCGCCAGTATGTTTTTCCGTGGCATAAGCGGCTTGTCGATTATGCGCATGCTCACGGCAAGCCTGTGGCGCTGCATGCCTGCGGCAATCTGCGCGAAATTATGGAGGATTTGATTGATGTTGTGGGCATAGACGCCAAACATTCTTTCGAGGATGTCATTCAGCCAGTGGCGGAGTTCAAGCGCCAATACGGACATCGCGTGGCGGCGTTGGGCGGCATAGATGTGGATGTGCTCGCTCGACGGGAAGAAGATTATGTGCGGCAATATGTGCGCAGAGTGATTGAAGAATGTGCGCCGGGCGGCGGCTGGGCGCTCGGCTCAGGCAACACAGTGGCAAATTATGTGCCTGTGCGCAATTTCCTGGCCATGCTGGACGAAGGGCGCAAAGTCGGCGTGTACAGCAATTAGATTGGCAGCAAAACTTTTTGCGAATTAACGCATTAAATCCTGGCAGCGAGCGTGTATGTCGCCACATCGGGCCTCGAGGCCCGAAGGTCAATTGGAGCGGATTTTAGATAAGACTGTGAGGAGATAATATGGCACTGAGCCCACAAGAGCGGGATGTTTTGCGTGGCCTGGCATATCGTTATGCCGAAATTGCCTCCTCAGATTGGCATCAGGAGCGGGCCACTTTATGGCGACAGCTGAATGCCCTAAAGTCCACACGGCCGCTAGTGCGTATCTTCCAGATTCCCTGGCAGGAATTCGAGTGGGAGGAGGATTTGCGGCTTGTATGTGAGGATCCCTGGGCACGCAGCTGGGAAAATTATTTTCGCCAGATGATTTATCAATGGCAGCATATCCGCGATGATCTCGTTTGGGAGCCTGTACTTTATTGCCAGAAAGCTATTCATGACACAGGCTTTGGCATAAGCGAGATTTCAGATGTGAACAATTCCAGCGGCATTGCCAGCCGGCATTTTCATGAGCAAATTGATGTTTTTGGCGATTTAGAAAAAATAAAATTCCCGCAAGTTTGGCACGACGAGGCGGCCACAGAGCAGAATTATTCTCGGATGCAGGAGCTGTTCGGAGACATTTTGCCGGTGCACGTACGCGGCGTGAGTCATTTTTGGTTTGCCCCCTGGGATCAATTGATTACATGGTACGGCGTGGAAAAAGCCATGCTGGATATGAAGCTGCGGCCCGAGCTTGTCAAAGCCGCAATCAGCCGGCTCGTGGATGCCTGGCTACATCGCCTGGATCAATACGAAAAGCAGGATTTGCTGTCTTTGCCGCCGGCAGGAGAAGGCGTGGGCTCGGGGGGATTAGGACTGACAGAGGAGCTGCCGCCGCCCGATTACAATCCAGCACATATCCGCCCACAAGACTTATGGGGCTGCGCCACGCCACAAATTTTTTCGGATGTCTCGCCTCCCATGCATGAGGAATTCGCCCTGCAATTCGAAATGCGCTGGCTGGAGCGCTGGGGCCTGAATTATTACGGCTGCTGCGAGCCTTTACATACAAAAATTTCGATTTTGCGTCAGATTCCGCGGCTGCGCAAAATCTCTTGCAGCCCCCGTGCCGACAAAGCGGCGATGGCGGAACAATGCGGGCGGGATTATGTCATTTCGCTCAAGCCTAATCCGGCCATCTTCACAGATACATATTGGAGCCCGGAACGAGCCCGGGCGGAGCTGCGAGCCGATTTGGAAAAACTGCGGGGCTGTGTTGTAGAAATCATTATGAAAGACATCAGCACAGTCAGCCGCGATCCCCAGCGGCTGTGGCAATGGGCGCAGATCGCGCAGGAAGAGGCGGAACGATTTGCTTCTTAAGCGAAAGCTCATTTAGGCCTTAAATGGGCTCTATTTGCGCTTTTTTGCATAGCGCCCAATGTGCCTTTTGTGTTTCAGCCAAGCGCTGTTTATGCCTCCTTGCGCTATATAGCTGCGAGTCCCTTAATGCCACACATGATCAATTTCGCTGCGCACAATCTCCGTCCAGCGGCGCAGACGATTCGGCTCGCCCCGCACTGTTTCAATATCTTTGAGGAAAATATGCAGATATGTGCCACGGGCGGCCTGGAGCCCCTCGCGAATAATGCGGCGAATACGCTCTTCATTGAAATCGGCACACACCATATCTGTCGGATTCGGACGCCAGGAGATGGCATAATCGGTGCCGATTTGTTCGACGCAGCGCGGCAAATTCGCCACGGGCGTGACGGCGATGCTGCGCAGATTGGGCGCCTGCCGCAACATATCAATCTTGTTCGTGAGATCCTCACAGCAGCCATAATGGGTGAGACCATATTGCGCCATAATGGGCAATTGATATTGAAACAAAAATTCATCGTGGAATTGCGGGCTAATAAGCGTATATTCCTGCGCCGCAAAAAAGCCCCAGAGCTGCTTTCGGGTGCGGGGGCCTGAATTAGGCTGAGGATCTTCCAGCCCCCCGCCATAAGGCATAGCCTGATTGTGGCTGCAGGTGAGACTGAAATCGCCCGCTTCCTCGGCTTGCCGCTGATTTTCTAAAATGCCGTCCCGCATAAAAGCCAGCAATTGATGCAGCTCACGCGGGCTTTCATACATATCCAGCATAAGCTGCTCCAGCCCGCGCAAATACGCCAGCGATGTGGAGATATCAGCATAGAAGCCCTGCATGATCGGGCCACGATTGATGTCGATCGTAATCAAATCCCCCACAGCTTCCTGCAAACGCTCTACATTTCGCGCCGTGGCTTCTTCATCTATGACATGACGAGGCCATGTCATTTTTTGCATATCTTCCCATGTTTGCAAAGGAGGCTTGATATTTTTGAACGCTCCCCCTTCGATCTCCGGGCGCTGCAATTCCACATCCAGCCCCCACACGCCCGTCCAGGAGCCTTTTATGCCTGAAAACACCGCTCGGACTGTCAGCCACGGCTCCAAAATCATATCATCGCCGATTTCATGATGAAACAGATCCATTCGCAATGTCCGCTCATATTCCCGATAAAACGGATCCTGACATTGCATCTGCGCGTCCCCAAAAACTTCACGCGCCCAGACATTCCACATTCCAAAGATGATAAGGACAGGAGGCCGCGTGGGCTTCAGGCTAAAATGATCCCGCCACAAAGCTCGCCTTTCCTCGTAAACAGGATAAGAGATTTTCTCCAGATATTCCTGCACAAGCGCGCGTAAAATCTGCTTATCTTGGGACATGTGTGTGTTTCGCTCCTTGGAAATAATTCCTCATGCAAACAAACTTTTTCTTTTTGGGGCGTGTTAATCCTGCCACGGCAATGTTTTGTTCAAATTAAATTATAAGAATTATAACACGATTTTTGCTTAAATAAGCTTGTCTTTATTTTCATCCTGATAAAACAACACAAGCCCAGGCAATGTGCTGGGCTTGCGCTAAACTTGTCTTTTTAAATTCGTTTCTAGAACAGCAGCTTCTTTAATCCCCGTTACAGGCTCAAGAGGCCGCCATTTCTACAGGCACAACACACACAACACGGCGCCCGTTGGGGCCATGCTTAAATTCCACGCGTCCTGTCGCCACCGCAAAAAGCGTATCATCCCCTCCGCGCTTGACATTTTCGCCCGGATAAATCTTTGTGCCACGCTGGCGCACAATGATGCTGCCCGCTTTAACAAGCTGGCCGCCAAAGGCCTTCACGCCCAGACGCTTGGATTTGCTATCGCGTCCGTTTTTTGTGCTCCCCATGCCCTTCTTATGGGCCATCTCACTCACTCCTTATCTCAATCATCATTTTTCACTAAAATCAAATCATTGGGCCTGGCGCTTTAATGTTTCCGCCTCAGGCGGAAATATCCATAATGCGCACTTCTGTATATTCTTGCCGATGGCCACGCTTACGCTTGTAATGCTTTTTAGGCTTATACTTGAAAACAATGATTTTGCGGCCGCGCCCATGTGCCAGCACGCGTCCTGTGACTTGGGCCTCTGGCAAATAGGGCGTCCCGACTTTGAATGTTTCCCCCTCCCGCACAGCCAGCACTTGATCAAATGTAACTAACGTATGCGGCTCGGCGTCTATCTTCTCCATCCGAATAATGTCATCTTTTGCCGCCACATATTGATGGCCGCCGGATTGAAATATCGCGTACATTTCGTCGCTCGTCCTTCCCTATTCTTCCCTATTCCACAAAACAACCTTTTAGGCTCAGATTTATCCCTACACTAGAAATTTGATAACAGCCTTCTTTTCAAAGATAAGAAGCAAAGCGCCAGCCGCTGGAAATCCGGCTGACGTTGTATTTTTAGTATATCTCCTCTCTCCAAATTCGTCAACATGATTCAGAAAAAATGTTCACGGGCCCGGGAGAAAAATTAGGGGAAAATTTGAGCTTCGATTTCATTCTCATTAGCTGCGTATCGGATTCATAATATAGAGCTAATTATATTGTCAGGCTGCCCCAAAATTAATTTCCGTTGAGGCAAATGGCCATTTTTCGCCATAGGCGTGTAGCCGCACCTCTGTTGTTTCGGGCGGATAATTGGAATCCCCATAGCTCCAGAACATGCGCACATCCCCCGGCCCCAGCTGATGATTGAGGGCAATTTTCACATTATTATGCGAATAACGCGAGCCCTGTGTAATGTGCTTTGTATTGTGCCATGTTTTTCCCCCGTCTGTGGATTGCCATTCCTCAATCTCGCCCCCATCTTCAGAAGGCTGTACAGGCGTTGTCGGGGCATAGACACGAATGTCATTGTCTGCCAAAATGGCTATTGCGCCGTCATCATACATATGATCGCTGTCTGTGATTGTGGCAAAATGCCAGCGGCTGCCGTCGAAGCGCCCCATTTTCCAAATCCCTCGATATGTTTCCACTTCACTGTCAATAAAGAGCACATAGGGGCGTCCCTGCGCATCCAGCTGGATGTCCTTGAGCCACACGCCTCGTGTGCCGCAATTATAGATTTCTTCCTGTGTCTCTAATGAAATGGGCAATTTATAGGGCGTGCCGTCGCTGCGGCGCCATGTGTAGCCGCCGTCCTCTGAATAGGCATAATAAATGTTATGGCGGCGCGCCTATGTATGCTTTGTCCGACGCTCTTCTGCCGTCCCGCCGCCCAGACGCGACCATACAAAATGAATCCGACGTGGATAAGCCCCTGTTTCCGCAATTGTAATGCCATAGACAGCGCATTCGGATAGGCTGACAAGCGCCTGCGAGGGCGCCCATGTGCGGCCGCCATCGCGAGACACTGTGCAGCGCCATTCGCTATCTGTCCAGGCGCGCAATTCCCGATAGGATACAAATATCTCTCCTGGCAAAAGCTCCCAGGGCTGGGGATAGGATGTGTGCATATCGGGCAAATCGCTGACGCACTCCCAGGAACTTATGTCATAGGGTTGCAGGGAACGCAGAACTTTTGTGGGATGGCCGTGGGCGCCATAGAAAACAACAAGATGTCCGCTGGCTTCCAATAACAGTGTAGGATTGCGATGGGCGTCGGCGTCGGGATTACAGCCTAATACAACAGGATAGGCAAATTGCTGTGTCTTGTGCTCATAATAGCTGATTGTCGGCGCATTATTGGCATTGCCATAGACAAAAAATGTCCGCTGGACTGCGGGGGCATATACGGCCATTGGCCGATGCCAGGCGCAATATGTCGCTTGGGGACCTGAATATACATAATCATGCCCGGGAAGCGTATTGACTTTGTAGCCACAGGCGTACCATATTCCTCTGCATTCTGGCGGAAGCTCCTTCATTTCGGGCCTCCTGAAAAAGAATGAAGCATTGCAAAACGGATGACAAAATGTTTATTAGCGCTCTTAAGCCCTTATCCTGCTTGAATGATAATGATTAGCTAAGAATTAGAAACAAACATACGCGACAATTGTCTTAAAAAATGCGGCAAAAAATTAACGCTATACGAAGCATACAAAACAGCTGGCGGAGAAAAGGCTGAAGAAGGCTTAATGAATTCCTGTCCCGATATTTTCACAATCCAGGCGCTGACAGACGGACAATTAAGCCCTCAAGAGGCGGAGCGGCTGCAGGAGCATTTAGCCAGTTGCGCGGCATGCTTACAGCTCTGGCAAGAATTGCAGCGCACTCATTTGCCTTTGGCGGCGCTATCCGAGGCTCCTCCGGCGAATCTGGCGGAGCGGATTAATCAAGCTCTTCAAGGGATAAAGCCTTTGCGCCCCATCTCTTGTCGGAAAGCCCAACGATGGATTTCGCTGGCTCTGGATAACGCGCTTTCTTCCGCGCAAGAGCAGCGTTTGCAAGCGCATTTGTGGAGCTGTGGGCGCTGTTATCGTCTGGCACAAGAAATGCAATTGATCGCGGGCATTATGCGCGCAACACAGGCAGCGCCAGCGCCTGAGGGGCTTTTGGCGCGCCTGCAAGCGGCCGTATCAGCGGCAACAGAAAGAACGCTCGCCCGAAAGCCGCTTTCTGGGCCCCGGCTGGGCTGGAGCCTGGCGGGCGCAGCGGCCGTCGCAGCGCTCCTCTTCGCTGTTTTCCTTTACAGGCCTTTTTTGGCCACATCATCTTTTTTCTCGGGGCCTGGAGGAACAAAATCAGGGGAGGAGCCAAAGACAGCTTTATTGCCCCAATTAGCGCCTTCACAGGAAGGCTTCTCGACAGCCAGCCAGCCTGAGCCCCGTGCTGGGAGGCCTGCTGCGTCTTCTCAGGCTGTTTCTTCTAAAAAACGCTTCTCGGGCGAGGCTAATGGAGGCTTTTCTGCTGCAGCTCGAAAATTTGCCGCCAAACAGAGACAAACAAAGCCCGATCGACATCCACAAAATATTCCTGACGGGCACGCAAAGGAGTTTGTTCTTGCGGCTAAAGCCTCTCCAAATGAGCCGCGGCAAGCGCCTCGCCCGGGCATTTTGCCGTCTTTTGCTGCTCTTCCGGAGGCTGATGTGCTGAGAATTTTCACGCCCCAACGCTCTGCCCTTCAGGCGGCTACAGAACAGCCTGTGCCTGTATCTTCTTCCATGATGGCGACGGAGACGAAAGAACATTCCGTTGCCCTGCCCTTGCCAAAAGCTGTACAACAATCCGCTATGGGGCTGGCTGCCTCGAATAATGCCCCGGGCGATAAGGCTCTTAGCGCTTCCTTTGCCCTCTTGCCCGAAGCTTCTGCTAGCCCGTCCGCCCAAGCTACGAAAATGCCTGCAGAAGCTCTTAAGCCCACGCCCCAGCCCCCAACGCCTCCACAAGAAGAACACAACAAAGCGATTGTCGTTCGTCCGGCGCGGATTAGCCGTTTTGCGGTGGCTGAAAAGGAAATCTATCGCGCGGAAGAGGGCTTGAGCGCTCGGCTGGCCGAAGCGCGTCCGCATTTGCAACGCGATGCCCGCGAAATTAATTATTGGCGGGCGCCGGGATATGCCATTTTCCGCTAAAATTGCATTTTTTTGCATTTATCCCCTAGAAATAGATGCTTTTGCCTTCCATTCCCCCAAAAATTAAAAAGCTGTCTGCCTTCTCGCAAACAGCTTCATAAATGGCGCTGTAATATATAGGCCTGTATATTCTTTGGCCTGTATTTGTTAGCGCGCCCGAATGTATTTTTCGTTTGTTGGTGCCGGAGGCGGGATTCGAACCCACACGTCCCTCTCGGGACAGAGGATTTTAAGTCCCCGGCGTCTACCATTCCGCCACTCCGGCTCGCTTATATTATAGCAAAACAAGCCAGGAAAGTCTATGCGTCTCAATTATCCATTTTCGTTATTTAATTGTCTTCTTCAGGAACAATTTCTGTGGCTGTAAGTCGGAAAGTGCGAAAGGGATATTCGTAAGCAGGCACATGGCCCATTGAAATTTTGAACATAAGATTAGCGGGGAACAAAAGCGCGAAATGCAAATTGGAGCTGCCCAGCGGCACGCCAGGAGCAGCAATCAAATTCATTTGCCGATTAATTTTGCCATAATTTTCGCCAATGAGCTGTTCCAGCCGCCGATAACGAGAACACCAAATATGGCGGCTATTGTTTTCTCCCGTTTGAAAGAGCTTCCGAAAATGATTTGTGGCGATTATCACGCCAGGCAAATCCGAGACATAAGAATATTTATGTTCGTATTCCCAGGCGCTATGCTGCAGCCCCGGAAAGAAAAAATCGGCTTTATCATCAGGAGGAGACGACGCTTCAATCCGGGACGAAGGAGGGGCTATTTCGGAGCGAGCTTTCGGCGTTAAATTCTCCTCTTGAGCTTTTGCCTGTTGTTTTTCAAATTGAGGAGCTGCAGGCGTGCTGGCAGCTTGTTCCTGGGGCTCTGCAGACGTCTGAAAATGTGTTTGCGCCAGCTTCGCCCATCGCACAGCTACATGGACATGATCATATTCCACAACAGCGGCCATAGGGGGATTGCCGCCCGCTATTAGCATATTCGTTCCACACGCCCGGGGCGTTTCTTCAATAATGCGCACGCCCTCCTGCACTGTAGAAGCATGCTGCACAATTTTGCGCAGCATAAAACATGTGGAAAGGCCTTCCAGGCTCTCCTTGCGCCCCCAGGAAGTGTTGTTGGCAGCAATGATGCCTTTGAGATTCATTGCCGTCCAGCCGTTGATGATGCCCGCCCATGTAATTGTAAAAAAAGGCCAGCCTTCATCCGGAATATAATGCAAAATCACAGCCGCATAACGACTGACTCCATGATCCCAAAAGTCAAAATTGCGGCCAGCTATGAGCTCGCCTGTCTCTGTCGCAGGGCCAAAAACAGCAAAACTGCTACAGCGTGTGGCGCGCCACACATCCCCAAATAATTGCAATGCCACAAGCTCCTCGTAATTCACATCAGCTTCGAAAGCAAGCGCATGCAGCTCGCGACGAATGTAATGCGGCAGATAATGTTCCATTCTGCGCGCGCCGGCCATTAAGCGCGCATAACGCTGGGGATCTGGCGCTTCGCCCCGTATCACAGCTTCCACAACACGCCGCACTTGTGAACGCAAAAAACGGCCGTGCTGCTGGCCTAATTCTTCTGGCGAGCCAACAAGCCGCACAATTAAACAGCCCTGGCTGTAATACCGTGCTGGCTCAATCGGGGCAGCTTTTGCTCTCCCTACAGTCAGCGTCCAAAATCCAAGCCAAAAACACAGACAATATCTGCGCAAATCAATTGCTCCTTAAGCTTCTGGAGCCTGCCGGAAAATCAGCTTCTCCAGCTCCTTCGCTTCGCCGTCTTCTGGAAGCTGCAATAGCAATGTATGCCAGCCCGCTTGAGGAAGCTGTCCTAATGACACGCTGCCTGCCTCATCACAGGGCACAGGGCCCTTGCCGTCTATTGTGATGACTAGCTTGGGAATGGCAGGCTGCAGCGTAAGCGTCCAGGCTCCTGCCGGCAAATACACATAATAAAATACGCTGTCTTTAGGCGAAATAAGGACAGGACGACGGCCCATTGGGCCCTCTAAGGGAGGCTTTGTGAGCTGGCTGCCTTTGACATTCAGGCTGCCGGCATGGATTGAGATCGCGTTTTTGGGGCTTTGGCGACTGATGAGCTCCTGATATGTCCGCATATAATGCGCTGGCGCCGTTTCAGAGGCTGAATGCAGCACATCACGAAGCATCGAGGGGCCATGAGCTGCCTGTATCCAGAGCAGAAAGCCAATCAGATATTGCATTCCTTCGGCGTCCGGCTCAGCCGCATTCAGCAAATCTGTGTGCGGGCCCGCTGCCAGCCAATAATCCATAGAGGGACGACAAACTTTTTCAATGTATTCAGCAAGGGGCAAATTTTCTCCCCTCCATAAGCCTGCCAGAGCTTTTTGAGCCGCGGGCGCTGGCCAGGGGGATCCCGAAACTTCCTCGGCCTCTTGTGCCAGATATTGGATAAAAAGTCGTTCGCCCAATTCTCCTGCCGCATACGGCTCTGGGCGGACAAAACGGCCAATAGGCGGCAGCACGAGATGCCCCATTTCATGTGCAGCTTGCCGCGTCCATTCAAAGGCATCACGCGCCGTGTCAATATCATAAAAATACAGGGCTTGCTGATAGCTTTCCGCGCCAGCGGGGCCTTGGCGACACAGATATGCCTTAATGAGGCTCGCTTCGCGCGGCAAGCCCAAATACAGACGGCTATAACAATAAAAGCGTAGCATTAGAGACATTAGATTGGCGCTTAAGGGGGCATAGTTGCGGCCCCCGCTAAGCAGCTCGGAAGGCCAGGACAAAATGAAGCGTAACAGATAACGATCGCTCTGGGCATCTAATATATAGCCATAACAGGAACGATTGACAGCACAGAAGGCTTTGTTGCCTGTAGCGGGCAAGGGAACGCGTACAGGCTCGCCTTCGCGCGACATTTCTTCGTGAAACAAAATGGATGTCGTATACGCGATTCCCTGACGCTGTGAGCCGATTTGAACTTCCTCCAGGGCAAAATTGACGCCGCTGAAAGCCAAATACGGCGCGCGAATTAGGCGCGGAAAAGGCTTGCCTTCCTCGTAAAACAGGCGGCGCATTTGTTCCCGCGCATCCTGTCGCTCGGGGCGCAGAAGCAAAAGCTGTCCATAAGCCTCTAGCGCTTTTTCCCGATTAGGCCATACTCTGTCGTTATAAAGATAGCCCAGATTCACATAAATTTCCGGATATGTAGGATCCAATTCTTTGGCGCGCAATAATTTTTGTTCAGCTTCAGCAAATCGGCCGGCTAAAATTAATTCCCGAGCTTCCTTAATCAATTGCCATGCTTTCTGGCGCTGCGCCGAAAAAGACGCTGTCGCCTCTTCCGTCGCTTCTTGCGCAAATCCGGAGGCATAATATATTCCCCACGCTCCAAAAAGGAAGAGAGCGAGAATGAGACGAGAGCACATTGTTTTTTCTCCTTTTGCCTTTTAAAGAGGCCAAGGCAAATGTGAAGAGGCTAAGGGGCCGTGTTATCTTTGTGACATTGAATGCGTTGTGCCACTTCAAAAATAAATTCCCGATGCTCGCGATCGACAATTCCCTCTACATAAAACAACTTATTGCTCTCAGGACAATGCCACAATATAGCCTGTAGACGATCAGGATAGGGCTTGCCACGCACATGTTCAATAAATGATTTGATTTTTTCCTGGGGCAGGGCTGTACGTCCTTCGATGCGGAGCGCTTCGTGCTCCTTAAATTGCGTTTCTGTGAAATCCACTGTGAATCTTTTAAAGCGCTTCGCCAGCTCACGCTGACTCCATTCCGCCAAGCTGCGGCGTCGTAAAATGACATTCGCCATCCCCCAGCGCGCAGCCTGCAATTGCTCGCCGTGTGCTTGCAGTGTAATTTCAATCAATCCAGCCATCAGCTTTTGGCCTGCCAGCATAAAATCTTTTGGGCTATAAAAATCAAAGCCGTAGGCGCTCCACAGGATCCAATCGCCAGCGGGATGATCCTCCACTTGTGTAATAATCTGTTCGGCAATCTCCTGAACAGGCTCATCCAGCCGTCCCAATACTTGCATAATTACAGTTTTATTGCAGGCGGGGCAAAACCAGGCGGCCCCAAATCCCTGTGTTTCTCCTTTCCAGGCAAAAAATTGGCCGCTTTTTTTGCCCCGCAGCTTGCGCTTGCTGGCCAGCTGAACATCACGCGAGACTTCGACACGGCTTTTTTTGTCCTTGGCCATATCGCGCAAATATTTATCTATAACGCGATTTAAATCGACAAATGTGGAGCCAGCATCCGCCCATTTGATTTCCAGCCGCGGCATATCCCCATCATCAAAACGCAAATAGCCTTCGTTCCTTTCGCCGCCTATGGCGCCGATATTCCAATCTTCGGGCAACATCAATGTAAAGCCCTGCCAGCCTACACGTGTCCAACGAGGATTTTGCAATTCTGCCATAGAAGCCTCTACTCCAAAATTTGCTAAACTAGATGTGCTTATAAAGAAAAGCAAAAGAATTCTTTTCTGCTTGTTTTACTGTCGGATAACACAGAAGGCTTGCTCTTGGCAAGATCTTGTTATTGTGCGCCAATATGTATTTGTTTTCGATTAGCTCCATAATAACGGGCAAAATTGTGTCTGTTTTGCTGAAAAATCTTTTAAGATATCAAAGTCTGTATGAATAACAAGTCCATCCGGAACTGTTCAGCTTAATTTGTGTGTTATCTGATTAATATGTATGGCGGATTTGCACTGGCTTTAAAGCAAATATTCACACACTGGGATTTATTGCGCGAGCTTGTTTCGCGGGAGCTGAAAATCCGCTATCGGCGCAGCGTTTTGGGCTTTTTATGGACGCTCATCACGCCTCTTTATCAGATTGTCATCTTCACATTTGTCATAAAATATGTGATGGGCGTGCGGGACATTCGCAATTTGTCCGTCCATATGCTCGTGGCAATAATCCCCTGGACATATTTTAGTGTTTCTATTCTGAACGCTTGCGCCTCTATCTTACGTTTCCGCGGCGTCGTCAAAAAAGTCTATTTCCCCCGCCACATGCTGCCCTTAGCCACTGTCGGCGCCAATCTTGTCCATCTTTGGCTTAGCCTGGGCGTATTATTGCTTGTCTTCGCCCTTATTCCTGTGGCTTTCCATCCGATTTTCTTTTTCCTGATTGTTTTAATCGTAGGAGAGACATTGCTTGTCTGTGGGCTGGCGCTGATGGCTGCCTGTGCCCATACATATTATCAGGATGTGGAATATATTCTGGGCAATATTTTACAAGTCGCGATGTTCATCACGCCTGTGCTGTATCCCTTCTATAAACTGAATGGCTGGCCGGAGATTTATCGGATTATCTATATGCTGAATCCGATGGCTGTATATTGTGAGGGCTGGCGCAGCCTCTTGATGTATAAAGAGTATCCTGATTTTTGGTATCTGGGCATTTGTCTGGGCGTGTCTGTGCTGACATTCATTATTGGGCTGGCCATTTGGCAACGATATGAATGGCGTTTTCCGGAAGTGATATGATGGCTGCAGATGCTCCTCGAGTCGTCATACAGGACTTACATAAATATTATATTGTGTGGCATGATCGCCCCATTACTTTTAAGGATGCCGTTGTACGCCGCATCACACATGCGACGCTGCGGCGGGAACAATTCTGGGCTTTGCGGGGCGTGAGCCTAACAATTAAGCCGGGCGAAGCTGTCGGCGTAATCGGCCCCAATGGCTCGGGCAAAAGCACACTTTTGGGGATTGTAGGGCGTGTCTTGCGGCCCACAGCGGGGATTGTGCGCGTGGACGGCCGTATCTCTATTCTGATGGAAGCTGGCGTGGGCTTTCATGAAGATCTGACGGGGATAGAAAATATTCGTTTGAGTGGCGCGCTTTTGGGGATGAAACAGCGTGAAATTGCCCAAAAAATTGATAAAATCGTTGAATTTGCCGAAATTCATGATTTTATTGATACGCCGGTGCGCATGCTCTCTTCAGGAATGTATATGCGTCTGGGCTTCTCTGTGGCTATCCATATGGATCCGGACGTGTTGCTTGTGGATGAAGTGCTGGCAGTCGGCGATGAGGCCTTTCATCATAAATGTCGGTGGCGGCTGGCGGAATTCCGCGATAATGGCGGCTGTATTATGTTTGTCTCGCATCGAATGGCGGAAGTACGCTGGCTGTGTAATCGCGTTATTTGGCTTCAAGAAGGGCGAATTCAAATGGATGGGCCTACAGAAGAAGTCGTCGCTGCCTACGAAGCCGCCTTCCAGCCGCAAAATAATGGGCTTCTAAACGCAAACGCTTAAGCTTCTCGATATACTTTTGTGCATCACAAATCTGGAGGAATTTGTTTTACCATTTAAGCCTCATTTATTCTGATTTGCTTTATTTTGGAAAATAATTTTTTTCTTCTTTATTTGCCCTCATCCATTTTCCCCAACATCATCGCGACAGAAAATTTCAACATATGGAGCTTTCAATGAGGGGAAACGTTTTTTTCGTAATTTTTGCAAATTTTTTCTTTTTTAGATTTTCTAAAAGGAATGTTAATTTTTATTAAGAAATAAGCAATTAGATGAAGCGATTTGTTAAATTTTTGATAGGCGGTGCGAAAGATGGCTCAATTGAAATTTTCAGTATGTATTGAAATGATTTTTAATGAGCTTCCCATCTTAGAGCGCCCAGCTGCTGTAGCAGCCGCAGGAATGCCCGCTATTGAATTTTGGGGCTGGAAAAATAAAGATCTGGCGGCGCTGAAAAAAGCGGCTGACGCAGCTGGCGTGCAAATTGCTGGCTTTTGTGTGGAAACGAGCGTGCCGCTTGTAAATCCCGAGACTACAGTCCAATGGATAGAGGAGGCCCAAGAATCTGTGGCCGAAGCCCAGCGCTGGGGCGTGCCGACGCTTATTGTGACAACAGGCCAGGAATTAGCTCTGGCGCGCCAGACGCAACACGAAGCGATTGTGGCGGGCTTAAAGGGCCTGGCACCGATTGCAGAACAAGCGAATGTGAAGCTAGTGTTAGAGCCGCTTAATGTGCTTGTGGATCATAAGGGCTATTATCTGTCTAGCTCTGACGAAGGATTTCACATTATTGAGGAAGTGAGTAGCCCCAATGTGAAGCTGCTTTTTGACATATATCATCAGCAGATTTCAGAAGGCAATCTTATCAGCCGGATTACACAAAATCTGGATAAAATTGGCCATTTTCATGTGGCGGATGTGCCCGGAAGATATGAGCCAGGGACGGGCGAGATCAATTATCGGAATGTTTTTGCCCGAATCGCGGAAACAGACTACGAAGGATTTGTGGGGCTTGAATTTCGGCCGACAGGCGATCCTACAACTGCGCTGTACAATGTCCGAAAATTGCTGGATTAAAATAGGAAGAAAAAAATAGAATTGAGCAGGCTGTCTAGTTTATTCATGGGCTTGCAGAAAATATTGTCTAACATTCATTTATTCTTTTATTGCAGGTGATCCTATGCCAGAATGTCTCTTTTGCAAAATTATTCATGGCGAAATTCCTTCTACAGTTGTCTATGAGGACGAGCGCTGCTACGCATTTCGGGATATTGATCCACAGGCCCCTGTCCATGTGTTGATTTGTCCCCGGGAGCACATTTCACGAATGTCCGCTGTCCAGCCCACGCAAGAGGAATTGTTGGGACATTTATTATGGGTGGCGGCGGAAATTGCCCGCAAGGAAAATATCTCTGAGAGTGGCTATCGTGTTGTTGTGAATTGTGGCGTGCATGGGCAACAGACCATTGAACATTTGCATTTGCATCTGCTCGGAGGCCGTCAAATGGAATGGCCGCCGGGATAAGCGCTTATTCCGAAGGCACATCTGAGCTTTCTGGGCTTTCTCGAAGACAGCGCTGCAGCCGCATTGCAGATAATGTACAATATTTTCGTTTTCAGAAGAGGAGCAAGCTTTCTCACATAGCGATGTCAGGCTTCATAATGACAACACGCAGGAGGGCCTACAATGGAGGCGCTAGCGCTTATTTGTGATGAAAAGCAGAATTTTTCCTTGGAAGAAGTGGAATTGCCGGAGCCCGGGCCAGAGCAAATTGCAATCAAAACATATTACACAGGCGTGAGTCGCGGCACAGAATTTGCCTTGATTCGGAATAAAATTTCCTGGGGGCCTTATCCGCTTTGCGTGGGCTATCAGGGCACAGGCGTTGTGGAGGCCGTCGGAGAAAATATCACGGATTTTAAAGTCGGCGACAAAGTCTTTTTTCGCGGCAATGACGCCATGTTTCTAAAAGATGGCACACGCGTCTCGTGCGTCCAGGGGGCGCATTGCAGCCATATTGTGATGAAGCCTCACACAACACATGGCGCCTATCATATGATCCCCGGGGCGCCTATGGATGTCGGCAGTTTGTTTGTAATGCCTGCCGTAGGCCTGTATGGCGTAGATATAGCTAATCCGCGGATGGGCTCTGTTGTTGTTGTCTATGGCGTAGGCTTGATTGGGCTGGGCGTTGTAGCAGCCTGTGTGCCTCGAGGCTGTGTTGTAGTGGCTGTGGATATTGCGGAGAAAAATTTGCAGATTGCCCGGGAGCTGGGAGCGGATTACACAATTAATAGCGCGACAGCCAATGTGGCGGAAGAGCTGCGCAAAATTGCTCCCGAAGGCGCTGATGTTGTGTTTGAATGTACAGGCTTGCCGCAATGTTTAGATCCTGCGATTGAATTGTGCCGTCCTTTCGGGACATTTGTCTGGCAGGGAAATTATGGCGCCGCGCCTGTGAGCATAAAATTTTTGCCCCCTCACGCCAAACGCTTGACAATGTATTTCCCCAGCGATGACGGCTTCTATCCCTGTCGGCGGGCTGTGTTGCGGAATATGGCTCTTGGCATCTTGCCCTGGGAAAAAACAATTACACATCGGATTAGCTACAAAGAGACTCCAGCCTTTTACAAGATGCTCAATGAGGGCACAGACAAAGATGTTGTCGGCGTCATCATTGAATGGCAAGAATGAGCAAAACTAACTATTTATTATTTATAGGGAATACAGACATCCTCAAGCACTAAATTTCCATTTGGCAATAGCCAAATGCTTTTTGCAAATATCCTCTCTGGCTGCGAGAGGATTTTGGAGCTTATATAAGGATTTGCGGCAGCTAAATATATAAGAGATTGTCGCTGTGACACAATCTAACAGCTTTGCAAAATCTGTCTAGAGCGAGAGGAGACAATCTTGTCAAATCAAATAATAATTTTAAGCTTTTAGGCGTATTTTGCTGCCACGGAAATAATTCCAAAAGGAGCCAATGATAATGGCGGGGGAGAATGCAAGCGCATTGCGGCCCAATGTGATTTTTATTCTTTCCGATGATCAGGGCCCTTGGGCTGCGGGCTGTTACGGCAATCCGGAAATACGCACGCCGAACATCGATCGCTTAGCTGCGGAGGGCGTGCGTTTTGAAAACTTTTTTTGCGCCTCGCCTGTGTGTTCGCCCGCTCGCGCCACATTGCTTACAGGCCGCATCCCTTCGCAACATGGCGTGCATCAGTGGATACATCGCGGCAATATGGGGCCCGAGGCCAAGGCTTTTTTAGCGAGCGAAATCGCCTACACAGACATTCTGGCGCAAAATGGCTATGTTTGCGGCATTTCGGGCAAATGGCATCTGGGCGATAGCCTGCATCCCCAGCATGGCTTTAGTTTCTGGTATGTGCATCAGCAAGGCGGCGGCCCTTATCACAATGCGCCGATGATTCGCAACGGCGTGCCGTATGAGGAGCCCGGCTATATTACGGATGTAATAACAGAGGAAGCTCTGGGCTTTTTGGAACAATACGGAAGCCAGCCTTTTTATTTGAGCGTTCATTATACGGCGCCCCATAGCCCCTGGACAGGACATCCGCAAGAAATTGTGGACTCGTATGACGATTGCCCCTTTGCCAGCTGTCCCCAGGAGCCGCGGCATCCGCATGCCATATCACTGACAGATCAATGTTTGGGCAATCGCGAAATGCTGAAGGGCTATTTCGCGGCTGTTACAGCCATGGATTACAACATCGGACGATTGCTGGATTGGCTGGATTCCCACAGCCTGCGCCGCCAAACACTGATTATCTTTAGCAGCGATAACGGCTTTTCCTGTGGCCATCACGGCTTTTGGGGCAAGGGCAATGGCACATATCCACGCAATATGTACGAAAATTCCATTAAAGTGCCGTTTATTATGAGCCAGCCCGGCGTGCTGCCCCAAAAGCAAACAATCTCTGCGCTTGTGAGTGCTTATGATTTTTTGCCCACGCTGCTGGATTATCTGGGCATGCCGCTGCCTGAAGGCCGGAATCTGCCGGGACAAAGCTTTCTGCCCCTGTTTTGTGAAAATAAGCCTTCAGCGCGTGAACATGTCTGCGTTTTTGATGAATATGGGCCTGTGCGAATGATACGCACGGAACGATGGAAATATGTCCATCGCTATGGCTACGGCTTCAATGAGCTTTACGATCTTTACAATGATCCCCAAGAGAGAGAAAATCTTGTGGATGTCCCCTCCCAGCAAGCGCGCGTGCAAGAATTGCGGGGGGAAATGGAGGAATGGTTCGCGCGCTATGTGGAGGCTGACAAAGATGGCCTTAAGGAAAAAGATGAGAAAGAAGGCTAATAATTTGAATATACAATTGTAATAAGGCAGAGCTTTTCGCTGATATATGTATTTGCTTTCTTTTGCGCTCAAGCAGAAATTTACAGCCGCAAAATAAACGACATAAAATGCCACGGCAAACAATGGAAGCAATGCTATTGCATAAGACAGCGCCTGTGGAAAAGCAGCCATTAACGCTGATCGAAGGGCCTGTGCCCGAGCCCGGGCCCGGACAATTATTATTGAAAATTCGCGCTTGCGGCGTTTGTCGGACGGATCTTCATATTGTGGAGGGCGATTTGCCGGCGCCCAAGCTGCCACTCGTGCCAGGCCATGAAATCGTGGCGGAAGTGGCTGCGCTGGGGCCCGATGTCACGGGATTTGCCGTAGGCGAGCGTGTCGGCGTACCGTGGCTGCATTATGTGCCCCCTGATTGTGAGTTTCTGCAGCGAGGCGAGGAAAATCTCTCGCCCCAGGCGCGTTTTACAGGCTATCATGTAGATGGGGGCTACGCTGAATTTATGCTGTCTTATGCCGATTTTACATATCCATTGCCTTCGCGCTTTTCTGACGAAGAGGCAGCGCCTTTGCTCTGTGCGGGCGTGATTGGCTATCGGGCGCTCAAGCTCTCCGGATTGCAGCCCGGCAAACGCTTTGGGATTTACGGCTTCGGCGCCTCGGCACACATTGCCATTCAAATTGCCGTGAGCTGGGGCTGTCCGACATATGTTTTCAGTCGGAGTGCGAGCCATCGGCGGCTGGCAGAAGAATTAGGAGCTGTATGGACGGGAACACTAGAAGATCATCCGCCTGTGGCTCTGGATGCGGCTGTCAATTTCACGCCTGCGGGCTCTGTCGTGCTTACAGCCTTAAGCCATCTGCGGCCGGGGGGCACATTATGCTGTGCTGGCATTTATCAAACGCCTATTCCCGAAATGGATTATCAGCTCATATATGGAGAAAGAACATTACGCAGCGCTGCCAATAGCACGCGGGCCGATGTGCGCGAGCTGCTGGCGGAAGCCGAGCGCATCCCTATTCGTACGAAAACAATGACTTTTCCGCTCGAACAGGCCAATGAAGCGCTTCGGCGCGTGAAGCATAGCGAGATAGATGGCGCCGCCGTATTGACAATGACATAAAAGTGTGGCTTTATCCGCTTGTTTTGTCAGGCCAGAGGGAATAATCCGCCGGCGATGAAATTGAAGCCTTTTTGACGGCAATCTTGATGGCTTTTCAAACAAATGGGCGCAATGCAGAAAATGATTTGTTTTCTTCCCTGCGAGGAAAAGATTTGAAAAGCTGGCGCAAAAAGGCTATACTTTTAGGCGTTTAGCCACTACTTTATCAGTTATTGTATTCAGATTAAGGTGATCACATGTCATTGAAGATCTGGCTGGATGGGCAGCTTGTTGACGAAGAGGATGCAAAAGTTTCTGTTTTTGATCATGGCCTGCTGTATGGAGATGGTGTATTTGAAGGCATACGGGCCTATCATGGGCGCGTATTTAAGTTGCAGGAACATTTGCAGCGACTCTATGCGGGCGCGCACTGCCTGACATTGCGCATTCCGTACACGATGGCAGAAATGCAAGAAATTGTTTTAGAGACATTACGGGCCAATCAATTGCAGGACGCCTATATTCGTCTTGTGGTGACACGGGGCAAGGGGGATTTGGGGCTGGATCCCATAAAATGTCCACGGCCAACTGTATTTTGCATTGCCACTTCCATCACGCTGTATCCCGAAGAATTCTATCAAAAGGGCCTTTCCCTGATTACATGCTCCACACGGCGCAATTCTCCGGATGCGCTGAATATGTCTATAAAATCTTTGAATTATTTGAATAATATTCTGGCGAAAATAGAATGCACACGCGCGGGCGTGCCAGAAGGCATCATGCTCACAACAGACGGCTATGTCGCCGAATGCACAGGAGACAATATCTTCCTCGTAAACAATCATCGGCTCGTGACGCCGCCTGTGTATATTGGAAATCTGCCCGGCATTACACGGCAAGTCGTGATGGATTTAGCGCATGAAATGGGGATGGAAGTGCGCGAAGAGTTATTCCGCATTCAATCTGTGTATCTGGCGGATGAAGTCTTTTTGACGGGCACAGCCGCCGAGATTGTTCCTGTTGTAGAAGTGGACGGGCGGCAAATCGGCGAGGGGAAGCCAGGCCCCACTACACAACGCTTACGCGCTGCTTTTCGGCAGCTCATTCAGACATCCGGAGTGCCAATCTATCCTGAAGCACAGCCTGCTTCATGCGATAAATCCTCCTGAGCATTCCCTCCTGTCATCAAAAATTGGCAAAATTTTGCTTCAGGAAACTTCCTGAAGTGCCATATTGTTATAGGAGCGTAAGCAGTGTAAAATTAAAAATGTGCTTATGCTCGCTATATATTGCCTTATCAGGCAAGGGAACTCGCTTGGCCAGCCAATGTCTAAAAAATTGACGATAGAGCGTTATAAATTTATTGATAAAATTAAAGCTTTTCATAACGATAATAATGAGGCTGAGGCTTTTTCAAAAAGCGGATTCCAGCAGGAGAAAATGCAGACAGGAGCGTATTTTTAAATAGTACTAAAAAGGCATAGAGAAGAGTACGGCAATTGCGGGAAATGTTAATAAATATTAAATAATTGCCCGGAGCCGTCTCTTTGGAGGCAGTATTAACAATGGAATTATGGGAACGTTTTACAATTCGCGCTCGACGAGCAGTGCTGATGGCACATGATGAAGCGTTGCGAATGGGCGCCCAGCTCATCTCGACAGAACATTTGTTGCTGGGCTTGCTGCGTTTGCAAGAAGGCAGTGCGATTGAGCTTTTGGAACGCCTGGATGTGGATGTGGAGCGGCTGCGCAATGAGCTGCATCGGCATATAGAGGCTGTGCCTTTAACAGAGCCGCCGACGCGGGAGCCTTCTTTCACGCCAGAAGCGCAGCGTGTCTTGCTGCGGGCGCTGAAAGAAGCCAAACAAATGGGCGATTATCATGTAGGCACAGAGCATATTCTGATTGGCCTGTTGCGAGAGGGGCGGGGCGCCGCTTTCCGCCTGCTTCGCCGCTATGGCGCAGATTTGCCTGCTATTCGTCAGGCGCTGGCAGAAACGGGACGCCATCATTTCCAACGCGAACGGGAAAAGCGCAGCAAGACACCGACACTAGATCATTTCAGCCGAGATCTCACGCAGCTGGCGCGGGATGGCTTGCTGGATCCTGTCATTGGCCGTGAAGAAGAGACGGAACGCGTGATTCAGATTTTGTGTCGGCGTACTAAAAATAATCCGTGCTTGATTGGCGAGGCGGGCGTGGGCAAGACAGCGATTGT
>CAZUOJ010000055.1:0-12680 GCA_964622325.1 uncultured Armatimonadia bacterium
AATCCCTACGGCTATGATCATGATTTTCGGCACAATGCCCGCGGCGTGGATCTCAATCGTAATTTCCCCTGCGGCTGGGAAGAATACGAAGGAGGCGATGATGTGTATCAGCCCTGGGACTATGATTATAAAGGCCCCTATCCTGCTTCGGAGCCCGAGACACAGATCGCCATCCAGCTGATGGAGGCATTGAAGCCTGTATGTGTGTTAGATTTTCATACGGCGGATTTTATCTTTTGCAAGCCCTCACGCGGCAATCAATCATTAATGAACGCCATTCAGCGCGATATTCAGCGCCGCTGGAAAAATCGTTATATCGTTCAGCGTCCCTATGCCACAGAATATCAACAGGCGAATATGAAGCGCGCGGTTACATGGGGCGATATGCCTCATCTCGTGTGTTATGCCGGACAGATAGGCATTCCAGCGGCAATATTAATCGAAATGTCAGGCAATCGCACGGGCCCACATGCGCTTGTGATGAATACAGATTTAACGATTGAGATTTGTCTTGCGGCTATTCAACAAGGCTTACGATGGGCCCAAAAGCAAGAACAGCAATAATCATTTATCAAACGAGGGAGCATCTTTTCATGGCCACGCCTGCAAAAAAGCCCTCTGTCTCCGTTGTGATTCCCGTCTATAATGAAAGACACACAATTGGGGAAATTATCCGCCGCGTCTATGCCAGCCCCATTCCCTCGGAAGTCATTGTTGTGGATGACGCGTCTCAGGATGGCACATACGAATTGCTACAGCAACTGCAGCCGCAATATGGCTTTAAATTGCTGCGTCATGAGCGAAATCGGGGCAAAGGGGCGGCCCTGCGCACGGGCTTTGCGGAGGCCACACAAGAGTTTATCATAATTCAGGATGCCGATTTGGAATATGATCCGCAAGATTATCCGGCCTTGCTGGAGCCTCTAATGGCGGGGAAAGCGGATGTCGTTTTCGGCAGTCGTTTTTTAGGAGGCCCGCATCGTGTGTTGTATTTCTGGCATTATGTAGCCAATCGGATATTAACGACTCTGTCTAATATGCTGACAAATCTGAATTTAACAGATATGGAAGTGGGCTATAAGGCGTTTCGGCGCGAAATTTTGCAAAAGCTAAAATTAAAATCCAATCGATTTACATTTGAGCCGGAATTTACAGCGAAAGTGGCGCGCCTGGGCTTGCGGATTTATGAAACGCCTATTTCCTATTCGGGACGCACATACGCTGAAGGCAAAAAAATCGGCTGGAAAGACGCTCTCCAAGCCGTGTGGGCGATCTTTCGTTATCGCTTCTTTGATTAGCCGCGTTCTCCTTTGGCTTCTCATATAAAGCAAATTTGCCGTTCAGAAGCTTCTTGACAAATTGTCAGGAAAAGAAAAATACATTAGGGTATTTTGCGCTTTTATTCGGATAAAGGACTCGTATTGTTTTTTAGGAAATAGCTTGAGCTATTAGTTAAGGAATGAGAAAATCTTTTTGTATTCAAAAAATTTGAAGATTTTTGCTATGTTAACGCCACGCATGCAGCTTATTAAAGCCTTGCAGCGATTGCCCCACGAAGGCCCGCCGCCGCATCTGGAGCTTGTGTATCAGATTTTTGAACAATGGCCTGGCGTGCCATGGCTGCAGCCTGCGCATCTGGAAGGCTTGTCGCAAAAGCAACGCCAGGCTAAGCTCCGTGATTATTGTGCTGTGTTGCTGCGATGTGCGGAAGAATTCCAGTGGAGCATTATCCCCAGCATCCATCATTTTAGCCTGGAAGATCAATGCTATTGTATGGAGACGCTCCGGCAAATGGCGGGCGATATGTATATGCTGGCCGCGTTTGCGGATGGCACATTTGCTATTCCCAGCGGCCAGGATATGATGGCTTTTGTCGCCCGCATAGCCGACGAGCCCCAGGCGCTTTTAGAGGAAGCAGAGCGCCGCGTCGAGGAAGCCCTGGCCCGGATTCGCGTGCTAGCACAAGCCGGAGCGGAAATTGTCTTTATGTGTTCCGATTATTGTTTCAACAATGGCCCCTTCCTTTCTCCGCCCATGTTTGCCCGCTTTGTAACGCCTTTTTTGAAAAAACAAGTAGAAGAAATTCACAAATTAGGCTTGTATGCCGTTAAGCATACAGATGGACAAATTATGCCCATTTTAGATCAGCTGGTCTCCACAGGCATTGATGCGTTGCATTCGCTGGATCCAATGGCAGGCGTGGATATAGCTGAAGTCAAGCGTCTTGTGGGGGATCGCATATGCTTGATGGGCAATGTCAATTGTGCCGCTGTGCAGGCAGGGACATTTGCGGAGATTGAACAAAGCGCGCATTATTGTCTTAAATACGGCGGATACGGCACAGGAGGCTATGTGTATTGCACGAGCAATTGTATCTTTCAGGGCGTGCCTTTGGAAAATTATCGTTATATGTTACGGCTATGGAAAGAATATGCCGAAAATAACGCATAAGGAGTATATTCCATAAAAAGTGAAATTTACAGGACAGAGGCATTATTGATTTCTGAAGATTTCTGTATAGTGAAAATTAGCGTTGGGGATGTTTATATGCGCCATTTTTGGGGCTTGAGCTTTTTGTCCTGTTTAATCTTCGTATGTATTTCCTTGGTCATCGCAGCGCCTGACAATTCTGTTATGCCTGTATGGCGAGGCGTATGGGAATGGAGCCTGCCTAAACGAAATGAAGCTGATTTAATCCAAATTGCAGAAGCTGCTCACGCGTTAGGCTTTAATGCTTTAATGATGTATCTGCCGCCTGCCAAGCTTAATTTTATGCAACAGGAATGCCACAGACGAGGCCTCAAGTTGTATTATTCCACTGTATTTTCGTATACGAAGCCCGAATGGGCGCAAGAAATCTTGCCGCAAGAAAAAGTCTGGCTCCAACAGCCCCAGCGGGAAGATTATATGTTTGGCGGCGAGCCCCTGCATCCCGAAGAAATTTTTCGCTCCCCCTTGCCCTGTTATAATCGTCCTGAAGTGCGCGCCTATTATTCCCAATTAGTCGCTCAATATGCCCTGCTGCCTGTAGACGGCCTCGCTTTCGACGCTGCAGGCTTTCAGAATTATTATCGCTGCTATTGTCCAATTTGTGAGAGAAAAGTAAACGCCTATAGGCGAACGCATCCCCGTATAAATGCCACACGAGCCGCCGAGATCGTAGCGGAAGAGACGCTTGTTGGATTTATCAATGAGATGGCGGCAATCGCCCGTCAAAGGCGTCCGGATATATCTCTCACGATTCATATTTATCCTTGGTTTCGGCCTCATCCTTATTATGGACATCGGACGGATATAGATTATGTTGGGCAGACGGTTTCCTGGTTCTTTAGCCCCCATTGGCCCCTGGATAAAGTTAAAGCTCTGACAAAACAGCTTATTAATGAGCAGCATCGCTGTTTTCCTCAGCATTGGGCGGCGCCTTTTATTGGCTTTGATGGCCGGCTTTGGCGCAATTATCGGTCGGCAAAACGTGTTCGTCACGAATTGCAGATTATTAAAGCAAGCGGCGCACGCGCTCTGCAGATGGCGGAATTGGGATATATCTGGCAAAAGCCTCTCGTGGCGCAGGCTGTGGCGGAAGAATTGGGAGGCTGCTATCGAGTGCCTCCGCTCCCATAAGCACAGGCAAAGAAGCGTTAAAAAATTGCTTTTTGGCTTCGTTTAGACGCATATTATAGATGGAGTGAGAAAAGAACAAAAAGATTTCGACGCTTGCCATGCAAAAGAGCAATACGCCTGATAATTTTATTTTCGTTACGCGACGGCAAAGCAAATAGGAGGATAATAAATGTCACAGCTTATGGCGGGCGCTGCGGAAACAATTATTACGCCGCCGATCGGCACGGCTCTGGCGGGCTATTTTACGCCCCGTATTTCTAAAGGCGTTATTTATGATTTAAAGGCAAAGGCAATTATTGTGGGCGAGGGCACGGAAGCTGTCGGCATTATCGCCTGTGATCTTTTGGGCCTGCCAGCCGAAATTGTAGCGCAAACAAGGGAGATTTTCCGCCAGGCGACAGGCATTCCGGGAGAGCGTCTTTTAATTTGTTGCACGCATACGCACACGGGGCCTGAGACACGAAAAGGACGCCTGATTCCGACAAATGAGGAATATCTGGCGCAGCTTCCTGCCAGGATTGCCGAGGCTGGCATTTGCGCTGCTCAAAATCGCCAGCCCTGTGAGATTAAAATCGGGCGCGATTATGAGGAAGGGCTGGCTTTCAATCGGCGTTTTCGCTTGCGGGATGGCCGCGAACAATTCGGGCCGGGGCCGGATCCCGAAGCAGTCGCTGGCATGGCCGGGCCAATTGATCCTGAGCTGGGCGTTGTCGCATTTTCGCCCCCCGCAGAAGAGGGCTCCACAATGCCTCCTCCCTTTGCTGTAATTGTTAATTATTCCCTGCATATTGATGTCACGGGAGGCGATCTCATTTCGGCGGATTATCCCGCTGTCATTACAGAAGTCTTGCAGGCCGCTTATGGCCCCGAGACAATTGTGCTGTTTGTGAATGGCGCCTGCGGGAATATCAATCATGTGCCCTATTTGCTGGAGCGGCCCTGGCCTTTAAAGGGCGTGGAAAAATCTCGCCAAATTGGACGCGCGCTTGGCGGCAAAGCCCTCTGTGTGGCGGAAAAAGCGCTGCCAAGCCGCGAGCAGACAGTGGATATGGAGCGGGAAATCCTGCCAGTGCCCTTTTTCGATTGGCCAGAAATATTGGAGCAGCGTGTGGCGGAGGCGCGCGCGAAAGCAGAGCCTAATTTCTTTGAAAAGACGCTTCTGGAATGGATTGAAGATTGGAATCCGGAAGGCACATATTCCGTGGAAGCACAGGCTATCCGTTTCGGAGAAGCTGTCTTTTGCTCCGCGCCGGGGGAATTGTTTGTGGAATGGGGGCTGGAAATTAAAAAATGGTCCCCCTTCCCCTATACATTCATTGCCGAATTAGCCAATGACAGCGTGGGATATATTCCGACATATGAAGCGTTTCGCCGCGGCGGCTATGAGACAACGCCCATCGTGAGCTGTCGCTTGACACCAGCGCTGGGGCAAATTATTGTCGACGCGCAATTCCGCAATTGTCAGCGGCTCTGGGCCCGCTGGCAAAAACAAGCCTGAAACAAGGCCTGATTGAAGAGCTTTTTGTTATGGAACATCTTCATGAAATTTTTGGGCAAGGAGCAGGGACGCAATGAATGCACGCGAGAGATTTCGGGCTGTAGTGCGTAGAGAGCCTGTCGATCGCATGCCTTATGTGTTCGGCAGTCCGCGCGCTTCCACGTTCGCGGCCTGGCGCAAACAGGGCCTTTCGGAAGAACAACAGCGTCATTGGGCTTCGTTCATTGGCGAGGATCCGACAATGGGCATAGGCAAGCTCTATTGCGGGCCAGTGCCGCCCTTCGAAGAGATTGTGTATAAGGAGGAAGGCAATTATCGGTGGTGGCGCGATCATTGGGGCGTCTATCGCATGGACGCCATTCGACAGCCCACAGACGGCTTTGTCACACGCCGCTATATTGAATTCTTCGTCAAAGATCGGGCGACATGGGAAGAAATGAAGACTCATTTTAATCCCCATTCGCCAGAGCGCACAGGCCCTGGCGGCGACGGCGCGCCGCTGACAGATTTGAATCCGAATCGCTATCGGCATGTGGGCGATGGGCCGGGCTGGCCCGCTTATGTAGAAGCCGCCAATAATGCAGCTTGCCCTGTTGTCGTGGCTGTGCCCGGAATTTTTTGGACATTGCGGGATATGTGCGGCTTTGAAGGGCTGGCAATGATGTTTTATGATCAGCCGGATCTTGTGCACGAAATGATGGATTTCTGGACATGGTTTTTGATGGAGCTGCTGGAAGCGCCGCTTTCCCATATTAAAGTGGATCATCTAATTTTGATGGAAGATATGGCGTACAAGGGCGCGGCGATGATTTCGCCGGCGCATATGCGCGAATTTATGCTGCCGCGTTATCGCCAGCTTTACAATTTCTTCAAGGAAAAAGGCGTGGAAGTAGTGGATATGGATTCGGATGGCTATGTGGGCCAGATTCTGGAAGTGATGTTCCGCAATCCGCAGGGCCGTGTCATTGACGCTATTTCGCCTATTGAGATTGCGGCCGGCAATGATCCGGAGCAGATTTTGCGCGAAAATCCCGGAATTTACATTCATGGCGGCATTGACAAGCGGGAATTGCGTTTTGACAAGGCGCGCGCGAGAGCGGAAGTAGTAAAGCGCTATCGAGCCGCACGCGAATATGGCGGCTATGTGCCCACAGTGGATCATGGCGTCCCCCCGGATATTCCGCTGCGCACTTTCTTGTATATGGTGGAGCTCATTAAAGGCTTTGCCAACGGCGAAGATCTGGACACATACGAGCCGCCCTGTGAGCTGGAAAAACAATTAGGGCCAATCGAAGAGATGTTTGATCCGCGCGCAGCGATTGCTGCCGCTTATGCTGTGGAAGAAGACGAACGAGGCTGATAACGACGCCGAAAAGCGCGAGGGGGACAAAAATTCTTCTGTAAATGGGCTTGAAAGCACATTTAATGCTATTCCTTGTTCCTCCCCAATAATGCCCGCGTGCTTTGGGCGAGGCGAAAGATAATTATGGCAAAATAGGCGTCGACGAAGGCGCTTCTCGTGTGGGAGGAAAAAGCGCCGCGGAAATAGAAAATATCTGTTGGCTCCTATAAATTGGGGGAAGGATATTTATGCCAAAGCGCGTTACGATTAAAATTCCGGAGCCTCTGTATCAGCGGCTGCGCAAAATCATTGAAGGCACGGGCTTTTCCAGCGTGACAGAATTTGTCGTGTATGTGTTGAGGGATCTCGCCGCTGCCCATGACGCTCAGACTCATCAGATGGCAGAGCCTACGGAGGCGGAATTGCGGGCCATTATTGAGCGTCTCAAAGCTCTCGGCTATCTGGATTAAGCGCCACGCGGAGGGCCTTTGCCTTGGCCTGCAAAGGCCTCTTTTGTCGTTTGGAATAACAAATGCTGTTCCTTCCATGCACTGAATTTGTGATGTAAAATTATGTAAAGGCAGCAAAAATTACGGCTGGACAGGGACAGCTTCCCGTATGTGAGCCACAACATATCTTTCCTGTTCGTCAAGCTGCTCAAATAGCCGACGTGTGCGCATATTAAAGCTGCGCCCGGGCTGGCCATCGGGGGAGCGGCGCGTGGCTCCGTTATGAAAACACCAGCCGGCTGCCCCGCCGGCGATGGCGCCGCGCAAATCAGTCAGAAAATCCTCCGCTTGCGGCTCCCACTCCCGATAGCCTCGCCGAAAAGGCTCCTGATAATGCACAGGCACGCGCCGGCCTATTGCCTCCATATAGCGCAAGAGCTGCTTTGTCATTCGTTCTGTTTCAGCTGGCGAAGCCGCATTGCGCGGCCGATGCGGGCAAATAAAATCAAGGCCAGCTTTTTCTATTGCGTCACGGACAGCCGCCTCATTCATATCGCCGCCCCACGAAGCCGTCACAAGCCGCTGTGCATCTATCGTTCGCGCAAATTCCCGCAATTCTTTTAATTCCTCAATGCTGACAAAGCGATCATCCCGGATATTGCGCTCATTGGCTAAATCTAAATACCAATTACGATATTCTCGCAAGGCTTCCAGGATAATTTTAACAGCCCGTTTATGAGCGCTGAGATCTGCGATGCCGCCGGGCCTTTTTCCGCGCGTTAATGTTACATCCACGATCAGCCCCTGGCGCTGACACTCCGCAACAAACTTTTGTAGTCGCTGCAAATAGGGCGCACGCGGCTGGCCCGCCATATCCACTGCCGACACATCATTTCCTCCATATGCCCATGTGGCCCATACACGCAGCCAATTGAAGCCGTAGCGCCGCATGTCCTGCAAATCGGCCTGAATAAAGGCCTCCGGCGCTCCCAGCGCCCCATAATAGCTGATGCCAAGCAAAAATGTCGGCTGCCCATTGATTGTAAAACGGCTGTCCTGGATATTTAAAATTAAGGGCTCTACGCCTTTTTCAGCAGTCCCCCCAGCTCCACAAAGCATCAGCCCAATCAGCGCCGCGCAGCTCTGCATTCTTATATCTCCGTAAAAACTAACTGAGCACATCGAATCAACGCCTTACATAAGGCCCCAAAAAGTCTTCCCAAGCATGAAGCTATTGATGACAGAATAAATTATAATTAGCCCTTTCCGTCGTCGAAATAGCCTTTTGAAAGGATGCAGGATAGAATAATACGCTGAGTCAGCATTCAATTTTCTTGCATTAGCTTGTATATCAAATAGCGATATTTGATTTCATAGCTTTCTTTATTGAGGGCGTCCAGTTCGCGCAAGGCCTGACGCATCGCCAGTACAGAGGCGCTGTCCCGTGCGCGACTCAATGCCTCCAGGCGCTGCCATTGGGCTAAAAGCCGTTGCGCCGCCTCGGCAAATGGCTGCTCCTGCGTTGCTTGCTGTAAGGCGTCCTTATATTCTCCGAAGGCTTTGGCGGCGGCAGCGACTTGTTCGCTGATTGTTGTCCGATAGGCTAAATTGAGCTCTTCGCTGATTTTCGTTGCTTGAGCCGGATCCAACACTGTATCATAAAAAATGATATAGGCGAAATTTTCAGGCTCCAAAAAGCGGGCCTGCAAGGGCGCCCAGCTTGTAAATTTGTCCCCGCCCGATTTCGTCACAAAGATATTGCGGCAGACATTGCCGCGCCAGCGGGCGCCGGCGTGCGCACGCGCATTTATCACTTCCCAGGGAATAAATGTTTCTATACTGTAAAAATCCTCGCCTCGCTTGGCCGCAGCCTGCATTTTTGTGATGTCTGGATGCCCCTCAAAGCCGCCTTTGGCGCCGCCTGCTGTGATGGCAAATTGATACACATCCGGCTTCGGCGCCGGCTGGATAAATATCTCAATGCCATCTTCCGCCCATGTGTCCCCGCCGTCTCGGATTTGGGGATTGAGCAGCTGGGCATCCGGCTCCTCACATATCACGCCTACATACAGGCCCGCCTCTGTCCAGCACAGACGCGCCATCGTTTGTTTGGCGTATGTGTAGCCGCCGCCCAGCACATAAAAGCCTGTCGCAACAGGAATGCTCTGCCAGGCCGGATCTTCAGCCACATCCCCATCCACAACAGGCGCCACGGCAGGCTGATAACACGGATATGTCGGCGGCGCTGCCCCTGCCGCCGAAACGCCCAAAGCTGTCCACATTATGAGAATAATAATTTTACGAAGGCTCATCGTGTTCTTCTCCTTCACTATAATTCCCCAATAATATTTCTCTATTTGTATTTGGGCCCCAATATTTTCCCGCCCTGCCCCAATAATTCTAGGATTTTGCGGCTCCTTTTTCTTCTTAGCGTGGCTTCACACGGAATGTCATGCTTCTTGTAACGCCAGAAGCCACATCCCGCGCCACAACTTTCTATCTTTGTGGGCTTTATTAAAAGCTGAAAGCAATGTATAGCTGGCGCCTTCTGTGCCCCGCCTTCTGTGCCCCGCCCGTGGCTCCTGATCCGTGCAGAGCTTATGGCGGCGGCGCGTGCACCGCTTATTTTATTTTATCTTCCAGCGGCTCAGGCGGCGGGCCCAGAACAATCCCTGCATAAAGCGCCGACTCCTGCCGGAAACAAGAAATTTCTCCACGCGGCAAAAAAGGACAATGCGTACATTCGGCTGCATGCCGCTGCTTGCCAGACTTGCTAAGCCATTGCGCCATTTCCACAATTTCTCGCCTGCCATAATGATGCAGGAGAACACAACATAGAAAATCGCCTTGTCTCAGGAAATACACAAGATAGCAATTTTTCTATAAGACTCCGAAAACGTGTAATATCCATGGGCGCTACAAAGAAGCCGTGCCGCAGGCGGCTGCAATTATCTCAATGAAGCCCGGACATATTAGCTTTCTATAGCCCTCCTGCGCGGCTGAAATGCTATTCCCAAAAGCGTGGGGCGTTGCTAATCAATCTCCCAGGCCAGGATGGCATATTGCGCCAGCTCGGACAATTCAATCCTGAGCGCACCATTTTGCTGACGGCATTTCACTTCCGGCTGCCCTTCAGGGCAATAAAGCCGTGGCTGCACGGCCTTTAGCTTGATGTCTGGCACATGGAGAAGAATTGTGAGATTTCGGGCTGGCAGGCTATGTTCGCGCTGTTGTTGTTCTAATTCGGGCAATTCCGGATAAAGCTGAGCGGCATAATTAATCAGTTGCAGCGCCAGATGCTGGGCTGTGCGTGTTAAATTAGCTGTGACTAGTTCAGCGCCTGTGCCGCTCATCTGAATAATGCGCGTGGGGGCCAGCAAAGGCTTCAATACATCTAATACTGGCGCTTCTACAGCGGGATCAGAAAGATGCATCGGGCCGATTTCCAGGCCCCGTTCCGCCGCCGTCTTCACCCATAATCCCTGTTCCAGCATATTTTCAATCGCATAGCCCTCGCCATAGGGTATCCATTTGCCTCCTTGGGCGTCCGCGGCGCCTATGATAGAGCCGTCCGGAAGCTGAAAGCGCGGGCTCAACAGATTTTGCACAATCCGTTGCTGCGCGGGATCCCACACGCCGAAACGGACATCTTTAAAATATGCGGTGCCCCCATGGCCACGAAAGAGAATGTGGACATTGGCGCTTTTAAAAGGCCGATCTGATGTAATAATCGTGCGGGAAAATTGCCAATCGTGCGTCCCCGTATCAAAAGTCGCCACTTGTCCCCAAAGATTCCCTCCATCCGTATATGTGAGATCCACATACAGGGAATAGCCGCTATCTCTTTGGCCCGTCACGCCCTCGGCTTTGCTGTAGCCCTCGATAGCGAGGGCCTGGGGCTGTGTTTGATTAAGCTCCACATATTGGACAGCGCCTAAAGAACGCACTTCAAAAACTTTTTGCAGCCAATAATACACATCTCCGCGCCCCAGCTTTTTGTGGGCTTTGTGTTCTTGATTTGTCGCCGGCGCAATAGCGAAAGCAGGCCGCGCGGCGCGGGGCTGCCAATCCGGGCCAATAGAAGCGCATTCGCTATTCAAAACAAGCAGCTTCCCCCCATTTTCCACATAGTTCGTTATAGCGGCGCAGGCCTCGTCGGAAAGTGCCCGGCCATCCAATAGCACAAGCCCGGGCACGGCTGCCAAATCGCTTGCGCGCACATTCACATCCGAAAAAATCCTGTAGGGAATATGCGCCTTGGCGAGCGCTTGACAGAAGGCATAAAGTTGTAGGCGCGAATCATGGCGCAATAAAAAGGAACGGGGCGAAAATAGCAAGCCAATTTCTGCAATCTCCTGAGCGCCGACGAGCAAAGGCTCCATATCTCGCGCCAAACGATAATAAGCTTTCACAATTTCCTGATGTTCCTTGAGCAAATTGCCTGTTTGGGGGCCGCCCAGGCCCAGCCAGGAGACAGCCCCCTCGCTGATAATCTCTGCCAGAGCCACACGAAGGCGATCGGCCGCCATCCGCCCATGGCGCAAGCGCCCCTGCTCGTCTGTCAGCAAATGATATGTCACGGACATCGCCACAGGCTGCCTGTTCGGCCGTCGGCTGAGCGCATGCGCTAATTTTAGCCAGGGAATCTGTGTGCTGGCCGGCGGGAAGGGCCCCCATGTCGTCCCCTCGATACACATCAAATCAAAATGATTGCCGTACGCCCATTGATAAGTGCTCCCATTATCCTGATGCCATGTGCCATCTAAAGCAAAATCAGGCTGAAATACGCGGGCGGCGGCGCGCAGGCTTTCCAGAAAATCCATCACGCATTGAATGCGAAATTCGCGCAGCTTCATTCGTGTGGGCAGATCCGCCGCCTGCGTCGCTTCTGTTAAGGATAAAGTTCCCAGCCCGTGCTGCGCCGCCCATTCTCGAAAATGCTTCTGACAGTGCTCACAAAAACAATTTTCATAATGCGAGGCAAAATCTACATGACAGCCGTCATAGCCGTTTCTGCCCATATTGCGAAAAATATTTTGGGCATGTTCTTGCCATAAAGGATTGTTAATACAGGCTGTCCAGCCATATTGGCCCACTGTGGGGAAAAGCGGATCATAAGGACGCAGAAAGCTGCCATCCACGCGCACTGCCGCCATAGATTTGATCCGTTCTTCGGGCATATTGCGGCTGTCCATATAATTCATTGTGAACCAGGAACGCGTGCGCAGGCCAATTTTGTGCGCCAATTCCGGCGGGACGCCCGTGACGCAATTAACGCCGTTTTCCGCCCACATCTTCAAGGCGGCTTCATCAGCGGGGAGGCCCGAAATGAACAGCTCGCGCACTTTTCCGGGCTGCCAAAAAGAGGAATCTGCAGCCCCGCCACAGGCGGCCAGGACAATTATTAAGCCCAGACTCCACAAAATGTGATTCATTGTGTAATCTCCCTTTTGGCACAAAAAGCCAAAATGTTAAATGCCAGACGCTAAAGGCGGAAACGAGCTAAAAAAATATCTGCCGGCGTGGGCTGCCCCTGGGGCAGAGGAAGGCGTTCGTGTTGCGAATAATAGCTCATCAAAATTTCGCCCTTCGGGCCCCAGGCAAGGCCACAATACGAACAATCGCCGGCGCTGGGCACTGTAAGCACATGTTCAAGACGGCCTTCTCTTGTGAGCGCCCAAACAGATGTATGATGGCCAGAATCGGCAGCGACAGTGCCGGGCGGCAAATCCTGCGGCTGGGAACGCCCCGCCACAATCCACATATCTTC